>DASXXW010000183.1:0-21145 GCA_036502865.1 Rhizomicrobium sp.
CGGTAGAAAGCCCCGCTTCGGCGGGGCTTTTTATTTGGTGTTACACTCAGACGTCATTCCGTGGGCAACACCGCAGAAGAACGGCTCCGGCAAAGAAGCCCGATAACGCGGCGACCGAACAATCTTTGTTTTAACGTGTCATGACGGCAGGAAAAAATTCACCGCGTTACCCGTGACGTCACCCGGAGGGCCGGATTATTCCGCCGTCTCCGGGTTATCAAATAGCTTCCGGGTCTTTGATTTGAGTTGGTGAGCCCGGATGGGATCGAACCATCGACCCTCTGATTAAAAGTCAGATGCTCTACCCCTGAGCTACGGGCTCTGCCAAAGGGCGGCGGACCATAGGGTCCGCGGCGTGGGTGGTCAACATGGCTGGGGCAGTTCTCTCGCGCCAATCACCGCACCCGAAACGCCGGCGACCACTCCGGAAAATAAGCGGGCGCGCATTCTCTCCCCGCATCCGCCGGAATGCAGCCTAATTGTCCGACTCCTCCCCCTCATCGGCCACCAGTTCGATAAACCTGTCGAGTTTCACCCGCTTCCACTTTGTTTCCCCGGCTATGCGCCACGAAATGAAAGACGGCTTGACCCTTAAATGCCCCAATAACGCCCCGTCCGAATCGAGCACTCCAAAATCCTGGCTCTTCAGAGCCGCGAAAGCATTGGCCATACGACACCCCGATCTTCTTGTTGCGGCCCCTTCCCCAGCTCCCCGCGAGCGACCGTAGGACGAATCCTTAGAGGGCTGCGGGCAATGCGCAAGCCCTGCCGGGCGGCCCGGATTCGTGTTTCCTCTCCGTTCTTTCTCCGTTGCACCGCGACGCCCGGGGCCGCAATTCTGTGATTCATCCGATGCGCCGAAGGAAAATCCGGGCCGATGTGCGGAAAATTCATCCAGATGAAGCGCTGGGCCGTGCTCACGGACTTCGCACACCTTGTGGCCGCCGCCGCGCTATCCCAGGAAAGCGAATTTGAACTGCGAACACCGATGCGATTCGCAGATGTCATCCGCCTCGACGAGAGTGGGCAAAGAGAATGCAGGCCGATGCGTTGGGGGTTCGCGGACCGGTACGCGACGGTGCCCCAGCGGCAGCCCCGACACATGCATGCCCGCGCGGAAACGATCGATTCGCTTCCTACTTTCGCCGGCGCCTTTGCGCAGGCGCGCGGTCTTGTTGTGGTGAAATCCTTCAATGTCGGCGAGGAACTGCCGAACGGGAAAGTGAAACAATGGGTTGTTACACCGCGTGATGGTAACCCCATCGCACTTGCTGCGATCTGGGAGCGTTGGACACATCCAAACGAAGACGAACTACTCACTTTCGTCATGGTGACGGTTCCCACCAATCCGCTGCTCGCTGCGGTTACCGATCGCATGCCTGCGGTGATTGCGCCGCAAGACTGGCCGGCATGGCTGGGTGAAACACCAGCTTCGGCGACAGAGCTGAAAGAGATGTTGTTGGCTCCGGTCGAAGCCGACTGGGATTTGTCCGAACAGGTGAACCCGCGAAGCGCACGCCCTAAAGAAACCCGGCAATTCGATCTGTTCTAGCCCCCTGCCCACTTCGCCAGAGTCCATTGCCGGTATCCGCGCGATGAGAATTCTGGCGTCGTTCCGGGCGCCGTAGCCTCGCGATTTACGCAATCCCCGTTCCAACATGATTTACGATGCGTAAAGACCATATGCGGATAATGCTGCCATCTCTCCGTTCGCCAACCGCGAAGGCTGCAATCATGACTTCACCCATTCCGACTCGAAGGCCCGCGCATTTCGTGGGGATTTTCATCATTGCATTCGCGGTACTTGCCTATCAGGTCTTGCTGACAAGACTTTTCAGCGTGATGCTCTACTATCACTTTGCGTTTGCGGGCGTTTCATTGGTCATGCTCGGCCTGACTATCGGCGCCGAACGCGTATATCTCAACAAATCCCGCTTTTCTGCGGAACAACTCGACTCGGAACTGGGCAAAGCAGCGTTACGCTTTGCGGTCACCAGCATTCTAGCGGTGTTCTGGTTTCTTTATATCCCCCTGCTTGTCCCGAATAACGTCGGCTTCCTGCTGGTCGTTCTATCCATGATGCTGTTCGTGGTTCCACTGGTATTCAGCGGCATCTGCGTCACGCTCATTTTGACCCGATCAAAACACTCGGTCGGCAGGCTTTATGCGGCCGATCTTGTTGGTGCGGCAACCGGCTGCGTGGGCATCGTGGCGCTTCTGTTTTTTGTCGATCCAATCAGCATTTTTCTCGCGCTGGCAGCTCTTGTCGGGCTTTCCGCATGTATTATGGCGCCGCCGAAAACGCCGCTGTCGCGCACTGCAGGAATTCTCACCGGCGTACTTTGCGCGCTCTGCCTTGTGCAGACAGCGCTTTACGTCTCAGGTCGCGATCATTTCCGCGTCGTCTGGGCAAAGGGTTCGCGGCAGGATCATATTATTTTCGAGCGCTGGAATGCGCTCTCCCGCGTTCGGGTAATACCCTATGCAAACGCCATCATTGGTGGAAACGGGGGCCCCTACGGCTGGGGATTTGGTCATCCGCAGAGGAAGCCGATCGGTCAGCTCTGGCTCGATATCGATGCCGACGCTGCGACAGTGATCACGCATTTCGACGGCGTCCATCTCGCACCGCTCTCCTATCTGGGTAACGATGTCATCAATGTCGCCTATCATTTGCGCCCGATGAAAACGGTCGCAGTCGTCGGCGTAGGTGGCGGCCGGGACGTGATGTCGGCACTCTATTTCGGCGTCAAGCACGTGACCGGAATTGAATTGAATCCTGCGATCTTCGAGATTCTCACCAGGCGCTTCGCCGACTTCACCGGCAATTTCTACAAGCGTCCGGATGTCTCGCTGGTCAACGCCGAGGCACGCAGCTGGATTAATCAGAGCCACGAAAACTTCGACCTGATCCAGATCTCGCTTATCGATACCTGGGCCGCCACCGCAGCAGGCGGCCTGACCATGTCGGAGAACAAACTCTATACGGTCGACGCGTGGAAAGAGCTTCTGGCCCGCCTGCATCCGGCGGGAGTGTTGGAAGTCTCGCGTTGGTTTGACCCCAATGCTCACAGGAATGAATTCTACCGTCTCCTTTCCCTGGCAACCGAAACTCTCAAGGAACGAGGTGTTCCTGATCGCGATCTGCGTTCGCATATCCTGGCGTTCCAGGTGAACCGCATCGTCACGGTACTGGTCAGCACGAGCCCATTCACCGCCACCGAAATTGCTCAAGCCCACCGCACGGCTGCGGCCCAAGGTTTCAAGATTATCATCGATCCTGCTACCTCGTTCGATCAAATCAGCGGAATCATCATCTCCGGCCGCGCCGACCCGACGTTTTATGACACACTTCCGGTGGACATTACTGCGCCGACCGATAACCGGCCATTTTTCTTCTATACGTGGAAGCCGTTTGCATCTCTGGCGGCACATATGCAGGTAGATAAAGGCGCAAATTCGTTCAACAATGTCGCCGTTGAAATTGTTGGATTTCTCCTGATCGCCACATTCCTGTCCGTATGTTTGTTTGTCATACGTCCACTCAGCCGATCGGCATATCAGGCGCCGCTGAAGCCGATGGTGCCAAATCTCTGCTATTTCGCCGGCATTGGCCTGGGATTCATGCTGATCGAGATATCACAAATGCAGCGGCTGATGGTATTCCTGGGGGACCCGGTATTTGGCCTCACCGTATTGCTTTTTTCCCTCCTGCTGTCGGGCGGTCTTGGAAGTTTCACGGTCAAGCCAGGGGATACCTCCGCTACATTGTGGTATCGGTCGGCGCTATGTTTCATCGTGCTCTGCATGGTGGGGTTGCTCACCCCGAAGATAACAACGATGTTGAGCGGAGTCGGTATTCCGGAGAGAATAGCGGCAAGCGTTGCGTTGTTGGCCCCAGCCGGTTTCTGCATGGGAATGATGTTTCCCACCGGCATGATCCTGAGCAGGGAGTTCGCAGAACAACAGGCCTGGTTCTGGGGCGTGAATGGCGCCGCATCGGTGTTCGCATCGGTTCTTGGCATGGCGCTCTCGATGGAATACGGGATCGCCGAAGCCTATTGGACGGGCGTCGCCTGCTATTTCCTGTGCGTGCTGTTGGCGCTCCCTCGAAGCTTTTGGGCGCGAACATCATCGAAGGAAGGCGCCGGTTCCTGGTTGGGCAATCGAATCTATCGTGAGCCCTCATCCAGCCCCACCTCGAACGCGTAGCTATACGCCAAAATACCGATCGCATGGCCGCAGTGTTTACACCGCAAGACTGGCCGAAACGCCGATTGTCCGAACAGGCAGCGCCGCAACGTAGGCGCCCCAAAGAAAGCGCCCAATTCGACCTGCTTTAAGCGTCGCTCTGCATCTCGCGCTTATCTCTGGCAGCGATCTGCGCCACGAGCTCCGGCAGGTTGCCGTCGAGAATCGCTTTTCGCAGCACGCGCATCAGCTGCTGATAATAAGTGAGATTGTGCCAGGTAATGAGCATGCTGGCGATGATCTCTCCGGCTTTGACGACGTGATGCAGATAGGCCCGGCTATACTTGCGGCAGGCGGGGCACGGGCAAGCGGCGTCCAATGGCGCCGCATCTTCCGCGAAACGCGCATTGCGGAGATTGAGCGAGCCTTCGCGCGTGAACGCCTGGCCGTTTCGCCCGGAGCGCGTAGGTAATACGCAATCGAACATATCGATGCCGCGCAGCACCGCGCCCGCAATGTCGGACGGCTTGCCGACGCCCATCAGATAGCGTGGACGATCGGCCGGAAGATGCGAAACCGTGGCATCCAATGTTTCAAACATCTCGGCCTGCCCTTCGCCGACCGCAAGGCCGCCTACGGCATATCCATCGAAACCGATTTCGAGCAGTTCTTCTGCGGACCGCCGGCGCAGATAGGCATAGGTGCCACCCTGCACGATGCCGAAACAGGCACGGCCGGGCTGCTCGCCGAACGCCACTCTGCTGCGCCGCGCCCATCGCATGGAGAGCGCAAGTGAGGTTTCGATCGCATCTTCGCTTGCCGGCCATGCGGGGCATTCGTCGAGCACCATCTGGATATCGGAGCCCAGTAACCGCTGGATCTCCATCGCGCGTTCCGGCGAAAGAAATTCCTTGCTGCCGTCGATATGCGAACGGAATTCGACGCCCTCTTCGGAGAGCTTCCGCAACCCCGACAGTGACATCACCTGGTAACCGCCGGAATCGGTGAGGATGGGCCGATCCCAGCCCATGAATGCGTGGAGTCCGCCGAGCCGCGCGATACGCTCCGCGCCGGGCCTGAGCATCAGATGATAGGTATTGCCCAGGACAATATCGGCGCCGGTTTCGCGCACGGACTCCGGCAGCATGGCCTTGACGGTCGCTGCGGTGCCGACCGGCATAAAGGCCGGTGTCGCGATGTCTCCGCGCGGCATGCGGATGACACCTTTTCGCGCCGCGCCGCAGCGCGCCTCGATATCGAATTGAATTTTGCTCATGCCGGCCGGAATAACAGACAGGCATCGCCATAGGAATAGAAGCGATAATCCATGGCAATAGCCTCGGTATAGGCACGCTTCATGGTGTCTAGCCCGGCAAAGGCACAGACCAGCATGAACAAAGTCGAGCGGGGCAGATGGAAATTCGTCAACAGCACATCGACAGCCTTGAACGCGTAACCGGGCGTGATGAAAATATCCGTTTCGCCCTCAAGGGCGTGAAGCGTTCCATCGGCGACCGCCACCGTCTCAAGCGTACGCAATGACGTCGTGCCGACAGCTACCACGCGTCCCTTAGCGGCGCGCGCGGTGTTTATGATGTCGGCGGACTCCGTCGAAAGCTGCAGCCATTCGCTGTGCATCTTGTGCTTCGACGTGTCATCCGCATTCATCGGCAGAAACGTGCCAAGACCGACATGCAATGTCACCTGTGTGCGGCCGATGCCAGCGGCGGCGAGACGGTTCAATAATTCCGGCGTGAAATGCAGCCCAGCTGTCGGGGCTGCTGCGGAGCCTGCATGCGATGCGAAGACCGTCTGATAGTCACACGCGTCCTGCGCATCCGTGGGGCGGCGCCGGGCGATATAGGGCGGCAACGGCATCTCGCCGAATTGGGCAATTGCCGCGTCAAGTTCCTTGCCTCCGACTGGAAACGCGATTTCCATTTCTCCGGCTTCACGCCGCGCTACAACACGCGCGACGAACCCGTCAGAGATAATGAGTTCGTCTCCTGCGGATAACTTTCGTGCCGGCCGCGCCAGCGCGAAAAATCGATCCGTCGAAATACGTTTGTGCAGAAGAAGTTCGATGGCGGGTCCATCGGGACCACGGCGCGCATGCAGACGGGCAGCAATCACCCGGCTGTCATTGGCAACGAGTACGTCGCCTGCGCGCAGATAATCCGGCAAGTCGCGCACATGCGCATGTATCAGAGTGCCGTCCGGCTGCACCACAAGCATTTTGGCGCTGTCGCGCGGCGACGCGGGCCGCAGCGCAATGCGATCCTCCGGCAAGTCGAAATCGAACAGCGAAACGTCCATGGGTTAGGATTGAACCGCAAAGGCGCCAAAACGCCAAGAAAAATCAGGCAACGTGATGCACAGTGGCGCAAATTGGACAGAAATAATCGCGCGCATTCGCGCGCAAGTAATCATTGCGGGTATTTGATACTCGTTTCGTACCCTCGGACCCCTTGGCGTCTTGGCGCCTTGGCGGTTCAATGCGTTTTCCCAACGCTTTCCAGAACGGCTTCGATGATCCGGTCCTGCGTCGCTTCGTCAAGATAGGGATGCATCGGCAGACTCAACACAGTATGTCCGAGCGCTTCGCTGACCGGAAGCGGCACAGACGGATATGTGTTATATCCGAGCTGAACGGAGAGCGGCGTGAGGTAATAGATTTGCGCCGGAATGCCTTTCGCCTCCAGATCGGCTTTCACACGATCGCGTTCGGGCACCTGAATGGTGTATTGCGCCCAGCTGGATTGCGCGCCGTCTACGACATGCGGCGGCCGGATGCGGTTCGAACGCGCGAAACCTTCCGAATAACGCCGCGCGATGCGCTCGCGCAATTCGAGTTCCTCCGGAAAGATTTTCATCTTCTCGAGGAGGATTGCAGCCTGGATGGTATCAAGCCGGGAATTCACGCCGATGCGGATGTTTTCATATTTGTCGCGTCCCTGCCCGTGCATGCGAATGGAACGCAGCAGCCCGGCGAGCTCGTCATCATTGGTGAAGCTGCAACCGCCATCGCCATAGCAACCGAGCGGCTTCGCCGGGAAGAAACTCGTGGCTGCTGCGTCGCCGATGGCGCCCGTGCGGCGACCGCGGAGCGTCGCACCGAACGCTTGTGCCGTGTCGGAGAGCACCAGAAGATTTTCGCGTTTGGCAATCGGCTCCAGCGCGTCGTAATCCGCAGCCTGACCAAACAGATCGACCGGCATCACCACGCGCGGGCGGAATTTGCCTTCGCGTTTCACCATTGCGATGGCTGCTTCGAGACTCGCGGGCGACATGTTGAACGTATCTTCCAGCACATCGACAAAGACGGGAGTTGCGCCGACAAGCGCGACGACTTCCGCCGAGGCTGCAAAGGTAAAGGCCGGAACAAACACGGCATCGCCCGCACCGACATTCCAGGCGCGCAAGATGATCAACAGCGCGTCCGTGCCGTTGGCACAGGAAATGGCATGTTTGACGCCGGCAAAAGCGGCGAGTTGTTCTTCGAGTACCCGCACCTGCGGACCCAATATCCATTGCCCTCCCTCGACCGCCTCGGAAATCGCGCGCTCCAGCGAGGCGCCAAGCTTCTTCCGCTGCGCCTGAAGATCGATAAAAGGAATGGATGCCATGCGTAAGCTGCTCCTTGTCACGACCCGTTTCTAATCAGATGCCCCCGCAACAACAATCCAGGCCCACGACACATAATATTGCCGAATGCGTCACAAGAAGAACCAACCGCCAAGGCGCTAATACGCCAAGGCACTGCGGCTAGCTTGATAGCACAAAGCGACGAATGCCATGCCTAACTCGCGGGAAATTGAAGTTAATAAGGATACCAAGCGAAAGGCCGGATAACTTCAAATACGTAAGCAACTGTGCGTTATGAACAGGCATCAACCTTTCCACTGCTTTGATCTCGACCGCCACGACCGATTCTACCAGCAAATCCATCCGGAATCCTGCCTCGATCCGCACACCGCGATACACGACCGGGACAGCGATCTGTCGCTCGACAACGAGGCCACGCGCGCCGAGCTCATAGGTCAGACACTGCTCATAGACGGATTCCAACAATCCCGGTCCGAGCGTGGAGTGAACGGCGAATCCACAATCTCCCGCGCAACGCGGTCATGTTCGCGTGTGGGTTCTCGTGTCGCCTCAGCGTCTTGGCGCCTTGGCGGTTCTTCCGTAGTTGGATCAACGAAAACGGTTGCGACTGTGGGCTACTCCCCGCCCGCGCGCATTTTTACGATTTTGTCCGGTTCGCCAGAGATGGCGCCGTTATTATGCTCGCCGCCCTTCTTGATCGCGTCGACATGCTCCATGCCGCTCACCACCTGGCCAAACGCCGTGTACTGACGATCGAGCCAGGGCGCATCCGCAAAGCAGATAAAGAACTGGCTATTGGCGCTGTTGGGATCTGACGTACGTGCCATCGACAGCGTGCCGCGCACATGCCGCTCGGCCGAGAATTCGGCCTTGAGATTCGGCAGCTTCGAGCCACCGCCGCCTGTGCCGGTCGGATCGCCGGTCTGCGCCATGAAGCCCGGAATCACGCGATGAAACACAATGCCGTCATAGAAGCCCTGGTTTGCGAGCTCCTTGATCCGTGCGACATGCAGGGGCGCGAGGTCAGGCCTCAGCGCGATCTTCACATCGCCAGTTTTGAGCGTAAGCGTCAGTGTATTTTCGGGATCGGTCGTCATCAGTTCGCCTTTCTCAATTTTGCCCGCTCGGTGAGGAGCTTTGCCACATGCGGCGTGGTGAACGGCGCTACATTGCCGCCCAGCACCGCAATTTCCTTGACCAGTTTGGATGCGATCGCCTGATGCCGCGGGTCCGCCATCAGGAATACGGTTTCTATTTCCGGATTGAGGCGCTGGTTCATGCCGACCATCTGGAACTCATATTCGAAATCCGAAACGGCCCTTAATCCCCGCACGATGACGGTTGCGCCGACCTGCTCCGCATATTGCATCAGCAGACAATCGAATGTTTCCACGCCGATGGTGGCACGGCCGCTTCCACCGAGCCTCGCGGTTTCGTCACGGACCATGGCCACGCGCTCTTCGAGCGTGAACATCGGCGATTTCGAAGGATTGGTCGCAACGCCGATCACCAGATGATCGACAAGCTTCACTGCGCGCTGGATGATATCGAGATGTCCGAGGGTCAGCGGATCGAAGGTGCCGGGATATAGGCCTACCTGGCGCTTGGTCATTCGCTCAGCCCTCCGCTTCGCCCGAAGTCTCCTCGATACGCTCGACCGACACCACGCGTTCGCTCGCATCGAGCCGGAACAGTGTCACACCCTGCGTAGCGCGGCCGGCGATACGCACGCTGGCAACCGGGCTCCGGATTGTCTGCCCCTGATCGGTGATGAGCATGATATCGTCGGTTTCCTCCACGGGGAAACCCGCAACGATGGCGCTGTTCTTTCGTGCCATCGCCATGGCGACAATTCCCGAGCCACCGCGTCCCGTCACCCGGTATTCAAAGGAACTGGTACGCTTGCCGAAGCCGCTGGCAGACACTGAAAGAACAAATTGTTCGGCGGCTGCGAGCTGTGCATAGCGCTCGGATGTGAGGATCGCCTCCTCGCCATTGCCGCTCTCCTCGGCATCATCGGCAGGCGACTCGTCGATGTCCTCACCGGTTGCAGCCCGGCGTATCGCAACCGATTGCTTCAGGTAGCTGCGTGCTTCGGCAGGCGTCGCATCGAGATGATGTAACAGTGCGAGGCTCACCACTTCGTCGCCCGATGCGAGCTTGATGCCGCGCACACCGGTGGACTGCCGTCCCTTGAAGATACGCAGATCCGTCAGCGCGAAGCGGATGCATTTACCGTCGCGCGTGGTGAGCAACAGGTCGTCCGCATCCGTACAGGTTTGGACGCCGACAATTCCATCGCTCGGTTCGAGCTTCATGGCGATCTTGCCGTTGGCGCGCACATTGCCGAAATCGGAAAGCTCGTTGCGCCGAACATCGCCGGATTTCGTGGCGAAGACGACGTTGAGCTTCTCCCATTCCGTTGTGTCCTCCGGCAATGGGAGCACGGTGGTAATGCGTTCGCCTTCTGAAAGCGGCAACAGATTGACCATCGCCTTGCCGCGGCCCTGGATGCGCGCTTCCGGCAGACGCCAGACCTTGAGCTGATAGGCCATGCCTGTCGAGGAGAAGAACAGGAGCGGCGCATGCGTCGACGCCGCAAAGATATGCGTGACGAAATCTTCGTCGCGCGTCGCCATGCCCGTGCGGCCTTTGCCGCCACGGCCCTGCACGCGATATTCGGCGAGCGGCGTGCGCTTGATGTAGCCCGCATGCGTGACCGTGACGATCACGTCCTCGCGCTCGATCAGCGCCTCGTCTTCGATCTCGACATCGGCGTCGATCAGTTCCGTGAGACGCGGCGTTGCGAAATCCCGCTTCACTTCTTCGAGTTCGCTGCGCACGATCGCAAGCACGCGCGGGCGGCTGCGTAAAATATCGAGCAGATCGCGGATGATTTCGGCGAGTTTTATAACTTCGTCGGCAAGTTCGTCGCGGCCGAGCGCCGTCAGACGTTGCAGGCGAATTTCAAGGATGGCTTTCGCCTGCTCTTCGGTAAGCCGGATCGTGCCGTCTTCCTGAATAATGTGCCGGGGATCGGCGATCAGCAATACGAGCGGCGCCACGTCCTTCGCCGGCCAGGCGCGCTCCATCAATTGCGCCTTGGCGGTTGCCGCATCGGCCGCAGCGCGGATCAGCGCAATCACTTCGTCGATATTTGCGACTGCGATCGCGAGCCCGACCAATATATGTCCGCGCTCGCGGGCCTTGGAGAGATCGTACCGCGTGCGCCGCGTAATAACTTCCTCGCGAAACTGGAGGAACGCCGCGATGAGACTTTTGAGGTTCAACAGTTCCGGCCGGCCGCCATTGAGCGCCAGCATGTTGACGTTGAATGCCGTCTGTAGTTGCGAGTGGCGATAGAGCTGGTTGAGCACAACTTCGGGCGATGCATCGCGGCGCAATTCGATGACGACGCGCATGCCGTGCCGGTCGCTTTCGTCGCGCAGATCCGAGATGCCTTCGATACGTTTGTCCCGCACCATCTCCGCGATACGCTCGATCATCGTCGCTTTGTTCACCTGATAGGGAATGGCGGTGACAATGAGCGCTTCGCGATCCTTGCGGAGTTCCTCGGTGTGGACCTTCGCACGCATCAACACGGGACCGCGACCGCGGGCCAATGCGCCGCGCGACGCCTGCTTTCCGATGATCAATGCACCGGTCGGGAAATCCGGGCCCGGCACGATTTCGGTCAGCGCATCGAGGCTGATCGAAGGATCGTCGAGATAGGCGAGGCATGCATCGATGACTTCGCCCAGATTGTGCGGCGGAACATTGGTCGCCATGCCGACCGCAATGCCGCTTGAACCATTGACGAGCAGATTTGGAAAGCGCGCGGGGAAAACGACGGGCTCTTTTTCGGCACCGTCGTAATTGTCCCTGAACTCGACCGTATCCTTCTCGAGATCCTCGGTCAGTGAATGCGCGATGCGGGCGCGGCGCACTTCCGTGTATCGCATCGCGGCAGGCTCATCGCCGTCGACGGAGCCGAAATTGCCCTGCCCGTCGATGAGCGGCACGCGCATGGAGAAATCCTGCGCCATGCGCACCAGCGCATCGTAGATCGCCTGATCGCCATGGGGATGATACTTACCCATCGTATCGCCGACGACGCGCGACGCCTTGCGATAGGGTTTGTTCCAGTCGTTCCCGGATTCATGCATCGAAAACAGGATGCGCCGATGCACGGGTTTGAGCCCGTCGCGCGCATCGGGAAGCGCGCGCGAGACGATGACGCTCATCGCATAATCGAGATAGGAGCGCTTCAGCTCGTCTTCGATCGCAATAGGGCTAATGCCTGCGCCCGGCGGGCTGCCGATCGCCGCGTTGTCGCTCAATCTGTGCTCCTTAAATGGCCGTTTTCAGACCGCGTTGCGAGGCCCGAAGGTGGGTGCAAAACCTAGCATTCCGCACTGCAAAATTGCCAGCAAAAAGGGAGGCGCGCCGACGGCTCTGCGACACGCCAAACCCTGCCCTCAGAACGGGATTTCGTCGTCCATCTCATTGCGTTCGAAGCTGGCCGGCGCCTCGCCACCGCCACCCATCCGGGTCGGTCCGCCGCCGCCTTCATTGCGGCCATCGAGCATCACCAGTTCGCCCCGGAACCGCTGCAGCACGACTTCGGTCGAATAGCGTTCGGCGCCGTCCTTGTCGGTCCATTTGCGGGTCTGGAGCTGGCCTTCGAGATAGATTTTCGAGCCCTTGCGAAGATATTGCTCGGCCACCTTGGCGAGGTTCTCGTTGAAGATCACCACGCGGTGCCATTCCGTGCGTTCCTTGCGCTCGCCCGTGCCCTTGTCCCGCCAGGTTTCAGACGTCGCCACCGACAGATTGACGATCGGATCGCCCGCATTGGTGCGCCGCACATCGGGGTCTTTTCCGAGATTGCCCACCAAAGTCACTTTGTTCACGCTGCCGGCCATATCCGTCTCCGCTTTTCCAATGTCCCAACGTTACCCGCCCTGCCCACGCCCGCGCCATCGCGCAGCGTCCGCCGGCCTGTGGACAGAACTGGCCGCCTCTAGCATATGTTCCTGTTTTGTTCAATTGCTATTTCCCGCTGCCGTAGCCCTCGCGAGCGTGGAAGCGCCGAGAGCAATGATCAAAACGCCTGTTCCATCATTGGGGTGAGCTGGCGCGCGCCGAAAACACTCAGATGGTGCTCGTCGCGATAGAGAGGAATTCCGTTGCGCGCGACTTCGCACGTGCCCGTCGCACAAAGAATGCGATCTGGATGGAGCACGACTGCTCCGTATCGCTGTTGCATCGCGGAGAAGGTACCAAGTACGAATTTTTGTCGCTGCAGATAATTACCCAAACCCGGAGCCACGGAGTCCGCATCTTCGGCAAGAGCGCGCCGCGCCAGTACCGCTGGCACCGGCCAGCCGATTTCCGGAACGGATGCAATAATAACAACCTTCTTGTTCAGCTTTGTGAGTTCATCGACCGTACGCGCAAGCCCGCGCTCGAACACCGCGTGATTGTCGCTTCCTCCAGCTTGATCGTTGGATTCATCGGACAAGACGACATGCCCCTTTGGCTCTTCGCCATACGGCGAGCCTTCCGCATATTTCGCCCACCGCGCTTCCAATATCACTTCGCGGATCGCTGGATCCCGCGCACTTGTCGTGACTGCATCGTTGAAGGCGCGGCAACCGGGCATCGGAGTCGTCACGCCCAGAAGCGGCGGACAGGCTTCACCACCTGCGAAAACACCGGCGCGCCCGGACCGCTCGGCCGCAGCCGCTACAGCAGGTAAAATCGCATCGGCGTGACTGTCGCCCCAGAGCAGGAATGTCGGCCGGCCGGTCTTTGCCCCGATGCGGCAAAGCCGGTGATTACGTACATCGCTGGCGGTGCGGAAGAAACAATTCTCGATACGCGATTCATGATCGTCCTGCTCGGCAAGAATGCGCTGAAGGCCGGGACGCAACCGCTCGGGCAGCCCATCGGATGAAGCGGCAAATGCTGCTGGGCCAGCGGTCAGAACCATCGCGCAAGCCGCCGCAAGGAACGCCTTGCGGCGCCGGATGCGAAACCGCGCTTTGCGGAACGGACGCTCCACGTAGCGGTATGAAATGATCGCCAGCACGAAAGACAACGCAATCAGAAGCGCGCTGCCGATGCCGACGGGCGCTTGCAGATCGATATAGGTCGCAAAAACAAAAACCGGCCAATGCCAGAGATAGAGTGAGTAGGAGATGAGTCCGATGAAAACGAGCGGCCGCCATGTGAGTAATTTACCGATGAACGTCGCGGGTTTCGCTGCGTAGATCACCAGAGCGGCGCCAAGACAGGGCACGAGCGCGGCCGGGCCCGGAAACGGTGTTTGCGGCGTGTAGAAAAAAACGGTGATCGCGATCAGGCCGAGGCCAAGCGCGGCGAGAATCTCGGCCGTAAGACGCGATTGCAGCCGCGGCAGCGCCTTGAGCGCCAGGAGCGTCCCCAGCATCAATTCCCAGGCGCGCGCCGGCAGCAGATAAAACGTCGCGACCTTTGCATCCACCACACCCCAGGCGGCGATCGCAAATGATATCGCAAAGATACAAGCGATGACGCCGGTGCGCGTGCGGGGCGTTGCGCGGCGCAGCGCCAGCAGCAGCGCCGGGAACAACAGATAGAATTGTTCCTCGACTGCGATGGACCACAGATGGAGAAGCGGCTTCTGATTGGCGACCGTGTCGAAATAACCGGACTCGCGCCAGAATTCGAAATTGGCGCCGAACAGCGCCGTCGCAAACAGGCTTTGCGCATAGCGGACAAGATCGACGGGAAACAGATACAGGTAAGCCGCAATCGAAACCGCTGCCAGCATCGCGAACAAGGCCGGAAAGATGCGCCGCACCCGCCTTTCGTAAAACTGCGCGAGCGAGAACACGCCGCTATCCGTCTCGCTTTGGATAAGCGAGGCGATCAGATATCCCGAAATAACAAAGAACACATCGACGCCGACAAAGCCGCCCTGAAAACCCGGCACGCCATAGTGAAAGAGCACGACCGGGAGAATCGCCAGCGCGCGCAATCCGTCGATCTCGGGACGATACTGCAGCGCGTGTTCCGCAGAGCGCTGGGACGGTGCCAAAGGAAAACCCTGGATGTGAATTTTAGTGTCGAAGCCAGAACGCGCCGGCCCGCATAGCTGTTTCAGTTCCCGGACAGGAACTCACGCGATTTGCGAACCTGTCCGTTCCATAGCCCGATAGGCGCACACTTCCAACTGCTTATGGCAATGCCGTGCTACGTGCTCCCAGAGGAGAAACCGGGATTGCGGCATTCGCTCGCGTGGCTTGCCATCGGTCTGCGGAGCTTTCGCGCGCCCCAGCACCCGGAGATTTCTTCGCCTTCAAAAGGAAAAGCGTCCCGCAGCCGATGGAATCGCAATTGTGGTCCCCGCCCTGCTGCGTGCCGCCATAGATTTTTCCATCGCGCGTTTGCAGGACTGACGCCGTGAGAATTCCGCCGCTCGCCTGGTCGTCGAAATCATAAACGTCCGTCACTGCGCCGGACGGCGTCATGCGATAGACCGTCCCATATTCGCGGGAACCGCCCGAATCCGTGGTGCCGTAGAAATTTCCATCCGTCGCGAGCGTAAGGCCCGCATAGGGAATAATCCCGTCCTTACCATCGAAGGAATGAAGGGTCGTGAACTTCCCTTTCAAGCTGATCTTGAATGCCGTGCCAAGAGTCGCTGTGCCTCCGACATCCGTGGTCCCGTACAAATTCCCATGACCGTCTTCGACAAGCAGGCCCTGCGGCGTGTAGCCGTCTGCGCATTTGGTCTGCGAGCAGAATGTATACAGAGTCGTAAATTTGCCAGCCGGCGTGATCCGGAAGAGCGTCCCGCAGCCGGATGTGCAGGGATTGAACTTGCCGCCCTCCGCCGCGGTTCCGTAGAAATTTCCGTCGCTCGCGAGAGTCAGGCCAATATTTGGTTGTGTGCCGTCGGTACAGCCCGATTGCGAACAGAAACTGTAGAGCGTGGTGAGGCCGGCGGATGGCGAAAATTTGAAAATCGTGCCCTGGTTGTTTTTGCCACCGATGACCGTTGTTCCGTAGAATGTTCCGTCCGATGTCTGCACCAATGCAGATTGCGGCAGCGCGCCGTCGGTGCAGTTATTTTTCGCGCAGAAACTATAGAGCGTCGTGAGCGTTCCGCCCACCGTCAGTTCGAAGATCGTTCCTTCGTTCTTGGCACCGCCCTGATAGGTTTGCCCATAGAGATTGCCGTCCGCACCTTGCGTCAGCCACACGGGATATTCCCCGTCGGCGCAATTCGCCTGCGCGCAGAAATTATAGATCACATTGTACTTGCCCTTCGCCGACAGGCTGTACGCCACGCCGTAATTCGCCGTTCCTCCATAGGTGGTGGTGCCGTAGATCGTGCCGTCAGTGGCCTGGATCGGCCCGGCGAACACGTCTTCCCCATTGCTTTGCTCGAAGGTCACGAGCGTCTTGAATGCATGCGCCGGAGATCCCCAGCAAACGGCCAGAGCTGCACACACCAGCACTGTACGGATGGCGTTCGTCATTTCGCGTGCCCCCAGGATGCGGCCCTAACCTACGCGAAACCAGCCCGCACGTCTCGGGGCGACGTCACGCATAACCTTGCCCTCGACGACATGTTCCTGTTATGTTCCGTGGCATGATTCTGTGCCGTGATGCTGCGATTTTTCTGGCCTATCCGGTTTTCGTTCCCATATGTCGGGTTTGCTTTCCGCGATTGATGTGACGGCTGCGCCCGGCAAAGCTGCGCGCCCGAAACGAAGGACACGATGCTGAAGAACATTTCGATACGCGGCGCGCGCGAACACAATCTCAAGAATGTCGATGTCGACATTCCGCGCGACACGCTGACGGTGATCACCGGGCTTTCGGGCTCGGGAAAATCCTCGCTCGCCTTCGACACGATCTACGCGGAAGGCCAGCGGCGCTACGTGGAAAGCCTGTCGGCCTATGCGCGCCAGTTCCTGGAACTGATGCAGAAACCGGATGTGGATCATATCGAAGGTCTCTCGCCCGCGATCTCCATCGAGCAGAAGACGACCTCGCGCAATCCGCGCTCGACAGTCGGCACCGTCACCGAGATATACGATTATCTGCGCCTGCTCTTTGCGCGCGTCGGCATCCCCTATTCGCCGGCAACCGGGCTCCCGATCGAAAGCCAGACCGTCAGCCAGATGGCCGACCGCATTCTTGCGCTGGAGGCGGGCACGCGGATTTTCCTGCTCGCGCCCATCGTGCGCGGCCGCAAGGGCGAGTATCGCAAGGAACTCGCCGAGCTCCAGAAGAAGGGCTTTCAGCGCGTCAAGATCGACGGGAAATTTCACGAGTTGGGCCAGGTGCCCGCGCTCGACAAGAAGATCAAGCACGACATCGAAGTGGTCGTCGATCGCATCGTGGTGAAACCCGATATCGGCAACCGCCTGCCCGATTCCATCGAGACCGCGCTCAACCTCGCCGAGGGGCTGCTGGTCGTTGAATTCGCCGATGTGAAAGAGGGCAAAGAGCCCAAACGGCTGTTGCTCTCCTCCAAATTCGCCTGCCCCGTTTCGGGCTTCACCATTCCCGAGATCGAGCCGCGGCTGTTCTCGTTCAACAATCCGCATGGTGCCTGCCCGGTCTGCGACGGGCTCGGCACGCAGCTCTATTTTGATCCGCAGCTCATCGTGCCGGATGAAAGCCTCAGCCTGCGCAAGGGCGCCATCGCGCCTTGGGCGAAATCCTCCTCGCCTTATTATCTGCAGACTTTGGAGGCGCTGGCGCGGCATTATAAATTCTCGCTCAACGAACCGTGGGAAGATCTGCCCAAGCGGGCGCGTGACATCATCCTGAACGGCTCCGGCGAGGACGAGATCAAATTCATCTATGATGACGGCCTTCGCCGCTATGAAACAAAGAAGACCTTCGAAGGCGTGCTGCCCAACATGCAGCGCCGGTTCAAGGAAACGGATTCGGCCTGGATTCGCGAAGAACTCGAACGCTATCAGGATACGAGCCCCTGCGAAGCCTGCAACGGCTACCGGCTGAAGCCGGAGGCGCTGGCGGTGAAGATCGCGGGCCTGCATATCGGGCAAGTTTCCGAATTGTCGATCAAACACGCCGATGAATGGTTTCGCGATCTCGATCCGCATCTGTCGTCGAAACAACAGGAAATTGCCGCGCGTATCCTGAAGGAGATCCGCGCCCGGCTGCGCTTCCTGAACAATGTCGGGCTCGACTATCTTTCGCTGTCGCGCGCTTCGGGCACGCTGTCGGGCGGAGAAAGCCAGCGCATCCGGCTTGCATCGCAGATCGGTTCCGGACTGACGGGCGTGCTCTATGTGCTCGACGAACCTTCGATCGGACTGCACCAGCGCGACAATGCAAAATTGCTGGAGTCGCTGAAGGGCCTGCGCGATCTCGGCAATACGGTCGTGGTCGTCGAACATGACGAGGAAGCGATCCGCATTGCCGATCACGTCATCGATATGGGGCCGGGTGCCGGCATCCATGGCGGCGAGATCGTCGCCGAAGGCACGCCGGACGACATTATGCGGTCGCCCAAGAGCCTCACCGGAAAATATATGGTGGGCCTGGAACAGATTTCCGTTCCGGCGCGGCGCAAGAAAGCGGCGCATGACCGCTGGGTGAAAGTCATCGGTGCGCGCGGCAATAATCTGAAGAACATCACGGCGCAGATTCCGCTTGGCACCTTCACATGTATCACCGGCGTTTCGGGCGGCGGCAAATCTACGCTGGTGATCGAGACATTATACAAAGCGGCGGCGCGGAAACTGAACGGTGCGCGCGAACATCCCGCACCGCATGATCGCATCGAAGGCCTGGAATTTCTCGACAAGGTCATCGACATCGATCAATCGCCCATCGGCCGCACGCCGCGCTCCAATCCTGCAACCTATACCGGCGCCTTCACGCCGATCCGCGACTGGTTTGCGGAATTGCCGGAAGCGAAAGCACGCGGTTATGCGCCGGGCCGTTTCTCATTCAACGTGAAAGGCGGGCGCTGCGAAGCCTGCCAGGGCGACGGCGTCATCAAGATCGAGATGCACTTCCTGCCCGACGTCTATGTGCAATGCGATGTCTGCAAGGGCAAACGCTACAATCGCGAAACGCTGGAAGTGAAATTCCGCGATTATTCCATCGCCGATGTGCTCGACATGACGGTGGAAGCCGGCGCCGAATTGTTCCGCGCCGTACCCGCAATCCGCGAAAAGCTCGATACGCTCGCCCGCGTGGGTCTCGGTTATATCAGCATCGGGCAACAGGCGACGACGCTCTCCGGCGGCGAAGCGCAACGCGTGAAACTGTCCAAGGAATTGTCGCGCCGCGCCACGGGCCGCACGCTCTATTTTCTCGACGAGCCGACCACGGGGTTGCATTTCCACGATGTGGCAAAGCTGCTCGACGTACTGCACGAGCTGGTCGACAATGGAAACACCGTCGTCGTCATCGAGCACAATCTGGAAGTGATCAAAACCGCCGACTGGATCATCGACCTCGGCCCCCAGGGCGGCGATGGCGGCGGCGAGATCGTGGCCTCCGGCACGCCGGAAGATGTCGTCAAAGTCGCGCGGTCCTATACGGGCCAATATCTGAAGCCGCTCCTCAAACCCCGCCGCGCTATAACGAAAGCTGCGGAGTAGCATTCCCTCGCCCTCAACTTTGGGGGAGAGGGAGAAATAATAGATATTCCCTCGCCCCCATTTTGGGGGAGAGGGTTAGGGTGAGGGGGCCGTGATCACAGAACGAAAATCGAAAGCGCGCAAGAATGCGGCGCCGTTACGCACGCGTGCGAAAACCATGCGCCATGTGCCGACCGACACTGAGAAGAAATTCTGGTGGTTAGTGCGGGACCGGCGTCTGGGTGGTTACAAGTTCAAGCGACAGCATCCCATCGGCAATTACATCGCCGATTTTGTTTGTCTCGACGCCGGGTTAATCGTGGAGCTCGATGGCAGCCAGCATGCCGAACAACGGGAATACGACGCCGAACGCGATGCGTTTTTCGAATCGCAAGGCTTTCGCGTGGTGCGGTTTTGGAACGCAGAATTCCTGAAGAACCAGGACGGCGTCGCGCGACAGCTGCTCGCGCTGCTCGATAGTAAAAAGCCCCCTCACTCCAACCCTCTCCCCCGCTCCGCGGTGGAGAGGGAGAAATAGCGACTAAACCACTTGCGTTGACTATATGCCCGATACGGTTATATAACAACCGAAATCCGTTTGCAAGGCGCAAGGAATGACATAGCCAAATGGCGGCGCACCAAAGCAGAAACTTTTTCCCTGGTGCAGGGAAAAAAGCAGGGAAAAAGAGAAGTGGAGTCCGAGCAAACAAAAGCGTCAGATGGCCTGTAAGCCGGGTTCTGTCCCCGGGCTGTAAAGCCCGATGGATGGCCATTCCTCTGGGACGCCTGTTGCCAGGCGCCTCGCGCGACCGACCCGGACGGCTGCCCGGAAACGGGCCAGATGCCATCCCTATTTGGTCTTGCTCCCGGTGGGGCTTGCCGTGCCGCGTCCGTTACCGTCCGCGCGGTGCGCTCTTGCCGCACCGTTTCACCCTTGCCTCGGCATCAGCCGGTTGGCGGTTTGTTTTCTGTGGCGCTTTCCCTGGGGTCGCCCCCGCCGGACGTTATCCGGCACCGTGTCTCCGTGGAGCCCGGACTTTCCTCCAACCGCCGAAGCGGCCAGCGGCCATCCAGCCATCTGACGCAGCCAGGATTGTAACAGTATGGAGACGGCGCCGCGAGAGCCTAGGCCAGCGCTCGGTCGACGGCTGCGAGCGCATGGAGCTCGGCGGTATCGAACAGCGGAATCTCCGATTCCTCCGGCTTCACCAGCAGCGACAATTCCGTGCAACCGAGAATGACGCCTTCCGCGCCGCGATCCGCCAGCCTCTGGATCGCCGACCGCAAAAATGTGGCGGAGGAATCGAGAAACGCGCCGCGGGACAATTCCTCATAGATCAGCCGATGCGTTTCCTGCGCATCGTCCTCACCGGGAGCGATGATTTCGATGCTGTGATCGCGCACCAGCGGACTGCGGAGGAAATCTGCGGTGATCGTATATCTGGTGCCGAGTACGCCGACTTTCCTGAAATGATTAGTCGCAATCGCCGCACCGAGCGGCGTTGCGATGTGAAGCAGCGGAAGACCCGACGCATCCTCGACCGCGTCGGCAAGGATATGCATCGTGTTGCAGCAGATAATGAGAAAATCCGCACCGCCGCGCGCGAGAGCAGTGGCCGCTTCGCGCATCCGTTGCGCGGCGGCTTTCCAATCCTGCGCAGCCTGCAGCGCTTCGATTTCGGCGAGGTCGAACGACCACAGGAGAGCCTTGGCCGAATGCACGC
>DASXXW010000184.1:0-1843 GCA_036502865.1 Rhizomicrobium sp.
ATCATGCTGAAGGATGCCGCAACATCCGAGAAGACCTGATTCCTATTCTGCATCTCGCGATAAAACGGATAAGAGTAGAGCTCCGGATTTGGAAATCCGTCGCTGATCCCTTCATCGAGCCCCTCGCCAAACAGAACCAGTCCCGCCGGATCTTTCACCGGCAGTGATTTCAGCATCACCGCATCGGTCAAGCTAAAGATCGCGGTGTTCGCGCCAATCCCCAGAGCGAGTGACAGCAATGCGACCAAGGTGGTTCCGGGACTGCGCAGCATCCCGCGCACTCCGTAATTGACGTCCTGCGTGAAATGTTCGATCCATTCCCATCCCCACGCCTGGCTGCCGCGCTCTCGCAAATTCATCGCATTCCCAAATTGCCGGTTCGCGGCGTACCGCGCTTCGCTGGCGTCGACGCCATCCGCGATAAGTTCCCTTTCGCTCAGCTCCCGGTGCAGTCGCATTTCCTCTTCCAATTCGCGAGCAAAATTCTCCCGGCCCCGCAGCATCTGAACCCGTCGCCAAATGTCGCCTACTTTGCTCATCGCCCACCGTTTCCAAACACTGTCCACCCGCTAGATATTTTCCGGTGATCTCTGTTTCCCTAGCCTGAAGGCTGCGCGATCCGCGATCTCTGCACTTCGCCGTTTCCGTTTCCGGTTTCCGTTCCCTGTTGTCATGCCGTCTGAATCACACGAGCGATAGCCTGAATCACGCGGTCGAATTGTGCTTTCTCGACCTCCAACTGCTTTCTGCCCGCCGCCGTCAGCCGGTAGTAGCGCGCTCGCCGATTTTCCGCCGTCACGCCCCATTCTGCTTTCACCCAACCCTTGATCAACATGCGCTGTAGCGCCGGATACAGCGATCCCTCCTCCACCTGCAAGACATCCTGGGAGATTTGTTGAATCGAGCGGGCAATCTCGTAACCATGCATTTGCTGATTACGCGCCAGCGTCTTCAAAATCAGCAGGTGCAGAGTTCCTGGCAAAAGCTCTTCACGATTCACTGTAGGTCTCTCCGAAAGAAGGTGGTGGTTGGCATAGACATTCTACGTTGTAGCATAGACAATCTATGCCACGCAATACAAAACGATTTTCGCCGAGTGGTTCTGTCATGTCAGTAGATTATGGGGAGCTTCGAGAAATCGCTGGAGGTGTGATCGGTCAAGCGCATCACCAGCAGGGTGCGGTCATCGTGAGGAGTGAATCCGCCGCCGCTGTATTCATCGGTGGCGTTAAGAATAATGTCGCAGATTTCACTGGCGGATTGCAGAAGAGAGATGTCTTTGATGACAGCCGTTAGTCGCTGGAAACCGAACTCCTCCTCTTCCGCGTTTTCGGATTCGAGAATGCCGTCGGATGCGAACAAAAGCGTATCGCCTGGACGGAGCTCGAGGGTGACTTCGTCGTATTCCGTATCGGGAAAAAGGCCGAGCGGTATGCCGCCGACTCGAATTTGCTGCACTTCGCCATCGCGCACCAAAATCGGATAAGGTGCGCCGGCATTTGCTAGCGTGAGCCGGCGCTCCCCGGCGTCATACACCGCAAACGCCATGGCGATGAAGCGCGAGTCCAGGCGCGCGCCATGCAAACGCCGATTCAGCAAGGCCAGCATCTCCGGCGGCGGGCAGGGATGCTCAACGATATGTTCCCGCATGGTGCCGATGGCCAACGAGCCGAAAAGGGCCGCTGCGGTACCCTTGCCCGAAACGTCGCCTAGAGCCACAGCGAGACGGCCTTTGCCGTAGGGCAGAAAGTCGTAGAAGTCGCCGCCCAGCTCGCGCGCTGAGCAATAGCCCGCAGCGAGATCGAGGCCCGGGACTTCGCGAGCGCCAGTGGGCAGCAACTGG
>DASXXW010000185.1:0-15703 GCA_036502865.1 Rhizomicrobium sp.
CTTCGCAGAGCGCAAAGCCGAGAAGCAGGTTCGTGGTCTGGCTGGCTGCCGCGCCGGGATTGCGAAGCGCACCGGAGAGGTACGAGCCGAACACATTGCCGATACCGATACCGGCGCCGACCAGCGCGATACAGGCAAGACCTGCACCGATCATCTTTGCTGCTGCGAGTTCCATTGAAATGACTCCTTTGTTTATGAGGCCGCTTCCGTCCTCAGTGATGGTCGTGAAGATGCAGGGCTTCGCTGAGATAGATGCAGGTGAGAATTGCGAAGACATAGGCTTGCAGGAACGCGACGAGGATTTCGAGCGCGGTGATGGCGATGATCAGGAACATCGGTGCGATGGAAAGAGGCGCGAGCCAAGGCTTGGGCGTCACCAGCGTGGCGCCCAGCGCGATGACGAAGCCGGCAAACACTTTCAACATCGTGTGGCCCGCCAGCATGTTCGCGAAGAGACGAACGGAAAGGCTGATCGGCCGTGTGAGGAATGAGATGACTTCGATCGGCACCAACAGCAGCAACAGCAGGAACGGCGCCTTGGGCACGAACAGCTTGAAGAAGCCGATACCGTGCTTGGCGAAGCCGGTCAGAATGACGGTCGCGATCACCAGCGCCGCGAGCCCGAAAGTCACGGCGATCTGGCTTGTGACCGTGAAGGACCACGGTACCAGCCCGAAGAAATTCGACAGCAGCACATAAAGAAATATCGCGAAAACGAAGGGGAAGAATTTCATTCCCGCCTCGCCGGTCGCGGAGTGAAGCATGTTGCCGACGAATTCGTAGGAAAGTTCGGCGACCGACTGCATTCGTGTCGGAACGAGGCTCTGGCTGCGCGCCGCGACGTAAAGAAACAAAGACGCCGCGGCGATCACGATGAACATCAGCAGCGATTCGTTGGTGAACGACACGTCATAATGGCCGAGGTGCAGCGGCACGAGCGGCCTGACCGCAAACTGCTCCATCGGATTCATGGCCATCGTTCTGTTACTCCTCGTCGTCGTCTTTTACCGCGGTAGCGGGGTGTCGTGCCGCTTCCGCATTCAGTTCCGCCGCTGCCCGCATCACGTTTCGAATGCCGGCGGCGGCACCGAGAACGAACATAATTACGATGAAGATCGGAGCGGTGTGCAGCCAGCGATCCAGCAGCCACCCCAATCCCGTGCAGAAACCAATCGCAACGACCAGTTCCGTCGCAAACCGGAAGGCGATTCCAAGGGACCCGGTGGGTGCTCCCGGCTCGCGCTTCGTGTCTGCGCCACGCGCCGCGTCGATCTTCCTGCCAAGCGCGTTCAGGTCGTCAGGCTCGCGGGCAGACATGTGAAATGGCTCCCCAGATTTGGCCGTAACGGGCGCGCGAAAACAGGCCTTTGGATCGGCGAAAGCGGGCGGACCATAGTGGCCCACGCAACAATCTGTCAAGAATTTGCGCAGTCTCTTAAGCGGCTGGATTCACAGACTTTTCCAACCGGGCGGGGGACCTGCGGCGTTCTATTCCGCGGCTAAAGCGCGCTCGGCTTCGGCAAGACTGACCGAAACCAGCTGACTCACGCCGCGTTCGGCCATGGTCACGCCGAACAAGCGGTGCATGCGCGACATCGTCAGCGCGTGATGGGTGATGACGATGAAACGGGTGTCGGTGAGGCGCGTCATTTCATCGAGGAGATTGCAGAAACGCTCGACATTGGCGTCGTCGAGCGGCGCGTCCACTTCGTCCAGCACGCAGACGGGGGCCGGATTGACGAGGAACACGGCGAAAATGAGCGACATCGCCGTCAATGCCTGTTCGCCGCCTGAAAGCAGACCCAGGGATTGCAGGCGTTTGCCCGGAGGCCGCGCATAGATTTCGAGGCCCGCTTCCAGCGGATCTTCCGATTCGGTCAGCGTCAGTTTTGCTTCTCCGCCCTCGAATAGTTTCGAGAAGAGAAGCTGGAAATTGGTGTTCACCTTCTCGAACGATTCGAGCAGACGCTCGCGGCCTTCGCGGTTGAGGCTTTGAATGCCACGGCGCAGGCGCTGGATCGCGCCATCGAGATCGGCGCGGTCGCGAGTCAATGTATCGAGCCGCTGGCCGTGCTCGGCGGCTTCTTCCTCCGCCCTGAGATTGACGCCGCCCAGCTGTTCGCGTTCGGCCTTAAGTTTCTCGACGCGCTTTTCCGCATATTCGAGAGAAGGTAATTCCTCTTTGTTTTCGACTTCTGCGAACGCCGCGAGCGCGTCCGGCGCCATATCCAGCTCATCGCGAATACGCGTCAGCAATTCGGCAAGGCGTTCCTCGGCCGATTGCGCCATGGCCTCGGCGCGGGCGCGGTCTTCGCGAGCAGTAGCCAATGCGGCGTCGGCGGCTTTCGCTGCCTTGTCGGCGGCGGTGAGCTGAGATTCGGCAACGGCGCGCAGATCGGCTGCTTCGGCGCGCGCGGCCTCCGCAGTACCAATTGCATCAAGTAATTTTTCCCGCTTTTCGGCGAGCGCGGCCGGCACGGCTTCGAAGGTTTCGAGTTCTGTTTGCAGACCGGCGATACGCTGCAGCAGCTCGTCGATCTGACGAAGCGCGGCATCGCGCCGGCTCTGCCAACGTTCCCGGTCCTCGCCGAGCGTCGCAAGACGGCGGGTGCGCAGTTCGCTTTCCCTGCGCAGGGCTTCCAGTTCCGCGCGCGCTTCGAGATGTGCGCCGCGGGCTTCAGCCGCTGCTTGTCGCGTCGCCGCTACAGCCTGCGAAAGAACATCGCTGTCGCCAAGCTGAAGCAATGCATCCTCGGCATGACGCGCAGATTCCTGTGCGGCGCCACGTGCTTCCATCAGGCGGCGAATTTCTGATTCGAAGGTCGCGAGCTTTGAGCTGCGCTCCGCCGCGATACGTACGGCATTTGCCGATGCTTCCTGCGCCGCAGACAAAGCGTCTTCCGCAAGCCGGCTGGTTTTTTCCGCCGTGCGAGACGCCTCTCTCGCAACGTCGGCTTCCGCCGCAGCCGCGGAGTAATTTGCAAATGCCTGGGCCCGGACATCCTTTGCGCGTGCGACGTCTTCAATGAGAACCGCAAGACGATTGCGTTGTGCCAGGCGCTGCGCGGCAGGCGAGGGCGCATCCGCCGACATCGCATACCCATCCCAACGCCATAGATCGCCACGTTGGGATACAAGACGTTGGCCGGCGCGAAGAGATTTCTGCAGAGCCGCGCCCGTTTCCTGTGTCGCTACGCCGGTCATCGAAAGACGGCGTTCGAGCGCCGCAGGTGCCAGAACAAACTCCGTTAACGGCCGTATGCCGTCCGGAAGAAGCGCCGATATTTCAAGCGGACCCAGATCGCGCCAATGGTTCGGAGCGGCTTCGTCGAGCGGCGCTTCAAGATCATCACCCAGCGCGGCCGCGAATGCGGACTCATATCCGCTTTCCACGCTCACCGAATCGATCAGCCGCGGCCAGAGGTCGCCGATTTCCGGACGTAACAGATCGGAGAGCGCTTTGGCTTCGGCCGAGAGACGTTGTGCTTCGCGCTCCGCAGTTTCGAGCGGTGTTCGCGTTTCTGTTTCTTTGGTCTCCGCGAGACTGAGCTGCCGGCGTGCCTGCTCCAGCGTGTCGCGTGCTTCGATGGCGTTCTGCCGTGCCTGAATGGCTTCGGCCTCGCAGGCCTGCACATCGGGCGATTCTGCCGCGCCGGCCAAGGCTTCGTCGCGCCGCCTCTCGGCTTCGGCAAGTTGGGCGGTGCTTGTTTCCGCGAGCGCCAATGCGATTTCGCGGGCGCGGGAGTGACTCTGAGTCTTCGCATTCCAGCCGGCGAGCGCTGCATTGGCCTGTTCGAGAGCCTGTTCCGCCGGACCGACAGCGGCTTCGCAGGACGAGGCGCGCGACTGTGCCGAAGCAAGCGTATCGCCCGCGGCCTCGGCTTCCGCTGTCAGTAGTTCCGCTTCCTGCGCGAGCGCGGCGAG
This sequence comes from Rhizomicrobium sp., assembly GCA_036502865.1. Lineage (GTDB taxonomy): Bacteria > Pseudomonadota > Alphaproteobacteria > Micropepsales > Micropepsaceae > Rhizomicrobium. The sequence continues at coordinate 3,925 of DASXXW010000185.1, forward strand.
CGATTGCCCGGCATCCGCATCCAATGCGCGTTCGCGCGCGAGATCCTGCTCGCCCTGCGCGATGCGCTGGCGCTGCCTCTGTGCGGCATCCCGTGCGCGCGCTTCTTCCTGGTCGAGCGCATCGCGTTCCAGCGCAAGACGATGCAGGGCTGCGCCGCGTTCCGCCTCGGCAAGCCGCAATGGTTCGAGATTGTTTGCCGCATCGACACGCGCGGTTGCCGCTTCCGCAGCGAGCGCCGTGCAGTCGGCAACACGGACAGCCAAGGCTTCCAAAGCCTCACGCGCCGTTTGGAGATTTGAATCTGCTGCCGTCCAGCGCAGATGATGCGCGAGCGCTTCCGCCTTGCGGATAAGGCCGGACAGGTTGCGATAGCGCGATGCCGCGCGGGCCTGCCGTTTCAGATTTTGCAGCTGGCCTTCAATTTCCCGGATCACGTCGTCGATACGCGCCATATTCGTTTCGGCCGCGCGCAACCGCAGTTCGGCTTCGTGCCGCCGCTGATGCAGGCCGCCAATGCCGGCGGCTTCTTCCAGAATGGCGCGTCTCGCGAGCGGCTTCTGGCTGATCAGCAGTCCGATCTGGCCCTGGCGTACGAAAGCTGTGGATGCAGCACCCGACGAGGCATCGGCGAAGAATATCTGTACGTCGCGCTGGCGCAGATCGCGTCCGTTGACGCGATAAACGGAGCCGGCTTCGCGTTCGATGCGGCGCGACACCTCGATCGTGTCGTATTCATTGTAAGCACCGGGCGCACTGCGGTCATTGTTATCCACATATAAAATGACTTCCGCCACGTTGCGCGCGGGCCGGGCAGCGCTGCCGGCGAAAATCACATCATCCATTTCGGTGCCGCGCACGGATGTCGGGCGCGCTTCGCCCATCACCCAGCGCAGGGCATCGAAAAGGTTGGATTTGCCGCAGCCATTCGGCCCCACAATGGCCGTAAGGCCCGGCTCGATCAGGAGCTCCGTGGGTTCGACGAAGGACTTAAATCCGGAAAGCCTGAGCCGGGTAAATTTCAACTGCTCTGCGCCGTCCTGTCGCCCATATACCGTATTAGTGCTTCTTCAAAAGGCCATTGAGATAGGTCTGCAGGTCGTCCCAAACCGTGAATTGGCGCGTCTCGCCGTTCACAATGAAAGTCGGGACGCTGTTGATTCCGTATTTGGTCGTACCTTCCTGACCGATCGCCGTGATCTTCTGCGATACAGCCTGATTCGCTATGCAGCTGTCCACTTTGTCCGCGCTCATGCCGGCGATGCGGCCCATGTCGACAAGCCCGGCATGAACGTCGGGAACGCGGAACTCCGGGTCCCATTTGGCCTGGTTACGCCACAAAAGATCGAGGAACTGGAAGTAACTGTCCGGCGGAAGGCAGCGCGCCATCGCACCGGCGGCCACGTCTGCCGGGCCCAGCGGAAAAATTCGAAGCGAGTAATAAACCTTTCCGGTGTCGATGAAATTTTGCTTCAGCAGCGGGAAGATTTCCATGTCGAAATGGGCGCAGTGCGGGCAGGTCGGCGCAGCATATTCGACGATCTGGATGGGCGCTTTGGGCGACCCCATCGTGCGGTCGAAGTCCGTCAGCGTAACGGTCTGCGTCTGATTGGCATCGGGTATCGCGCTTTCCGACGATGCGCCGAAAAAGACGTACCAGGCGGCTGCGCCGAGTACGGCCAAAGCCACTACGACAAGACCGGTAAGCAGGTATTTCCGCGACATGAGCCTTTTCCCAGCAACGTCTCTGGGTGGTTTTGGCAGAGCCGCGCGCACTGTTCAATTGGTCTCAAGTTCACGAACCGCGCCGCGCATGGGCGAGCGCGTGCAATGCGTTCGCCAGTCTATCGCCGCCGGTAAGTTCCGCGGCGTCGCTGCCGGGCGGAGATTTCTGTGGATTGTTGCGCAACGGAGGGGTTCGTCCTGGCGTGATCTCGCCCGGAACGAAGCGAAGACGCTCTATGGCGGCCCGACCGAGATAGGCATTTATTCTGGCGCACAGCGCGCGGCTTTCGTGTTGCAGAAACACCGCAGCGGCCGGATCTGCTCTCAGCGTGAGGACGGTTCCGGCGGGACTTTCGCTGATCCGCAACGGCTGAGCGATGTTGGCAACGTCGGATCCGGCAATTTCCCGCCATCGCAGGACCAGAGTCGGATCACGGAATCCCGCGCGATCGAAGGCCGCGCGGCCGAGTTCGGTCGCATCGGCTGCAATCGCGGCGATGCGGGCTCGCCTCTGCGGCGCGTCCGCTGTTGTCGAGTCCGGCAATTGTTTCCGTCCGCGTGTCATGCTGTTTTTCGACTCATCCGCTATGCCCGATAGTCCACGAACACGGCAAAAGAACGCCAGCGCCGCCACGCGCTTGCTGAGATGGTATGACGCCAACCGGCGAACGCTGCCCTGGCGCGCGCTGTCAGGCGAAGTGCCGGATCCCTACCGCGTATGGCTGAGCGAGATCATGCTGCAGCAGACGACGGTTGCCGCCGTCAAAAGTTATTATCAATCATTTCTCACGCGCTGGCCCAATGTGGAGGCGCTCGCAGACGCGTCGCTCGAAGAGGTGCGCGCGGCGTGGGCGGGACTGGGTTATTACAGCAGGGCGCGCAATCTCCATCGTGCCGCGCAGATTGTGGCCGGCGAACATGCCGGCCGGTTTCCCTCACATGCGGATGCTCTGCGAAAACTGCCGGGTATCGGTCCTTACACGGCGGGTGCGATTGCTGCGATCGCATTTGACAGACCCGAAGCGGCGGTGGACGCCAATGCCGAGCGCGTGATCGCGCGGTTCTTTGCCATTGAAGAACTGCTGCCTCAGGCGAAACCCGAATTGCGTCGCCGCACCCAATCGCTTGTGCCGCCGACTCGTGCAGGGGATTTCGCGCAAGCCCTGATGGATCTCGGCGCACTCATCTGCACTCCGCAACGTCCGGATTGCGCGAATTGTCCGTGGGCGGATGATTGCCGGGGACGCGCGCACGGCATCGCGCAGACGCTGCCGCGCAAGGCTGCCAAGCCGGACCGGCCGCTCAAACGTGGCGCGGCTTTCGTGGCCCGCAATGGCAGCGGCGCCGTTCTCGTTGAGAAACGGCCCGAGAAAGGGCTGCTCGGCGGAATGCTGCAGCCGCCTCTTGGGCCGTGGACTGCGAATTTTCCCGCGCGCAGCGATGCGCTGAAACAAACACCCTTCAAGGCGGACTGGCAGCGTCGCGCGGGTATCGTGCGTCACACATTCACGCATTTCGAATTGGAGATCGAGGTGTGGCGCGCCGAGCTTGTCCGCCCGGGAAAAGTTCAGGGCATGTGGCTCACATCCGCCGAACTCGCAGCGGCTGCGCTTCCGACGGTGATGCGGAAGATTCTCACCCACGCCTTTGATGACTTGTTTCCTGCAAGAGTCGCGAAACAAATCCGCGACTCCGTGTGAAACAACTTACGTCAGTTCGGCCCGCAGGCGTTGCCGAAGAACGTCGATCGAAATTTGCGAACCATTATAATCGTAGTGCCAGAACGTCCACCCGTTGCAGGCATCCAACCCTTGCACATGCGCGGCGATGCGATGGATGGAGCCGGTGGCGTCGGAGCACACCAGCGAGCCGTCGGCGCGGACTTTGGCGCGATGACGCTTCGTTGGTCCATGCAGCACGGTTCCGGGCGGCAGCAATCCGCGCTCGACGACCCAGCCGAAGGGAATGCGCGCCTCGGCGCGTTTCGAGCGCGTGACTTCGATGGCATCGTCGGGCGCCGGAATGATGCCCGCGATGCGTTCGCGAGCAAGCTGTGCATAAACCGGATCGCGTTCCACTCCGATGAAACGGCGCCCAAGACGGCGTGCAACTGCCCCCGTCGTTCCCGAACCGAAGAAGGGATCGAGCACCACATCGCCCGGTTTGGTGGAGCTAACGATCACGCGATGCAGAAGCGATTCCGGCTTCTGCGTCGAGTGCGCCTTCGCGCCGGACTGATCCTTCAGGCGCTCGCCGCCGGAACAAATAGGCAAAGTCCAGTCCGAGCGCATTTGCAATTCGTCGTTCAGCGCTTTCATTGCTTCATAGTTGAACGTGTAGGATTTCTGGTCGCGCGATTTCGTGCACCAGATCAGCGTTTCATGGGCATTGGTGAACCGGCGCCCACGGAAATTCGGCATGGGGTTGGTCTTGCGCCACACCACATCGTTCAACATCCAGAAGCCCAGGTCCTGGAGGATCGTGCCGACGCGGAAGATGTTGTGATAGGAGCCGATGACCCAGAGCGCGCCGCTATCTTTCAGCACGCGACGTGCGGCTTTCAGCCATGCGCGCGTGAAGCGGTCATACTCCTCGAAACTCGCGAATTGATCCCAGTGGTCGTCGACGGCATCGACCCTTGAATTGTCCGGCCGGCGCAATTCGCCTTCGAGCTGGAGATTATAGGGCGGGTCGGCGAAGACGAGATCGCAACTGCCTTCCGGCAACTCGTTCATGCGCTCGATGCAATCGCCCTCGAGCACGCGATCCAGCGCGTCGTCCAGTCCAGCCGAAATTGCCATGCCCTCATCCCGCGATCATTTCGGACGAGAGACTGATTCGGCGGAGTCCACAGGTCAAGAGTCTTGAGATTCAAAGTGTTACGTTTGAGTCTTCAAGCCTTGCACCATACAAGATGTTGTGCACAGGCGCGAAACTGCGCCGGTGGTGGACGCAAGGTCCGAGCCGGGCAAGTGCATCCAGATGCTCTCCCGTGCCGTAACCCTTGTTTTTGAACCAGCCATAGCCGGGATAATCGGCGTGGAGTGCCTGCATCATGCGGTCGCGCGTGACCTTGGCGATGATGGAAGCGGCTGCGATCGAAACCGATCGCGCATCGCCGCCCACGATCGTGTCGCATGGGCAGGGCAGAGCCGGCGGATCGTTGCCGTCCACCAACGCGAAACCCGGTTGATGGGTGAGTGCACGGACTGCGCGCGCCATGGCGAGATGTGTCGCCTGACGGATATTGACGAGATCTATTTCATCGACGCTTGCTTCGCCGACACCGACCGCGAGCGCGCATTCGAATATGCGCATGTAGGCGGTCTCGCGCGCCTCCGCCTGCATTTGTTTGGAATCGTCGAGATCTTTTGGAATGCGCTTGCGGTCGAGGATCACAGCCGCTGCGACAACAGGGCCTGCCAGCGGGCCGCGCCCGACTTCATCGACACCGGCTACAGGCCCCGGCTGCGTCTTGAGTATACGCGCCTCGAAAATGTAATGCGGCATGCCGCAAGCCTAGGGAAATGCCGCCAGCCAAGAAAGTCATCTTGTCTGATCTTCATCGCCTTATGCACAAATTCCGTACGGAAGCAGTATGGAAATCTCTTCAAGTAGTGCTGTCATCCCGGAGCCGAGCGAATGCGAGGCATCCGGGATCCAGCACCTCCATGACTCCGGCACAACGTTTATTCGCGCCGCGGTGGTACTGGGTCCCCGCTTTCGCGGGGATGACGATTTTGGCTCCGTGATCATAACAACCGCAATTGATCGCCTGCTCGCGGCGGGCGGCGGAATTTGTCGGTCGAAAGCGGCGAACGTCCCTGATTGAGACCGAGACGCCTGACCGCCATGTGAAAACGCCGCGCGATCATTTCGGCATAGGGGCCGGTGCCCTTCATGCGCGTATGCCACTGGCTGTCGTAGTCCTTGCCGCCGCGCATCTGGCGGATCAGCGACATCACATGCTTTGCGCGTCCCTCCACTTTTTCTTCCAGCCACTCGCGGAACAAATCCTTGATCTCGAGCGGAAGCCTCAGCAGCACATAGCCCGCGCTGCCGGCACCTGCTTCGACGGCGGCGCCAAGAACGGATTCGAGTTCATCATCATTCAGCGCGGGGATCACCGGAGCAAACATGACGCCTGCGGGAATGCCCGCCTCACGCAGGCCTTTGATAGCCTGAAGCCGCCTTTGCGGCGTTGCGGCACGCGGCTCCATCGCACGCGCCAGTTTGCGATCCAGTGTCGTGATCGAGATCGCCGCGCGCGCCAGGCCCTGTTCCGCCATGGGCGCAAGTATGTCGATGTCGCGCAGGATCAACGACGATTTGGTCACAATGCCCACCGGATGCCGAAAATCGCGCAGCACTTCGAGAATGGAGCGCGTGATCTTCATCTGCCGTTCGATGGGCTGATAGGGATCGGTGTTGGTACCCATGGCGATGACTTTGGGTACATAGCCCGGCGCCGCCAACTCACGCGCCAGCAGCTCTGCCGCGTTCGGTTTGGCAAACAGGCGCGATTCAAAATCTGCTCCAGGAGAAAGTCCGAGATAGGCGTGTGTCGGCCGCGCAAAACAATAAATGCAGCCATGCTCGCAACCCTTGTAGGGATTGATCGACTGATCGAAGGAAATATCGGGTGATTTGTTCCGGGTGATGATGGTCCGCGAGGAATCGCGCAAAACCTCGGTCTTCAGAACGGGCGGCGCTTCGTCGTCCTGCGTCCACCCGTCATCGACCAATATGCGGGTTTCGCGCTCATACCGACCCGATACGTTCGACTGCGCTCCGCGTCCGCGAAGGCTCCGCGCATCAGCGGTGATTTCGGCCGCTCCATTCATCCCACCAATATAAGCGCCGACGAGAACATATCAAGAACAAAACGGCAGCCATCGGTCAGGCAAAATAGCGGTGCTTTTTCCCTGTGGGCGGGCATTGGAAGGGCGATGCCGGGGCCTGTTCGCGGGTCCAATCCCTGGTCGGATCGTCAAGCTGCGCGTATCGACCGCCCGAAACCATATGGACATCCCCGTCACGGAATTCGGCGAGACGATTGGAATCCTGATGCGATTTGCCGGGGCAATTGGGCGAATATTGTTGCCGGGCCGCTTCGCGCGCGCCGGTTCGGGCGGCGCTGGCCGTGGCTAAATCCTGCATGCCATATTCCGGAGCGGCACAGCCTGCGAGCGCCAGCATCGCCATCGCTGCCAACAGAGCTTTCATGTGCCAATCCTCCGCGTCGGGCCGCGTTTCCGCCTGGAGCAATTGTCGGGGCGGGGCGTGTTTCGCGGAGGACACACTGCAAGACCGGGGCCACGTGCATCCGTGCGGCCGGTTCGGAACGAAGAACGCAGCGTCTGTGCCGGCGCGGTGGACAATGTCCCGGCGCCTGAGTAGGTCTCCGCCATGAGCGAGAAAAACTTCAGTGTTCGGGAAATTTTGGCCGGATCGGCGCCGCAGGATGCGCCGGTGACCGTCAAAGGCTGGGTGCGTACGCGCAGGGATTCGAAGGCGGGTATCTCCTTCGTGCACCTGTCGGACGGATCATGTTTCCATCCGTTGCAGGTGGTCGCGGCGAATACATTGCCGAATTACACCGACGAGGTGCTCAAGCTGACGACGGGATGCGCTTTCGAAGCGCGCGGTACGATCGTGCCGTCGCCCGCCAAGGGGCAGCCTTTCGAGATGCAGGCGAGCGAAATCCGCGTGCTCGGCTGGGTCGACGATCCAGACACCTATCCCATTCAGCCGAAGCCTCACAGCTTCGAATTCCTGCGCGAAGTGGCGCATCTCAGGCCCCGCACCAATGTCATCGCCGCGGTCACGCGCGTGCGTCACACGCTGGCCAAGGCCATCCACCGTTTCTTCGATGAAGACGGATTTTACTGGGTCAACACACCGATCATTACTACCTCCGACGCCGAAGGGGCAGGGGCGATGTTTCGCGTGTCGACGCTCGATCTTGCCAATTTGCCGCGCAACGAAACGGGCGGAGTGGATTTCAGCAAAGATTTCTTCGGTCGCGACGCGTTTCTCACCGTCTCGGGTCAGCTCAATGTCGAGGCGTACTGTCTCGCGCTGAGTAAGGTTTATACGTTCGGTCCGACATTTCGCGCCGAGAATTCCAACACCAGCCGTCATCTCGCGGAATTCTGGATGGTCGAGCCGGAAATCGCGTTTGCCGATCTGTCCGACGACGCGATGCTCGCCGAGCGCCTTCTGAAATATGCGCTGGCTGCCGTGCTCAAAGAGCGCGCCGACGATCTCGCCTTCTTCGACGAACGCGTCGAGAAAGGCCTCGTCACCAAGCTCGAGAACATTGTTTCATCCGAATTTGTCCGCATGGACTACACCGAGGCGGTCTCGGTGTTGGAACGGACAAATGAGAAATTCGAATTCCCCGTCAAATGGGGCGTCGATCTCCAGTCGGAACATGAGCGCTATCTGACGGAAAAACATGTCGGCAAGCCGGTCATCCTCATGAACTACCCGAAGGACATCAAGGCGTTCTACATGCGCGTCAATGATGACGACCGCACGGTCGCGGCGATGGACGTGCTGGCGCCCGGCATCGGCGAAATCATCGGCGGCAGCCAGCGCGAAGAGCGTCTGGACATTCTCGACGCCCGCATGGCGAAGCTTCACATCGATCGCGAGCATTACGAATGGTACCGCGATCTCCGCCGCTACGGCACCGTTCCGCATGCAGGCTTCGGACTCGGCTTCGAGCGCACGCTCGCTTACGTCACGGGTCTCTCGAACGTGCGCGATGTCATTCCATTCCCGCGCACGCCGGGAAATGCGAGGTATTGAACGGCCTTTATTGGGTAAACCGGAATACGGCACCGGTATTTTTTTTGCCTCGATACACGGTCGTTCCATAAAGATGACCGGATGAATCTTCGATCAGTCCGAACACCGGAAGGCTGCTGCTCTTTCCAAAAGCGTAAAGCGTCGTCTCCGTGCCGTTCGGCGACAATTCGAATATCGTTCCCTGATATGCGCAGTTGCATCCGCCTTGAGCGGTGGTGCCGAACAGATTTCCGGATGCATCCATGATCAATCCGGGATTGGGATATGATCCGTCCGGGCTGTTCTTGAAACTGTAGAGCATGGTTTCAGTTTCGTTCGCAGCTAATTTGAATATCGTACCATAGTCGCTGGTGCCGCCGGATTTCGTGGTTCCATAAAGATTTCCTTGAGAGTCGAAAATCAGGCTTCCAGTGGGTATGGCGCCGTCGCCGGGCTGCCCTGCAAAAGTATGCAGCGTGGTTTCGGTGCCATCAGGTGCCAGCCTGAATACTACGCCAGCGTTCCCAGTTCCGCCGCCGGCCGCGCCATACAGATTGCCGGTAGCGTCCATCACAACGTTTTCGTTGGGATTACTACCGTCGCTTCCGCCCTGGAAGGAATAGAGTACTGTCTCGCTACCGTCGTTCGATATTTTGTAAACGGTGCCATTCGATGCACTACCGCCGTAGAGCGTCGTGCCAAACAGGTTGCCCTGACCATCGAAAATCATGCCCCCATCGGGCTCAGCGCCGTCGCCTGCGGTCCCGAATGAATGGATCACCGTTTCGGTACCATTGGGAGCCAGCTTGAATACCGTCCCACATCCGGCCCCGTTGCAACCCGTGCCGCCGCCGGCGCGCGTTGTGCCGTACAGATTCCCTTGAGAATCGAATATCAAATTAGTCGTTGGAGATGTGCCATCTGTCTGACCGCCTTTGAAGGCATAAATGACAGTCTCTACTCGCTTAAGGTTCACTTCGAAAATAGTGCCGCCGCCGTACGCACCTCCGGAGGCTGTCGTCCCGTAGAGATTTCCTGATTTGTCTTCCACGAGATCGCCTTCGGGGTTGCCACCGTCGGCTCCCCCCTGGAATTTATAGAGCAATTTGTATGGCGATTTGGGCTCCTTGGGTGCTTGCAGCGCTGCAAAAGAGAGCGAACACGACGCGGTCAGTGCCATGCTGCCGGCGAGTGCAGTTTTGAAAACCGAATAAAAATTGCCGGACATTGTTGTCCCCCCGAATTTGCAGCCATCATAATAGCTCAACCGGCGGTTCCGGTAAACCCTCCGCACCCGACGCGTCGTTGAGCGCCGCTTTGGAGGGTGATGAGATGTTTCTTGGAGAACTATCGGGGCGGCAGGGCAATCGCGGGGAAGAGCGAACCCGCGACAATGACGATGACGGCTGGAGGCGCGCGTTTTGCGCCTTAGTGGATTTCGCTTATTTGTGTGTAGGCGCTTGGAAAATGAATCGCGCAGCACCGCCTGGCGCCGCGCGATTCGTGAAAATCAGGGCTTTGGCGCGATTGCCGAATTGATCTTGAAGACGACACCGCCGATGTTTTTCTTGTTCAGGCCACCGTAATTTGTCGTGCCATAAAGGTTGCCTTGGCTATCGGCAGCCAGGCCACCATTGGGACCGAGTCCATATTTGTAGTTCTTGAAAGCGTAGAGCACTGTTTCCGTGCCGCCTGGAGTAAGCTTGAACACGGTTCCGCATCCTAATCCTTTACATCCGGTGCTGCCGCCGAGCACTGTCGTGCCGTAAAGATTGCCGGAGCTGTCCAGGAGCAGAGGTGCATTGGGCTCGCGTCCGTCGTTGCCAGCCGCAAAGGAGTAGAGCAGGGTTTCTGTTCCAGTCGGTGAAAGCATGAATACCGCACCATAGCCATGTGCTCCGCCACCGGCAGCGCCGTACAGATTCCCGGCGGCATCCGCAATCAATCCGCCAATCGGCCCGCCAGCATCACCTTCTGTTGCACCAAAAGAGTATGACACTGTCTCGGTTCCGTTCGGCGCGACTTCGAAGACGGTACCTTGGTTATATGCGCCGCCCATCGGAGTTGTGCCAAATAAATTGCCTGAGCCATCCATGTACAAGCCCGACTGAGGCTGCTCGCCGTCGCCGCAATTGGCCTGCGAGCAGAAACTGTACAGCACGGATTCCGTGCCGTCGGCCGCGATCTCGAACACAGTCCCTTCGCCGTTCGCGCCGCCGCGCTGCGTTGTGCCGTAAAGATTTCCCGAGCTGTCCAGGATCACGTTTCCGTAGGGTATGGCGCCGTCGGTGCATGTTGCGCCGGGACAGAAGCTGTAGAGCGCAGTCTCCGTGCCGTCGGGCGCGACTTTGAACACCGTCCCGCATGACGCGTATTCGTTACCGCAATTCTGGATTCCGCCCATCCATGTCGTGCCGTAGAGATTGCCCGCGCTATCCATCGTCAGGGAAGCCAGCGGCTGGTCGCCATTCGCGCAAGGCAATCGGGCGCAGAATGAATATAGCGTCGTTTCGGTGCCGTCTGGCGCAAGCTTGTAGACGGTACCGCCTCCATTAGCGCCGCCCAACGCTGTAGTTCCGTACAAATTGCCGGAACTATCCATGATCGGGCCGCTCGTTGGTCCGCCACCGTCCCCGCAATTCACCAGCGGCTCGCAGAAATCATAAACCACCTGTTCCGGCTTCACTCTTTTCGGCGCGTGGGATGTGGCTGACAGTGCCGGAGAAATTGCAGTCGCCGCCATTCCAGCCGCGAGCGCGGACTTCAAGATCATTCCAAATTTTTGGGACATTCGGCGCCCCTCCCTCAATTACCCGCAACCAGTAATAGCTGATCTGCAACCTTTGGAATAGGTGCCGGGCATCAATTTCCGCAAGTTGTCACAAAAGATTGTCCCGTCTTGGCCAGCGGGCGAGCCCCTTGGAAGAGCCGGTGTCGATCAAGCTGCTCGGTCACTGAAAGCGCGGGCGGACAAAGATTGAAAGACGCGCCGTACAAACGGCGCGTCGATCAAAGGCAACGCATATTCGCCAAGCAGGAGGAATCTCCTGCCAATAGAAACGGAATTACTTCACGGCGTGTTGCGCGGCTCCAGCTCCGGGCTGCCAATCGGGCAGACCGGCTCGCCAGAAGATGAACGCGATCCAGTCGGCGGTGAGAAGATCGGTTTGTGTCTTGGTCGAACCGATGCCGTGACCGGCTGCTTCGTCGATGCGCAGCAGCACCGGATTTTTCGAACCTGAAGCTTGTAGGGCAGCGGCC
>DASXXW010000186.1:0-10149 GCA_036502865.1 Rhizomicrobium sp.
CGACATTGAAGCGAACCGGTCGCTGTGCGGCCGACGGCACCGTCAAAGCCATGGAATTGTCCAACGCCAGCAGACGGCGCGCCTGGAGCCCTTTCGGTCCCTGGACGGCTTCGCATGTGACCCGCGCGCCCTCTTGCGCAATCTTGAAACCGGACTGCCGGACACAACTCTGATGAAGAAGAATATCTCCCTGGGGACCGGCGGCTGGCTTTATGAAGCCATATCCCTTCGCCAGATCGAACCACTTTACCGAACCCGTCACTTCAATAGACTCACCCGCAATTGCGGGCGGTGCAATATAAGTTTCCATCCCCTACCCCCGACGCGAATGCCCCGAATTTCAACAGGGCTACTAAAAAGTTTAACATGATCGTCACGAACGGAAAAGTGAATCGGGAACTTTGGCGTAGAATCTTTCTGTCCTATCACCGAAGCCGCTAACTCCTTGTCGTATATTGAGATTGCATAAACCGAGATGGATTTTTCAGGCCGATATGAAATAGCTGCGCTGCCGGAAATCGTCTGGCAGGCGCTGAATGATCCGATAATCCTGCAATCCTGTATCCCGGGATGCGAACAGCTCACCCGACGCGGCGACAATTACTTCGACGCAGTTGCAGCATTGCGTATCGGCCCCTTGAAAGCATCATTCCGGGTCGTCATCGAGCAGTGCGAGATCGATCCCCCGCACCGCTGTCTTCTCAAGGGCGAAGGACGCGGCGGTGTTGCCGGTTTTGGACGTGGCGAAGCGGAGGTTCTGCTCGCGCCGGCCGCGCAAGGAACGCTACTTACCTATACCGCGCGCGCTTCCATTGGAGGCAGGCTTGCGCAGGTCGGTCGCAAATTGATCGACGGCGCTGCCCGGCAGATTGCCGATGATTTCTTCGCGCGTTTCGCTGAGCAGGTTTCAGTCCATCGGCTCGGATATTCCGAAGAGTTCGAGTCCCAAAAGCTTCAATCGACGGATACGACAAATGCGGAGGCCGCCAACATCCGCCGCGACGGTGTTGCGCCGGAGATATGGGTGATCGGCCTCATCGGCGTGATCATCATCCTCCTCGTTCTGTTTGGTATCGCGCTGTGATGTGGCAAAGGAAATTGGCTGCGCACGGCCGGCGTTTGGGAGCTATCCGCCGACCGTGCGACAGCCGACACGGGGTTTCCCCCCGTCTCTAGCTGCGGCTTGCCACACGATTCCGGCGAGAGGATGTAAGTTCGTCCTCGGTGATGACGCCGTCGCCATTCTTGTCGAGCCGCGAAAAGAGTCTCTCCTGCGAAGCCGCGAATTCCGCTAGCGTTAGCTTGCCGTCACGGTCGCGATCGAGGCGCTGAAACACCCGCGCCGAGATCGACCGCGATTGTGCCGCCAGCAATTGGTAATATTGCTCCGCATTGAGACTTCCGCCTTTGGCGAATGCATTGAATTGCTGCTGGGTGAGCTTGTCGAACTCGGCACGTGTGACCTTCCCGTCCTTGTTGACATCGTAGGAATAACAAAGGCTCGAACGCCCGCGCGATCCGAAGCCGCGACTTGTAGAACTCCCACCGCTGTCACTTCTTCGCCGGCTTGGCGCCGGATCGTCCCCATACTGCCTGCTGCCTCGCGACGAACTGCATGAGATCGCGCCGCTGCCGTCGCGATCCATCTGTTCGAAACGATCGCGTTCCGAAGACGTATATTCGTCGAGCGTCACCTTGCCATCGCCGTTCCAGTCGATGCGGTGAAAATTCTCGCCCGCCTGATCGCGTAGATCCTGAAGGTGTATGGCCGCGTATTGATCGAGCGTCATGGCCGGCGCGCCTTTGGTAGCTACCGCGAATTCATGCGCGAGCGTCCTGTTGAATTCGTCATGCGTAACCTTGCCATCTTTGTTCATGTCGAACTCGACAAGGAATTTTTCCGCGAACCGGCTCCGGCTGGGACTGGGCTGGAACGCCGACGCCTGCATGGCTTGGTCGTCCCGCTCTTTGGGCGTAGAAGTACTGCTCATCCGTGCGATGGCAACGCCCGTGCCGACCGCCAACACCACGCCCACCAGAATTAGACCATATCGAACCGACTGTTTCATGGAAGTCATCTCCTCTTGGCGCTCCCCATGCCGTGGAGTGATAATGACCGACCGGTCGCGGAACTTTGTCCGGCGACCTATCATTTGGTCGCAATTTTCCGTGCCGTCCCCGGTTTCCGCGACAGCTTGTGACAAATCCGGATTGCGAAAGACCGGCCTGCGCGCCATGGTGGATCGGGGTGAAAACCATGCTCAAAGACGAAGCCAAACCGCATGTACTGATCGTCGAGGACGCGCGCGATATCCGCGAGCCCCTCGCCCGCTATCTGCGCGAACACGGTTACCGCACGACCACTGCGGCCGATGCTCTTGTCGCCCGAAAGGTCATGAAAGGCGCCGCGATCGATCTCGTGGTGCTCGATATCATGATGCCGGGCGAGGACGGGCTCAGCCTTTGCCGCTATATCCGCGAAACTTCCCAGATTCCGGTGGTGCTGCTCACGGCCCGCGGCGAAGAAGTGGACCGCATCATCGGTCTGGAAATGGGCGCCGACGATTACATTCCAAAGCCCTTCAGCCCACGCGAGCTCGTTGCCCGCATCACGGCTGTCCTTCGCCGTACGCAGGCGCTGCCTCCCCGTCAGAAGCCGCCCGAGGCCGAACGCATCCGTTTCGGAGACTGGACACTCGACACGGGGCAGCGCGAGCTTATCGACAAGGAAGGCATGGCGACGGCGCTATCGAGCGGAGAATTCCGGCTACTATCCGCATTGATCGACCGCCCGAAGATCGCTCTCAACCGCAACCAGCTTCTCGATTTGACCAAAGGCCGCGATGCCGATCTGTTCGACCGCAGCATCGACAATCACGTGAGCCGGCTACGAAAGAAAATTGAACCGGACCCGAAGAATCCGCGCTATATCAGGACCGTTTGGGGCGGCGGATACATGTTCGCGGTGGAGCCGGAGATCGGATGAAATTATGGCCACGCCATTGGTGGCCTCGCACCCTGGGCGCTCAACTGGTTGTCGTAGCAGCCACAGCCGTCATTGCCTCGAACGTGGCTGTGGGCATCTGGTTCGCGACCGCGCAGGAACAGCTCACTGAAGCTTCGATAACGGAGCGGCTGTTGGAGCGCGGCGTCTCCGCAGCGACGTTGCTGGGTGGGATTCCCGCGCATGAACGCGAAGCTGCTGTCCAGACCATGAGCTCCGGCCCGTGGCGCTTCCGCCTCGTCTACGGAAAGCCCGAGATCCGTCCGATGACGGATGACGAGGCGCGATACGCGGCGCGGGTGCGCGCCATGCTTCCTCCCGAGCGCGCAAAGCTGCCCGTGCTCGTGAACTTTCGCAAAGGCGTCGTTCCGCCTTCAACGGGACAGCCAAGCCTGCCCCAACGCATCGGCACGATCGTCGAAGTGACGTTACCCGTAGTGCGCCGCACGCAGTTGGTGACGACCTTTTCACGTCCGGCGACGCCTGCATTTCCTTTAGAAATCATCAGCGCAGGCCTGGTTGCCCTGCTCACAACATCGGCCGCCGCTGCCTTCATCGCCCGCCGCGTTGCCCGGCCATTGTCCGAACTCGCGGCGGCGGCGGCGGAAGCGGCCGATGGCGGGCAAGCGCCGCGTGTGCCCGAAGAAGGTCCCGACGATATCCGGCGCGCGGCACGGGCCTTCAACCGCATGACCGATCAGGTCTCGCGCACGCTGGAAAGCCAGCGCCAGCTGCTTTCCGCCGTGGGGCATGATTTGCGCACGCCGATCACCGCTATGCGGATCAACACGGAGTTCATCGAGGACGAGGAACTGCGTGAGCGTATCCAGAAGAATATCGACGAGCTGCAGGAATTGACCGAAGCCGTGCTTTCGGCGGCGCGTGGTGCCGGCGGAGAGAAGACACGAAAGATCGATCTTGCGGCGCTGGTGGAAAGCCTCTGCACCGACATGGACGAGATGGGGCAACCCGTATCCTGGTCGGCGCATGCGGCTGCCCCTGTGAGTTGCCGGCCCAACGAGATCCGGCGCGCGGTACGCAATCTTATTCAGAACGCGGTTGCCTATGGCAATCGCGCGGATGTCTGTCTCACTACATCCCCGGATCGCTACGACATTGTGGTCGAAGATGAAGGACCTGGAATCCCCGACGGAGATCAGGTGCGCGTCTTCGAACCGTTCGTTCGCCTCGAAGCTTCGCGCAGTTCCGAGACGGGCGGCTGCGGTCTCGGCCTCACGCTCGTCAAAGCCATCGCGGAAGGTCATGGCGGCAAGGTGGCGCTCGAAAACCGAACGGAGCGCGGACTGCGCGCGCGGCTCAGCCTCCCCCGTGAACCCGTCGAAGCCTGATGCGCCATAGCACCTGCGTGCAATGAGCGATCCACTCTATCGCAAGGAATTACTACGTCTGGCCGCGGACGCCCACGGTTGGGGACTGCTTGAGCAGCCAAACGCATCCGGTCATGCGTTCAACCCGGCGTGCGGTGATCGCGTCTCCGTTCAACTCGAGCTGGTCGATGGTCGTGTCGCGGGATTTGCGCATGAAACAAAAGCCTGTGTCATGGCCCAAGCCTCGGCATCCGTTCTCGGCAGTTCGCTGATAGGCGCTACGAAAGCCGATATCGAAGAGTTGCGGGCGAATGTATGTGCGATGTTGAACGCTGCCTCCCCCCCGCCCAGTGCACCTTTCGATGCTTATGCCGCGTTTGATGGTGCCGTCGCCTATCAAAGCCGGCACCGTTGCGTTGTGTTGCCCATCGATGCCGTGCTGGATGCATTCGAACAGAAAGATCCGAGATGACAGGTACGATCGAAGAGGCGCGTAGCTGGTTTGCCGAAGATCTGCGCGTGGCGGCGGGGATCAAATCATCCGAAGTCATTTCGGCCTTTGCGCGCGTGCCGCGCGAAAATTACATTGGTCCTTCACCCTGGCGGCTTGGAATGCGAGTATCGGGCGTGGGCGCCAAGCCATACAGCTATCAGACCTTCGAAGGCGATCCGCGTGCTCTGTACCACGATGTCATTGTTGCTCTCGACGAGGAGAAAGAGGTCAATAACGGACAGCCGAGCCTGTGGGCGAAAATGTTTGACGAGATCGATCTCCGGCCCGGCGAGACCATTCTCCATCTGGGTTGCGGCACCGGCTATTACACGGCCGTGATGGCCGAAATCGTAGGTGCCGCGGGATCGATAGCGGCCGTTGAAATCGATGAACCACTTGCCCGGCGGGCGCGCGATGCTTTGTCCGGGAATACCCGGATTTCGGTGGCCGTCGGCAACGGTACAAATATAGGACCCGAAGCCTATGACGCGATCGTCATCTCGGCTGGCGCGACGCACCCGTTGGAATGTTGGCTGGACGGCTTGAAGACCGGTGGCCGGCTGCTATTTCCGCTCACCGTGGAGCTACCGCAGGCCCGCAGCGGCTCGGGCGCGATGCTGCTAATCACGCGGACAATGGAGGGTTCGTTTGCTGCGCGATTTGTGGGACCAGCCGCGTTCATTCATTTCCAGGGCGCCCGAAATAACGAAGCAAATCAAACACTGCTTGAAGCGTTGCGGCTCCGTCACCATCAAATCTCGGAGGTGCGGACGCTGCGGCGTGAGAGCCATAAACCGGACGAGTCCTGCTGGCTGCATGGAGAGAAATTCTGTCTCTCCCGTCGAGAACTCGCAGCCTGAGTGATTTTTGCGCTGTCATTCCCACGGAAGCGGGAAGCCAGCGGGCGTGGACTGTCAGGAGAAACGAACCTTCTGGGTCCCCGCTTTCGCGGGGATGACAATCTTGCTCGGCTATTACTTAATTGTACCGAGCCAGGCTTGATGGGGCAGAAGGTCGAGATGATTGTCCGTGAATTCCCCAAGATCTTGCGATGCGAAAAGCGGCGCTGCGCTATCGAGCAACGGATGGCGGAATGAACTCGCCTCTCCGCTCATGTTGAAGATACAGAATACGCGCTCATTCTCGTAGCTGCGCAGAAATGCAAGATTAGGCGCCGGACAGTCGACAAATTCGATTGCGCCGAGTCGTAGTGCCGCGCTGTTGCGGCGTGCGGCCAAAATCTCGCGCGCAAAGCTGAGTGTCGAGCGGTCGTCATTTTCCTGCACAGAAACCGCCAATGCACGATGAGCCGGTGAAAGCGGCAGCCAGGGAGTGCCGGTCGTAAAACCGAGATTTGACGTCGTGTCGTCCCACGGCATCGGTGTGCGGCAGCCGTCACGCCCCCGGTTGAACGGATAATAGAGATCGCCGACGGGATCCTTCAGCTGGTCGCGGCGCAACTCGGCTTCCGGCAGGCCGAGTTCTTCCCCCTGATACAGAAGAACAGTTCCACGCAGAGAAAACAAAAGAGCGAGCAACAATTTCGCCAGCTCGGGCGAAGCATCTTTGCCGCCAAAACGGGTCGGCGCACGAACCACATCATGATTGGAGAATGCGAGCGACGGCCAATGATCGGGGTGTCGCGCCAGCGCCTCATAATGCGTGCGGACGAATGACGGATCCAAACGGTCTGCCTGCAGAAAGGGAAATGTATATCCGGAATGCAATCCCTGAGTTGACGAAGCAAAGCCGCCGCCGCGTTCCGGTTCCTCGAAAAACTCTCCCATGACGAAACGATCCGGATAGCGTTCGACGCGCTCCCGGACCTCATTGAGCACAGCAAGATTAGCGCTGAGATTGCTGTCGTGATGATGCAGTTGCAGATTCGGCGCGTGTGACCAATTCCAGGCGGTGCGTTCGCCGTCCGGCACAGGTGGATTATCTGCGAGTGTGGGGTCGTGAAGGAAGGCGTTCGCAACATCGAGACGGAAACCGTCGACGCCGCGTGCAAGCCATTGGTCCAGCACGGCCAGCGCCGCCTCATGCGCTGCGGGATTGCACCAGTTCAGCTTGGGCTGCTGCCGCAGGAATTTATGATGGTAATAAGCCCTGCGCGCGGGATGGTAGGACCATGCGGGGCCACCGAAGGCGGACAGCCAGTTGTTCGGTCCCGTGCCGTCTTCGTGCGCTGGCGCCCAGACATACCAGTCTTTCTTCCCTGCGCCGTCGAGGCTTGCGCGAAACCAGGAATGTTCGTCCGATGTATGCGCGAGCACTTCGTCGGTGATTACCTTCAGCCCGTGCGCATGGGCTTCGGCAAGCAGGCGCTCGAATGCGGCATCGCCGCCATATTCCGGATTTACGGAGTCGTAGTCGGAGACATCGTATCCCCAGTCGCGATTGGGCGACGGGTGGATCGGCGAAAGCCAGATTGCGTCGACGCCTAACGCGGCGATGTAGTCGAGCTTCGAAATGACGCCCGGCAAATCGCCGACACCGTCACCATTATTGTCGGCGAAACTGCGAACATAGATTTGGTAGATGGTTGCGCCCCGCCACCAGGGCGCGCTCACACTTCACTCGCGCTATTGATGATCTTGCTCACCAACCCATACGCAATGGCCTCTTCGGCCGACAGCCAGAAATTCCGTTCGGTATCGGCAACGACTTTGTCGTAAGTCTGGCCCGTCTCCTGCGCGATCTCGCGGTTTAGCCGCTCGCGCATTTTGGTGATTTCCGCGGCTTCGATGGAAATGTCGGAAACGGGACCAGCCACGCCGCCCAAAGGCTGATGGAGAAGAAAGCGCGTGAACGGAAGCGCAAAGCGGTTTTCGCGCTTGGCCCCCAGATAGATATGCGCACCCGCGCTCGCCACCCAGCCGGTGCCGATCATCTTCACGCGCGGTCCGACAAAGCGGATCATGTCGTGGATCGTGTCGCCCGATTCCACATGGCCGCCCGGCGAGTTGACGATAACGCGGATATCGCCCTCGCCCTCCTCGGCATAGGCCAGAAGCTGCGCCGTTACGCGCTCAGCCATTTTCATGTCCACTTCGCCGAAAATCAGCACAGTCCGCGATTTGAACAGCGCCTGTGCCACTGGCGAGGCCTGCTGTTCCGGAGCGGGCGTCGTGGCTGGCTTCTCGTCTTCGTTAAAAACGCGCATTTTCAACTCCAAATGATCGTCATTCCCGCGAAAGCGGGAACCTGGCGGACGGGTGTCCGCGAGAGATGGGAATTCCTGCGGGAGCCTTCAAACCGGCTCCCCGCCGGCGCGGGGATGACATGTTTTGTCGAGTTCGTCGAGAACGCTCCGCATCGTGGCGCCGATTTCGGCATGGACGACGAGGTCGGCAATAGCATCGAGTTCGGTTGCATCGCGATTAACGATTGCAAGTTTCGCGCCCCGGCGTTTCGCCATGATGGGGAAACCTGCGGCGGGATAGACCACCAGCGACGAGCCCAGCACGAGGAACAGGTCGCAGGCCGCCGTTGCCTGCTCGGCACGTTCCATTTCCCGTTCCGGCATAGCCTGCCCGAAGGAAATCGTCGCCGTCTTGAGAAGGCCGCCGCAGGCCGCACAGTCCGGCGCGTCGCCGTGCGCCTCGAAATAAGCCCGGATCGGTTCAAGCTCGGCCCGCTCACCACAATCGAGGCATTTCGCGTAACGCGTATTGCCGTGAAGCTCGATGATCTTTTCGTCCGATAAGCCAGATATCTGGTGCAGATTGTCGATATTCTGGGTGATCACGTGGCTTGCAGTGCCGCGCGCGACAAGAGCCGCAACGGCATCGTGCCCGGCATTCGGCCGCGCCTGTGCAAACGAGCCCTCCATCGCGAAGCGCCGGCGCCAGGCCTCGCGACGCATGTCCGCGCACGAAAGGAAATCGCTGAAATCGATAGGCGCCAATTTCGTCCAGATGCCGCCGGGCGAGCGAAAATCCGGAATGCCCGATTCCGTTGAAATACCGGCGCCGGTAAATACGACTGCATTGCGCGCCGCCCGCAACAGCCCGGCCAGGCGGGCGGCGCCATCGGCCTGTTCTATTTCACCGATCCGCAATCGGCCGAAATCCATTTTCCGTCGAAGGAATTGGTCATGTTTGCCGGATGTCCATGTGCGGTTCCGGTGAACGAAAAGCTACCGCTGTAATGCTCATCGCTGTCATAGGTGACGGTGGCATGTCCCTGCCCCACCATATTGTCGCCCTTGCAGACCATGTCCACATTGAACGTATGGGCATCGTGCGTGACATTCGATGTGCTGCAATCCTGGGAATTGCGCATCGGCGGTGGCTTGTCCTGCGCCACTTCATCGGCGGTCATGCAGTGTTGCGCCGTGAAGGTCTGGTTGCCCGGCATCGACATGCCCATCGCCTTCATCCGCGCCAGCGCTTCCGGCGGGATCTGCGCGGCCATGCCCGGCATGCTCATATGGGTGGTGATTTCCCACAGGCCTGCCTTGCCATGTGCCGCCTGTGCCGCAATCGGCAACAGCGCCGCCGTAGTAAGTGCAAACCCGGCCATCATCATCGATTTGCGTGAAAACATTCTGCACTCCCCTCTCACGGCCCGCGTCGGACCCATCATGATTCGCGAATCTTGCACGGCCGTTAAGGGCCTTGCAAAGTGTCACGACCCGGCTTCGGGGATGCGGAGCGGATCACGTTCCGCTTCTGATGACCGTTACGCCCGCGACAACCGCCCATAGCGCCAGCGCAGCGATTCCGACCATGAGCGCCATGGGATTCATCGTAAACGCCGCCGCGATGGTTGTTACCAAGGCGAGTAACCCGATGCTGAGCCCGGCGATGCCTGCACCGCGGCGTTTCGTTCGCAGCAATCCCCACCCCCACGCAGTGATGCCTGCGGACTGGAAGCCGATGCCCAATGGCATCAGGATAGAAATCATAGCTCCGCCAAACGCATAGAGCGTGCGCGCGCTGTCAATTTTGGCGGGGACGCCGGCATATTTGGCGGCGATGGAAGGCAGCACCAATCCGTCGATCAGCGTCGAGCCGGACAGCATCGCCGCGCCAAAGCAGAAAAATACCAACCCTGTGATTGCGGCATTCATGGCCTTTGCAAGGCGCAGAGAGAAGATTGCGTAGCACGCCATCTGTATCGCGAGGATGAGAACGAACCCGCCATGTACGATGGCGTCTATTCGCCGGTCAGCGGCTTCGTTGCGAAGAACTCCGGCAAAATCCTTCGCCTGACCCTCCGGATGCAAGGCGAGCAACACGATCATCGCGATTGCGCTCGCGACCAGCACCCAGCCGGGAGCGCGCGCCGAACCTCGCCCGTCCTGCAGGATCGCATCG
>DASXXW010000187.1:0-6345 GCA_036502865.1 Rhizomicrobium sp.
GCCGCATCCATATAGGCATCGTGGCCGGAGAAACGGAGTGCCTTTTCCGAATGGCAGATGATTGCCGGGCGATCCGGGCTACCGCTTTTTGGGTTTGGGAGCAGCCAGTTGATGGGCAGCTTTGAGCGCCGACATCAATAAAGTCGCACTGACCCTTCGTAGATCGCATCGCGTCGCGCCCATGCGACCCCAGCCGCCCGGAACCGGGGAAAAAACCTCGGGCGCCTGCTCGCAGTAGAAGTCCCGGAGATCGGGATTGAACATCAGATTGAGATCACGATTGGCCTGGCTGAGCGTCGCGAACGTCTTGCGTGGTGTGCGGAAGGCGAGCCGGTCGAAATGCGGCGCCTCGCTGGCGAGGTCCAAACTGAGAGCCAATTCCCGCGCACGCGCCGGTGTCACCGCCATCTCTGTCCTCCCTTTATGCTCAGGCCCGGGGAAATTAGGACGGACCCGAATATAGCCCGCCGGCCAGGCGCCAAGCGCTAGGAATTGCCGGCAGCCGGACGATATAATCATGGCGTATTGCGTGGCTTATAGAACCCAATGAATTCCATCATACACTTTCTCGGACGCCAGCCGCGAACAGCCGTGGCTGTATATTCCGTCCTGCTGACAGTGCTGGTCGGTTATGTCGACTATCAGACCGGACCCGGCATATCGATGTCGGCCTATTACCTGCTGCCGCTGGCATTGGCCTCCTGGTATGTCGGCTGGCGATTTTCGATCGCGATCGTGATCCTCGGCATCAGCGTATGGATTCCGGCGAATATCTGGAATGGAGATCCGAGTTTTCGCAATTTCCCCGTCGTCGCGTGGAACGCCACGGTGCAGCTGATTTCCGACGCAATCGTGGTGTTCGTGGTAACGCGGCTCCGCGAATTGAATGTCAGCCTTGAGGCGCGGGTGCGGGAACGCGCGGCTGCGCTCACACAGGAAATTCTCGAGCGTGAACGGGTGCAGGAAGAACTTCTCAATGTCAGCGAGCGCGAGCAGCGCCGTATCGGCCGGGATCTGCATGACGGGCTCTGTCAGCATCTCGCGGCGACGGCACTGACCTGTCAGTTGCTGCGCGAAGAGCTGGCGGAACAGGGACTGGCCGGCGCCGCCCGTGCCAGCAAAGTTGTCGAGCTGATCGAGAAGAGCATCCGGCTATCCCGTCAGTCTGCCCGCGGACTTGATCCCGTCGCATTGGATGCCGAGGGGCTGATGTCGTCCCTAGAAGAGATGGTTGCGACCACGACCGATCTTTTCCGCGTCCCTTGTACGTTCGAGTGCGAATCGCCGGTGCTGATCCATGATTCGGGCGTGGCGGAGCATCTGTTCCGGATCGCGCAGGAAGCAGTCAGGAACGCGGCCACCCATTCCCATGCGACCCGCATTGCGGTCACGCTGGATACGACCGAGCATGGGCTGGAATTGAGGGTCGAGGACAATGGCCGGGGCTTCGAGACCGGGGAGCGCCCTACAACGGGCATGGGCATGCGCATCATGCCCATGCGTGCGCGGCTGATCGGCGCCTCGTTCAGCGCGACAAGCCGATCTGGTAAGGGTACGATCATCACATGCCTGCTCCCCAATGTAAGGCAGGAAACAAGGAGGCAGCTTGAACACGCGGCCATCTAAGGTCTTTCTGGTCGACGACCATCCGCTGTTGCGCGAAGGGCTCGCGGGCCTGATCAATCGTTCGCCGGAGATCAAAATCTGCGGCGAGGCCGAAGGCGCCGTCGAGGCGCTGGAGGGTATCTGCAGGACGAAGGCGGATGCCGCGATTGTGGATCTGTCGCTCAAGGAAGGTTCGGGTATCGAGCTGATAAAGGCGATCCGTTCCCGTTCGCCCGGAACCGCCGTGCTTGTTCTTTCCATGCATGACGAGCGGCGCTACGCGGAACGCTGCATTCGCGCGGGCGCGCGCGGCTACGTGATGAAAGCTGAGCTCGCTACGAAAGTGGTGGACGCGCTGCGGGATATTCTGTCCGGAAAACTTCACATCAGTGAGGAGATGCGTGCGGCATTTGTCGAGCGTTTTGTAGACGGAACGCCGCCGCTGTCGCTTTCGCCGCCGGAGGTCTTGAGCGACCGCGAGCTCGAAGTGTTCGAATTGTTGGGCCAGGGGTTTGAGACGCGCCGCGTCGCTGAAATGCTCGGGCTGAATATCAAGACGATTCAGGCGTTCTGCGCGCGCATCAAGGAGAAGCTCCAACTCGCAAATGCGTCGGAGCTGCTCCGTGAAGCCGTTCTCTGGAGCGACCAGTCGCTTTCGAAGTAATCATTGCTGCCGTTCGCCGGTGCGTTCGGCAGCAAAGAGAACCTCGTTCAGTGACGCGTTGTGGTCGTGCTGCTCGAGCTGCCGAAACAGGCGATCGCACAAACAATCACCGCAGCTGCAACGGCACCGCCGATCACGAGATTCGGTCCGGAAAGGAACGGCGCCTGCGGTCCCGCGGCAGGTCCCGCTGCCAATTCCTGTGTTTGATCCTGGGGAGCTGCAGCAGGGGCTGCCGTCGCATCGCTCGCTGCCGCTCCGGAAGTCGCACCGCCTGAGGTTGGTGCGCCTGCGGAACCGGCTCCACCGGATGTGGCGCCGCCGCTTTCACCCTGCGCGAGCTGTATGGGAGCCGCCGCGGTCTGGGCCACTGCCGATTCGGCGCTTGCGCTGACCAACGCCGCTGCCGCGATAACCGCTATCCAAGATTTTTTCATAACCACCCCTCCATAAATGCCTTAAGTAAAACGTAGGGTAATACCCTATCATAAACAATATCTGGTGTGCAAGCGTCGGTTGAGGTGGGCGAAAAAATCCCCGTCAGCGGCATCGCGGGCGGGGAAAAGTCAGAGCCAGTGCAGGGAAATTGGGCCATCACCCGTTAACAAATCATGTATGTTGCCTGACATGTAGATAGGGTAATGCCCTACGCCCTGACGCTTCGGGGTTTGCAACCTGCTGTTTGTATAATCCTTTGCCCTGCAATCGATTGCCTCGCCATACCACATCGGATTCAGGGTTTCGCGTCCAACTCACGTCCGGCAAATGAGAGTTTCACGAGCGCCAAATCGGACAGCGCTTTACGCAGACGAACATTCTCGGCTTGCAGATTTTCCATGAGGATGGCTGGCGCGGGATCGGCAGGAGTTCCGTTCTCGCTCACGAGCCTCCGGCGGATTCGTTCCTGGAGCAGCGGATATTTGCGGCAGAGCCGGCGCAGTTCATCGCCGGGGAAGGCGATAATGCGCGTGTCGGTTTCGGCAGTCACCGTCTGACTGTAGTTCGCCGAATGATACAAAGCCTCCTCGCCGAAAATCGCACCCGGTCCGAGATCCTCCGAGGTTTCACCGATCTCCGCGCAGGCACGGCCGGATACAATCAGATAGAATGTCGAGGCTTCCTTTCCCGCCACAGTGATCTGGGCGTGCTCGCGCGCGATCTGCGCGGTAGGTACTTCAAGAATGGTATTGAGCGCGTCGATATCGAATCCGCTGAACAGCGGTTGCCTGCGCAACATCGTCCAGGTGATGGCGAAACGCCGGCGGCTGAGACCGGTCACAAATCCGTTAGCGATGATGCCGACGGGCAGGGCGAAGAGTGCGAGCCCCATCACCATCGTGCAACCGGCGATGAATTTTCCGAGCGCCGTTACAGGAACGATATCGCCGTAACCGACGGTCGCGAGCGTCGTGATCGCCCAGTACATGGCGCCGGGCATGGTGCCGAGCGCGTGCGGCTGCACCGATCCTTCCGCCAGATGCATGAGCTCACCAAAGAAACACATCGTTGCCAGCAGCAAAATCGTGGAGGCAAACAGCGCCGAGCGTTCGGCCAGTAACACGGAGAGAAGCGCCTGCAGCGCCTGCGAATAGCGCGCCAGTTTGAGCAGCCGGAAAAGCCGGAATATCCGCAACACCCGCAGGTCGAAGCCAAAGAATTGTCCCAACAGGCTCGGCATCACGGCGAGAAAATCGACGAGCATCAGCGGACGCAACGCGAAGGTCAGACGGCCGCGCCAGGTACCGCGTGCTGCGACGCGTGGATCTTCCGGTGCAGACCAGATACGTGCGAAATATTCCACCGTGTAGATCGCAAGCGAACCTTCCTCGAAGAGTTTAAACAGATGTGAGAAACGGCCGTAGATCGAAGGAATGGTTTCGAGCGCGACCGCAACAACATTCGCGACAATCAGAACGATCAGAAATCCCTCGATGATGCGGCCGGTGAGGCTCTCGATCTGTCCTTCTTCGAGAAGCGTATGCGTCCATTGCCGCAACCCGTTCGAGCTCTGTTCCGCGAGCGACGATGGTTTCGGCGGGGCTGTTACATCGCCGCTGGGATGTGCGGTTTCGGTGATCACGTTCACCGCATTCCCCAAAGCCGCGTAAGCCCGGCGTGCGTCGTTCTCGCGAGAGAAGGTCAGGGCGGAAATCGAACGATCGTGTTCGTCGAGAAGATGAAAACCCCAGCCTGCGCCACGGTTTTGCGGGATTCCCAGCCGGAGCATGTCACTTGACGAGTCCGTCCCCAATTCCAAATTACTCATCGTCGATACCCCGTTCGCCGCTGATGTGCGCCTTGCGGCCGCTCATGATGTTCAAGCCGCGGTCGGCAAGAATCTGCAAAACACGCTTCCGGCTGAATGGAGTTCGGATGGCTTACAGATATTCGTAACGCGACCACGATCGAGTACAATCACGCGATCGGCGATGGCGACTGTTTCAGGATCATGCGCGACAAAGAAAGTCAGCCGGTTCATGCGATCATCGCGGAGCATCTGGATGAGTGGAGGAAGTGCCGTCGCGTCGAGAGCCGTGGCGGGCTCGTCCAGAACCAGGATACGCGGTTTGCCGACAAGTGCCCGGGCCAAAGCGACACGCTGGCGTTCACCGCCGGACAAAGATTCGCCCCGGTTGCCGACGATTGTTTGCAGCCCACGCGGCAAACGTGCAACCACCGACGCCAGGCCGGCTTTTTCCACAGCCCATTCTATTTCTTCGTAGCTAACGTCCGGCGCGCCGTAGCGGATATTCTCCAGGATGCTTGTATGAAACAGTGGGACTCCTTGCGGGAGCGCGGACACGGTGCTGCGAAGCGCAACATTGTCCCACTCCTCCACATCCACATCGCCGATGCATACCGTTCCACTGTCGGCCGGTAACAGACCCAGAAGAATGTCGAGCAACGTGGACTTACCGGCGCCGTTAGGGCCGACGAGCGCAATAATCTCACCTTGCTTTGCGGAGATTGAAACATTGTCTAGAATTTTGCGGTCGCTTCCGGGATAGGCGTAGCTGACACCTTGTATGAAAATATCCATTGGTCCGGCCGGCGCGGTGGTCCGTAGCCGGATGGGGGAAGGCAAAGCGCCGACAAGGCTCGCTATGCGCGCGAGCGTGCCAGCAGATTGTTTGTAATGCGCATAATGCGTGCCGGCATCGCGGACCGGCTCGTGCATCAACTCCATATAGGCAATGAAAGCCAACAGCTTGCCCGGCGTCAGCGTGCCCGCATAAACAAGGAAAGCCCCGTACCAAACGACGGCAAGAAAGCCGGCTGTGGTCATCAGTTGTACGAGCGGTTCGAGGCGCGAAATGATTTTCCCTGCGGTGATTTCTGCGCGCATCAGGCGCTCGCCTTCGCGGTCCATGCGCCGGATTTCGAAATCTTCGCGCCCAAAGCTTTTTACAGCCCGGAAGCCATCGAGCGTTTCTTGCAGCTTGCCTCCCAGCCGGGCCCATCGATGACGGACCAGTTTCTCGGCTGTTTCAAGAGGGCGCCCGACGAGATGAGACAATATCGCCACGAGGGCCAGAACACCGGAGACGAGGAGCGCGAGGACGGGTTGCATCCAAAGCATCACGGCAAAGATGCCGATCACCGTTAGGATGGAAAACGGCACATCGGCGAAAAGATAGATGGCGTGCGAATCCAGAACATCCGTGTCCGACATCAGGCGTTGCGCGATCTCGCCCTTGCGCAAGCCCGATAGTGAAGACAGCGGCTGTTCGATCAGCCGGGCATAAAGATGGCGCCGCAGACGGAATGTGCCGCGGGCAACGAGGCGTGTCTCCGCGCGCAGGTAACAGGCATGAAACACATATAGAGCGCCGGCTATCACGAGCGCCATGGCACCGAGACGCAATATCCGATCGAACGCGTCCTGTTTCGCGACCGCACCGTCAAGCGTTGCGCCGAGAAGAAAGGGAATTGCGAGTTCGCAAATCCAGACGCCGATCAATGTGAACCCAAGATTTGCCAGTTCGAATGGCTTGGGTTTCAGCGCCCGGGCCAACAGGGCAAAGGGCTTTGCTGCCGGCTCGGCGTATCGCATGTCAGCCGTCGCCCATGAGGGCACG
>DASXXW010000188.1:0-1933 GCA_036502865.1 Rhizomicrobium sp.
GCCGGGCTGTTCGGCGCGTGAGATTTACTGGGGCTATCAGTTCCTGACCGGCGCGCTGACCCTGACCTTCGCCGAGACCGGACGCATCGACACGCTATCCGATGGTCTGTGTAAATCATCCGATCTCGACAGTGTCCATGAGCGGTTGGCGCCGTATGTGGCCGCGGGTTTCCGGGCACTGTGCGCCCGTTCCGGCGCGGCCGAACCGCCCGGGCCAAAACCCGCTGCGCGTTTCGTGCCTACCGGCAAGTCAAACCGTCGGCGTTAGCCTGCGACGGGTCCGCCCCGGCACCGCCCATTCGCAAACCGGCCGCAGGGCTGTGTAAGAGGCGAACTACACACAGTGACGTATTTGCACTCTATGAGTGCCCTCTTCATCGTGGAATGCTTTCGATGCGCCGGCGGCTTGCCGCGCCGACTGATTGCGTCCCTGTTTATTTTCCAAGGAACCCGATGAAAAAATCAAGCCGACGAGCCGCGCCGTTACCCAAAGGGTCGCCGCGCGCGAACAATCGATCTATCGCGAAGAGTCGATCTTTCTCGAGTCCTGCCGCTGCTGCGGCCACGCAACAGGCGGAAGATCAACAGAAGCTCGGGCAGGCGATGCCGTTCAATGCGGGAAAGGCGGCAGAGTATGGGTATGACGCAGCCATAGAGCCTCCGACGGGAGCCTCCGTTAAAATGCCGTCCGCGGCTGCCGGTGCATCGACATTGAGTGAAGGCAATGGCAGCGCGAAGACCGGCGCCGCCGCCGTCGACTCCGCCGCGGTGGACGGAGCGCTCGGACGAGTCCGCGTCAATTCCACGCAGCAGCGGTTGACGACCAACCAAGGTGTCCCGATCGCGGACAATCAAAGCTCGCTGAAGGCCGGTTTGCGCGGGCCCACCCTGTTGGAAGACTTCATCCTGCGTGAAAAGATCACGCATTTCGACCACGAAAGAATTCCCGAGCGCATCGTTCATGCGCGCGGCAGCGGTGCGCACGGATACTTCGAAGCGTACAAGTCGTTGAGCAAGCTGACCCGCGCCGCGCCCTTTGCCGAGGCCGGCAAGATCACCCCCGTGTTCGTCCGATTCTCGACCGTGGCCGGCGAGCGCGGCTCGGCGGATACTGCAAGAGATGTGCGCGGTTTCGCGGTGAAATTCTATACCGATGAGGGCAATTGGGACCTCGTCGGGAATAACATCCCCGTGTTTTTCATCCAGGATGCGATGAAATTCCCGGATCTGATTCATGCCGTCAAGCCGGAACCGCATAACGGCATGCCGCAGGCGGCCTCGGCGCACGACACTTTTTGGGATTTTGCGTCCCTGATGCCCGAATCGACGCATATGTTGATGTGGGTGATGTCGGATCGCGCCATTCCGCGCAGCCTGCGCATGATGCAGGGTTTCGGCGTCCATACTTTCCGGCTGGTCAATGAGCGGGGCGATTCGAAGTTCTGCAAATTTCATTGGAAGCCCGTCTGCGGCACTTACTCCCTGGTATGGGATGAAGCCGTCAAGATCGCGGGGGCGGACGCCGATTTCCACCGCCGGGACCTGTGGGAGGCGATTGAATCCGGCGACTATCCCGAATGGGAATTGGGGTTGCAGATTTTCACGGAAGAACAGGCTGACGGCTTCTCCTTCGATGTGCTGGATGCCACCAAATTGATTCCCGAGGAACTGGTTCCCGTCATGCCGGTCGGCCGGATGATCCTGAACCGCAATCCCGACAATTTCTTCGCAGAGACGGAGCAGGTCGCGTTCTGCACGGCTCACGTCGTTCCCGGCATCGATTTCAGCAATGATCCCCTGTTGCACGGCCGCATCCATTCGTATGTGGACACGCAAATTACCCGGCTCGGCGGCGCTAATTTCCATGAAATTCCGATCAATGCGCCCTTGACGGAGGTGCACAACAACCAACGCGACGGCATTCACCGTCAGG
>DASXXW010000189.1:0-17134 GCA_036502865.1 Rhizomicrobium sp.
CGCGGATGCTTCGTTTGCCTTCCACACCTGTCGCTGAATCCGCGCGCTCACATCCAGATGATAGGTGAAACTTTCGAGGCAGGTCTCGAAATGGTCCCAAAGCGCTACGGATGTTTTCTGCCCCTTGCCCAGATGATCCCAATGATAGCTTGTTTCACAGCCCTGAAGAATGCGCTGCGCCGTCTTGATCCGCTCCGTCTGCGCGCCACTGGCTCCGAGATATGCGCCATGAACTTCGCGCAGGCAATTGTCCATTTCCTGGAATCGCGGCTGGATGACGAGATCGAGATAGTTCCAGAAAGGCTGCCAGCCATTATTCCCGGTGGGTGCCGGATCGTCTTCGAGATGACCTTCGATGTTCAGGTGATTCTGCCAGACGGCGGCGAGTTCTGCTTGATATGCGCTTTCATAGCGCGGCCACGCCGCGTCGAGATCGCTGCCGGCTTTCGACTGGCCGATGGCCTGGAGCAACGCGTCCGTATAAAATGTGCGCTGCACGATCGCGCCGACAAATTGTTTGTTGACGCTGCTGATTTCGTTTTCGCGTTCGGTGAGCGTTGCTGTCTGTTGCTGATCCCAGCGCTGGAACGCATTCACGCTGAAGGACACGAGCGCACCGAGAACGCCCGTCAGGAAAAATCCCAGGAGGGTTACGCCTGCCGGCGAATTGACGAGCGCGGTAAATCCGGATTCCTTCTTCGGTTTGCCGGTGGCCGGCCCGTTCTCATCCATTCGTCAAACTCCGTTTACAGTGAACAACGCCAGCTCTCGCAGTCCGGCTGCAATAGCACACGAATCCCCAAGGAAGTTAAAACGCCAGGGTCAGAAGATGCAAAGCCGACTTCAGAATCCCTATCTACAGAACAGACGAAACATGCGATTTGATCCTATGGTCCGAAACCCTACGCGTGACCAAGCTGATGCCGGACTCTCTTTTGAAGCGCGCCACAGAGCACACAAGGAGGTAGGCATTGAGGTCGTTGGCCGTCCGCGCTTCGACATTGGCCTCCCGAAGTGCTTTGCGCCTATCAGTTGAATCTTTCAAATTGCACTACTATTATACCATGCTGTTTATGACTCAAGTGACTCACTCTCACGGCAAAGGATTACAACGTTGGGGAGCATTCTGTGGCGAGTCGGCGACACGGCAATGTACCGCTGGACCGCGCTTTGTGCACTTGCAGCCAGCATTACGCTTGGACATTCTGCGATTGCCAAAAGCAAAATCGTCAAGTTGGAAATTCCGGGCTCGAGCGATGTCTGGGCGACAGTCATTGCAAATGACGTAGTTGCAGGAACTTACTCAGATGCCTTGCACTTACCGCACGGCTTCGTCCGTGCTCCCAACGGGACGATCACCATTTTCGATCCGCCTGGCTCTGCCGGAACCAATGTCGGCGGCATCAACGAAAAAGGTATCATCGCGGGCGAATACGTCGGATCAGACACAAACAGTACTGTAAACACCCAAACCAACGCCGCGATGGCGGGCGTGCATAGGAACGTTATTATCGTGTCCCACGGCTTTGTACGCGCTGCCGATGGAACAATCTCGACGTTTGATACTCCAGGATCTGTTACGACGGCAGTATCCGCCATCAATGAAGAAGGAGCGATCGCAGGGAATTACATAGATGACAACGATGTGCAACATGGATATGTGCGCGCTACGAGCGGCACTTTCATAAATTTCGATCCCACGGGATCAACCGGCACTTCCGTGCGAGCCATCAGCGCCGACGGCACCATCACGGGTTGGTACACAGACGGAAACGACGTAAAGCATGGATTTCTGCGCGCCTCTGACGGAAATATTACTGTTTTCGACCCCCCGGGATCGACATCCACGACTCCATACGGCGTCAATAAAGATGGCTCCGTCGCGGGTTCGTATCTATGGTCGGGAATGTATCACGGGTTCATTCGCTCGTCCGATGGAACCATCACAACATTCGATCCGTCCGGCTCGACCGGAACGACTCCCTACTGCATCGATGATGACGGCCGGCTTGCGGGAAGTTACTTTGATACAATCGATATGGAACACGGGTTCGTAAGGTCCAAAGCCGGAAAGATTACGGTGTTCGACGTCAAGGGCGCACGCGGCACAACTGCTGCAAGCATCGACAGTAAGCAACGCGATAGCGGCGCCATTGCCGGACAATACTCGGATGGACTCGACAGTTATGGGTTTTGGCGAAGGCCTTAATCGACGAGTGGTTGGGCTGCAAATCGCCGTATGCCGTAGGACTGGCGACGATGAAGCACGGTGCCACAGTCGCGGGTTGCCTTGCCGGGCGCGTTCCGCTAGATAGCCCGGCTTTCCGGGCCGGTGCCGGTCCAGGCTAAAGTATCGAAGGAATTCCGCCATGCGCGAGATGCAGGAACTGGGCGCGGAGCCGCGCCAGGGCAAAGGAAAAGGCCATGCGTACCGGACCCGGAGCAACGGGCAGGTGCCGGGCATCGTCTATGGCGGCAACGAGGCGCCGGAACCCATCACGGTGAATTTCCGTGAGCTCGAGCGCCATGCCGGCAAGGGAACCTTCCTGACCACGCCCTTCCTGCTCAAAATGGCGGACCGCAAGACCCGCGTGATCCCGCGCGCCGTGCAGATGGACCCGGTCAGCGACCGTCCGGTCCATGTCGATTTCATGCGTCTGCCGGAAGGCAGCAGCATCCGGCTGGCCATCCCGGTGCGCTTCAAGGGGCAGGAAAGCTCGCCCGGCCTGAAGCGCGGCGGCGTGCTGAACATCGTTCGCCACGATGTGGAACTGCTCTGCCCGGCCGAAAGCATCCCGGAGTTCATCGAGGGCGACCTGTCGGGCCTCGACATCCATGGCTCGCTGCACATCCATGACTTCAAGCTGCCCGAGGGCGTGAAGGTCGTCATTCGCGAGCGCGATTTCACCATCGCCTCGATCGTGGCGCCCACCAGCGTTATCGATGAACAGCGCGCTGCCGCAGCCGCAGCTGCCGGGGGCGCCGGAGCAGCCGCCGAAGCGGCGGCCGCAACACCCGCCGAAGGTGCTGCCGGCGGAGCTGCAGCCGGCGGAGCTGCCAAGGCCCCCGCGGGCAAGGCACCCGCGGCCAAGGCACCGGAAAAGAAATAGGCCTTTTGCGGGCCTGCTGACCCGCCATGTCCGATACGCCGCTGCTGATCGCCGGGCTCGGCAATCCCGGTGCCGAATATGCGCGCCACCGCCACAATGTGGGCTTCATGGCCGTGGACGTGATCCACGAGAGCTATGCGTTCACACCGTGGCGCTCGCGCTTCCAGGGGCTTGCCTCCGATGGCGTTCTTTCCGGCCGCAAGATCCATCTGCTCAAGCCAATGACCTATATGAACGAAAGCGGCGCGTCGGTCGGCGCCGCCCTGCGCTTCTACAAACTGCCGCTCTCCGCACTTGTCGTTTTTCACGACGAGATCGATCTCGCGGCGGCCAAGATCAAAATAAAGACCGGCGGCGGCGATGCCGGGAATAATGGTTTGCGCTCGATCACCGCGACGCTTGGACCGGATTATCGCCGCGTGCGGATCGGCGTGGGACATCCCGGCACCAAATCGCGCGTCGTCTCACATGTATTGAACAATTTCTCCAAGACGGAAGAGGAATGGTTGGTGCCGCTGCTTTCCGCGATTGCGGAAGCGGCGCCATGGCTCGCGCGCGACGACGATACGGGCTTCATGAACAAGGTAGCGGTGATCCTCAATCCGCCGGCAAATAAAACCAAAGACACCAGCAAGAAAGTCGAGTGAATGGGTTTCAAATGCGGCATTGTCGGCCTGCCCAATGTCGGCAAGTCGACGCTTTTCAACGCGCTGACGCAGACGGCGGCGGCGCAAGCAGCAAACTATCCCTTCTGCACCATCGAACCCAATGTCGGCGAAGTGGCCGTGCCGGATTCGCGGCTCGACAAGCTCGCCACGCTGGCACGTTCCGTCGAGATCGTGCCGACGCGGATCACGTTCGTTGATATTGCAGGGCTCGTGCGCGGTGCATCCAAGGGCGAAGGGTTGGGCAATCAGTTCCTTGCCAACATTCGTGAAGTCGATGCGGTTGCGCATGTGCTGCGCTGTTTCGAGGACGACGACATCACCCATGTCGAAGGCCGCATCGATCCGGTCGGCGATGCCGACACGGTCGAAACCGAACTGATGCTCGCCGATCTCGAAAGCCTCGAACGGCGCGTCATTCCCATCGAGAAGAAAGCCAGAGGCGGCGACAAAGAGTCGAAAGAACAATTCACGCTGATGTCGAAAGCGCTTGCGCTGCTACGCGATGGCAAGCCGGCGCGGTTGGCTGACCTCGCCGAAGAGGAGCGTGAACCCTATCGCAGGCTCGGCCTGATGACGGAGAAGCCGGTTCTATATGTATGCAATGTGGACGAAGGCTCGGCGGCAAAAGGAAACAAATTCTCAGCGGCCGTCGAAGAAAAAGCCAGACGCGAAGGCGCGGCATCCGTTGTGATATCCGCCCGCATTGAGGAAGAAGTCGCGCAACTCGAGTCCACCGAACGCGCAGACTTCCTTTCCCATCTCGGTCTCGAGGAACCAGGGCTCGACCGGCTGATCCGTGCCGGCTATGCGCTGCTCGGCCTGATCACCTTTTTCACCGCCGGCCCGAAGGAAGCGCGCGCCTGGACGGTGACGAAAGGCTCGCGCGCGCCGCAGGCGGCCGGTGTCATCCACACCGATTTCGAGAAGGGTTTCATCCGCGCCGAAACCATCGCCTATGAGGATTATGTCGAGTTCGGCGGCGAGGCCGGCGCGCGTGATGCCGGCCGCATGAGGCTCGAAGGCAAGGAGTACATCGTCCGCGACGGCGACGTGATGCATTTCCGGTTTGGGAACTGAAACCACCCTCGGCTTGACAGGGGTTTCGGGCGCGCCGTACACCCCCCGCCTTGGTCGGCAGCGTAGCTCAGTGGTAGAGCAGGGGAATCATAATCCCTTGGTCGGGGGTTCAAATCCCTCCGCTGCTACCAGCCGCAAACCTCAAGGCCCGAACCAGGAAGGACGCAACGATGGACGGATCGCCCGGCGTGCTGCCGACATTTCCGGAGGTTACGCTCGACGACATCCGCGCTGCCGCGAAAGCGATCGAGGGCGTGGTCGGACCCACGCCCAGCCATTGGTCGCGCACACTTTCGGCCATTACCGGTGCCGACATCCATCTCAAATTCGAGAATCTGCATTTCACCTCGTCCTTCAAGGAACGCGGCGCGCTGAACAAGCTGCTGTCGCTGACTCCGGAGGAGAAAAAGCGGGGCGTCGCGGCCATGTCGGCCGGCAATCACGCCCAAGGCGTGGCCTATCACGCGCAGCGACTGGGAATCCCCGCCACGATCGTGATGCCCGAGGGCACGCCTTACAACAAAATCAAACACACAAAGAATTTCGGCGCCCGCGTGATCCTTTATGGCGTCACGCTGGAACAGGCGTTCGAACGAGCGCATCAGGTAGCCACCGCAGAGCAGCTCGCTTTTATTCATCCTTATGAGGATGCGAAAATCGTCGCCGGCCAGGGAACGGTGGCGCTCGAACTTCTTGAAGCCGCACCGGATCTCGACGCCATCGTTGCGCCTATCGGCGGCGGAGGATTGATTTCCGGCATTGCGCTCGGCGCCAAGGCGCTGAAGCCTGGCATCGAGATTTATGGCGCCGAAGCGGAAGTCTGCCCGTCGATGTATGACGTGCTGAAAAACGCGTCGCTTCCCTGTTCGGTACAAACCATCGCCGAAGGCATTGCCGTGAAGAAAGCGGGCGATCTCGCCTGCCGCGTGCTGGCCGCCTTCGCCAAAGATGTGTTGCTGGTGCGCGAAGATCAGATCGAAGCCGCGATCGTGACGCTGTTGGAAGTGGAGAAAACGGTGGCCGAGGGCGCGGGCGCGACCGCGCTTGCGGCCGTGATGGCGAACCCTGAGCTATTCCGCGGCCGGAAAGTCGGCGTCATTATTTCCGGCGGCAATATCGACATGCGGCTTCTGTCCAATGTGATCCTGCGTGAGTTGTCGCGCGAGGGCCGCATTCTTTCATTGATCGTGAAGATCGAAGACAGGCCCGGGCTGCTGGCGCGCATTGCCACGGTGGTCAGCGAGACGGGCGGCAATATCCTGGAAGTTTCGCATAACCGCATGCTGACCGACATGTCGGCGAAATCTGCAGATCTCGGCCTCACCATCGAGGCGCGCGATGCGGCCCATGCGAAAGAAATTCGCACGAAGCTTGAAGACGCAGGTTTCGTCCTGCGCCCCAACGCGAACGGGTAAGCTCCGTTTTTTGCGGGAAAAACTATTACGCCCCGGCGTGCACGTCGGCACGTTCACGCGTTTTTGCAAATGTGATCGCCGGAAATTTCGGCGTCACATAGCCGAGTTCCCATTCGCTCTTGGCAAGAAACACCGGTGCGCGGTCGCGATCTTCGGCCATCTGATTGCGGTAGAAGGAAATAAACTTCTCGAGCTCCTGCGGTGCGCCGGAGATCCACCGCGCCGTGTCGTAAGGCGAAGGCTCCAGATCCGTATCGAGACTATATTCGGCGCGCAGCCGGCTCTTCAGCACATCGAGCTGCAGCATACCCACCACGCCCACGATCCACTGCGCGCCAAGCATCGGCTTGAACACCTGGATCACGCCCTCCTCCGCAAGGCTTTCGAGTGCGCGCGCCAGATGTTTCTGTTTCATCGGGTCGCCGAGCCGCACGCGACGCAGTATTTCCGGCGCGAAATTGGGGATTCCGGTGAACACGACCTCGCCCGATTCCGACAGCGTATCGCCCACGCGCAGCACACCATGATTGGGGATGCCGATGACATCACCCGGCCACGCCTCATCTACCGTCTCGCGCTCCTGCGCGAAGAACAGGATGGGATTGTGCACGCCAAGCGTCTTGCCGGTTCCGGACTGTTTCAACTTCATGCCGCGCCGGAAGCGACCAGAACACAGGCGCAGGAACGCCACCCGGTCGCGATGGTTCGGATCCATGTTCGCCTGCACCTTGAACACGAAACCGGTAACTTCGTCATCCCCGGGTCGGACAAGGCGGGTGCGAGTTTCCTGCTCGCGCGGCGCCGGCGCATATTTTCCCAGCGCCTCGAGCAATTCACGGACGCCGAAATTCTTGAGCGCACTGCCGAAATACACCGGTGTGAGATGACCCGCACGATACGTCTCCAGGTCGAAGGCCGCACAGGCGCCACGCGCAAGCGCCGATTCTTCTTCGAATTTTTCGTATTCGTCACTTGCGAGAACGTCTTTCAACGCAGCGCCCGCGACATGCGCGTTCGATCCAAACCGAAGAAACATATCGCGCGCATAGTCATAAATGCCGCGAAAATTCAGCCCCATGCCCGCAGGCCACGCCATCGGCGCACATTCGAGCTGCAATTGATCGGAAATCTCGTCGATCAGCTCCAGCGGATCGCGCGCCTCGCGATCCATCTTGTTGATGAAGGTCATGATCGGGATGTCGCGCAGCCGGCAAACCTCAAACAGCTTGCGAGTCTGGCTTTCGATGCCGCGCGCCGCGTCGATGACCATCACGGCCGAATCCGCGGCTGTCAGCGTGCGATAGGTATCTTCGCTGAAATCCTCATGACCCGGCGTGTCGAGCAGATTGAAGACGCAATCGCCATATTCGAAGGTCATCACGGCGCTCGTCACCGAGATGCCGCGCTCCTGCTCGATCTTCATCCAGTCCGAACGCGCGCGCCGGGCCTCACCGCGTGCCTTCACCTGCCCCGCCGCCCGGATAGCGCCGCCAAGCAGGAGAAGATGCTCGGTGAGCGTCGTCTTGCCCGCGTCGGGATGGGAAATGATGGCAAAGCTCCGCCGCCGCGCGGCCTCGCGCGCCGGGGTGTCAGGTTTCGGGGCGGTATCGCTCATGAAGCGGCGGGAGGTAGCAGTGCCCGCCCTCCTTCGCAAGGCGCGGGAGGACGCGAGTTCACCACCAACCGCGCCATTTGAACCAGATTGTGGGCAGCAGCGCCGAGAAGACGATCAGGAACAGCCCCCATTCATAGCCGTAGCGCCAGTGATATTCGTGGATAGTGTCGAAATTCATTCCATACATGCTGGCGATCAAAGTGGGCGGAATGCCGACCACGGATACAATAGTTAAGACCTTGAAGATGTCGTTCTGCTCGGTGTTGATGAAACCCAGCACCGCGTCTAGTAGGAACTGCATCTTGTCAGTCAAATGCACTTCGAAATCGGCCAGGGACTGCAAGTCCTGACACACCGTTTTCAACCGTGCATGCACCGCTTCGCCGAGCCAGCTTTTTCCGCTCTCGGCCGCAAATGGCGCAATGCGCTGAAGGCCCAGAATAGAGTCGCGGATATGGCTCAGCCGTTCGCCGATCGCTCCGATCTCAAGTAATGTTTCTTTCAAGGCGCGATTGGAGCGCGCGACGCTGCGCCCGCGCGTCTCTGCCCCGCGCCGGAACACGCGTTGCGAAATATTGTTCAACTTGGCCGATATCTCTTCGAGCAGGTCGGCCGAATAATCGACCATTGCTTCGACAAGTAATGCGAACATCTCGACGCTCGGGGGATGCGAACCCGGTTTAATGTGGCCGAGCGCCGGCTTGATCGCATGCAGTTCGGCGTAGCGCACCGTGACGAGGAGCTTGGGCGTCAGGACAAAACCAAGCGGCGTAGGCATGGCTTCGCCGGAGGCGGATTTCGAAGCGATCGGCATGCTGAGCACAAGACCATCGCCGACTGAGCGCAAGCGGCTCGACGCTTCGATCTCCTCCAGCGCCTGGCGCGACGGGATGTCGATTCCGGATACGGCAGAAGTGCGAACGCGCTCATCTTCGCCAGGATCGAAGAGATCGATCCACACCGCATTTTCAGGTGGCGCGTCCGCAGGCCAGGTCGTGATCATGTGCGCAATCCCTTGAGTCCCGAACCCGGATAATGCGCAAGGCCGGCCGCCCGTCCAGTTTCAATCTCAAATCTGTGATCGGCTTGCATGATCCGGCGACCGAATTACTCAAAGCCAACGGCAGGCACGGGATGCGACCGTACCTACTACACGTCAGCCGCAACGCACGACTAGATCTTCACGGCCATCCAAAGAGATAGGTGGCGATCGGTGTCCTAATGACATGTTGAGTGGAACTCGCAATGCACGATGTGATTGAAGCTGAGTTTAAAGGCGGTTCCGTAGCCCCCGCTCCGGCCTTTGCCGCCTTCTTCGGTTGTGCCGTAGAGGTTGCCTTTTGGATCCAGGGTGACGCCGGCTTCGGGGAAGCGCCCTTCCGATTCTTTACCGAAGGCGAATAGCACAGTCTCTGTGCCGCTCGAAGCAAGTTCAAAGACGATTCCGCATCCAATGCCGCGAGAACATGTGTTGCTTCCGCCCAGCAGGGTGGTGCCGTAGAGATTGCCGGCGCTGTCCGCAACGATACCTCCAACCGGATCGTTTCCGTCGCCGGCTTTACTGCCCTCAAAGATGTGGAGCGTCGTTTCGCTGCCACTGGACGTCACCTTGAAGATCGTGCCGCAACCGCCGCCGACAGGGGTCACGCAACTTGCATCTCCGCCCTGCTGCGTAGCGCCATATATATTTCCGGCGCTATCCATGGCGATGCTGCCACTGGGGCTTCCTCCGTCGCTGCCGCCGCTGAAGGAATAGAGCGGGGTCTCCGTGCCATCCGGCGCAAGTTTGAAGACCGTGCCCCCTGCAATGCCGCCTTCCGACGTCGTGCCGTAGAGATTACCAGCCCCATCGAAAATGAGACCACCCTCGGGCACCCCGCCATCACTGCAATTCGTCTGGGAGCAAAAACTATATAGCACCGCCTCAGTGCCATCCGGCGCGATCTCGAAAACCGTGCCGGCGTCATTCGCTCCACCAGACGAGGTTGTGCCGTAAAGATTA
This sequence comes from Rhizomicrobium sp., assembly GCA_036502865.1. Taxonomy (GTDB): domain Bacteria; phylum Pseudomonadota; class Alphaproteobacteria; order Micropepsales; family Micropepsaceae; genus Rhizomicrobium. The sequence goes on from DASXXW010000189.1 coordinate 9,888, forward strand.
CCTGCGCTGTCGCTGATCAAACCAGCCTGCGGCTGCGCGCCATCCGCGCAATTCGCCAACGCACAGAAGCTGTAAAGCACAGTATGTGTTCCGCCCGGAGTGAGCTTGAATATCGTGCCGCAGCCCTCGCCCTCACCGGCGCAGTTTTCCGTGCTGGTGCCGCCAAGCCGGGTGGCGCCGTAAAGATTTTCCGCTTCATCCAAGATCAGGCCACCCACGGGGGCGGCTCCATCGCTGCATTTCGTTTGGGAGCAGAAATTGTAGAGTGCGGTTTCGGTTCCGTCCGATGCGATCTTGTAAGCAACTCCGCAGAATACGCCACATCCGGCATCGCCATTCGATGTTTCTCCGTAGAGATTGCCCGTGGCGTCCATCATCAACGCAGTGTTGGGATTCAAACCGTCGGTGCATTCTGCCTGGGAACAAAAATCATAGAGCACATTTTCGGTGACGCCGGCTCGCGCGGCGGAGGACGGCATCAATGCGGCGAGGGCCACGCTTCCAGCCAGTGCGCAACGGTTTGCAAAATCGGAAATTTGAAGCATCGAAGGTCCCCCTCAGTTGCGTCCCTGTTGGAACGCTACTTCCCTTACCATTCGCGCAGGCCGCCAACAATTAGACAGCGAACATTTCGCAAAAATGTCACGGCATAAGGTAAATGTTCCAAGTCATATGAAGCCTGGGGCTCGATTTTCGGCACGTGCGGGAATCGGAATCGACGGCCGTTCCGCGGCACGGTCCATTTGTTTGGATCTTTTACACGACCGGCTCATCGACGAAGGCGCGGCCCTCGCGGTCCTCGATCTCCACGATCCAGAGATCGGGATCGAAGCGCATTTGTTTCTCGAAATATTTATTCGCTGCGTCTTCGTCGCTCGCATCTCCGAGCGGCTTCATCCAGACAAGTTCACCATCGCCGCGCCGCGCCTGACTTAGCACCGTGCAACTGCGATCGGACCGGGCGAGCTTGAGATAGATGGCCCCAGCCTCCTCCGCACCATGGCGCAACACATAAACGGATGCACCGGCAACTTCCGCACGGCGGATAAGGGCTTTGACATAAATTCCGGCCTTGAGACGGGGAATCACGCCGCGCCCTGAAGCTCGGCTTGCATATCCTGCACGGCGTGGTCCGGCGACAGATTTAATATATCGGTCACCGCCGCATGCGGCAGGCGAACGCGCACCACCGTACCTTCACCGCGCTCCGACTGGATGCGCATCTCGCCCGCGTGCAGCGTAGTCAGCGCTTTGACCAGCGCCAAGCCGAGGCCTGTGCCTTCCTGCGCGGACGCATTGCCGGCCTGTTCGAAAGGCCGGCCCAGGCGGCGCAGATCGGCTTCCGCAATCCCCACACCTGTGTCGGCAACTGCCAGCTCGACAGCGCCGCCCTCGCGCGCCGCAGCGATCCACACCGCGCCGCCATGCGGCGTGAATTTCACCGCATTGGCGAGAAGGTTCAGAAGTATCTGTTTCACCGCGCGCTCATCGGCAAAAATCATCCGCGCGCCCGGAGATATCGAGGTCTTCAACGCGATGCCTTTGCGTTGCGCCTGCAAAGTCATGAACCGGATTGCCTGTTCCACAGCGGCATCGAGATCGAACACGGTTTCATTCAGGTCGAATTTTCCTGCCTCGATTTTCGACATGTCGAGTACGCCGTTGATCAGTTCGAGCAGATGGCTTCCGCTCTGGTGAATGAGGCTTGCATATTCCAGATACCGCGCATTGCCGAGTGCGCCGAACATTTCATGCGTCATCACTTCGGAAAAACCGATGATGGCATTGAGCGGCGTGCGCAGCTCATGACTCATATGTGCGAGGAAGCGCGACTTGGCACGGTTCTCCTCTTCCGCTGTTTCGCGCGCGGCAATCAGTGCTTGCTCCTGCACTTTTCGCTCGGCGATGTCGCGCGTGACGGCGACTACGTCCGAAGTCCTGCCACCTTTTCCGGCAGCGGGATGGCAACGCATTTCGGTAGCAACGAAACTGCCGTCGCCCCGGCGGAAGCGCGCTTCGACATTTGTCGGTTTTCCCAGAAATGTCGCCTCGCCGATCGCGTCGCGCACTCGTTCGAAATCATCGCGATGAACAAGCGCAGACAATTCAAGACCCTCCAACGAAGCGGGTTCAAATGCCAGAAGATGCCGCGCTGCCGGGCTCGCGTAGAGAACCCTGCCGTCCGATGCGTGGCGTGTAATCAGATCCGTCGCGTTCTCCGCCAGGAAATGATAAGTCGCCAGCCCCTCATTGATGGCCAGATCGGCGGCCTTCTGACGATCCTGCGCTGCGACAGCAATCAGTGCCGATTGCAATATCGCCGCCGCGCTCGAACCTGCATAAATCAGCCACGCCATAGAGGGATGCCGCAGCTCGGGAAGGACATCCAGGGTTTCGCAAACAGCAACGACGGCCAAAGCCAAGCCGGCAGCCAGAGCCGCGCGGAACACCGACACGCGCCCACCGGCGAGCGCGGCCTCAGCCGGGATCACGGCAAACCAGATGAGCAGCGGCGAATGCAGGCCCCCGGTGATGGCGACGACATAGCCGATGAGTGCCGCGAAAAGCGCGAGCGAACAGGCCTCGAGAATTTCGAGCGACCCGCCCAGAGCCGAAAATAAGGCAAGTGCCAAAGGAGCAACAAAGCCAGCCAGGGCGACAAGTTCCAAAAGATCCGGCTGGCCCAACAGGGCAAGATACGCAATCCAGAGCAGACCACCCAGCGCCGCTTTCGCGACCTGTTCGGCGGCGAAACGCTGTCTCGCCCGATCGACGGCTATAGGGCTGAAAATGCCTGCCAGCATGGTCACCTTCGATTCGATGACGATATGAAACTTTGGCTGGTGTGGTTTAATGAAACTTAAACAGAAGCACGCATTTCTCGGTAATCCACAGAACTGATCCCCCAGCGTCTGCTTGCGGGCGCAACACACCGCCGATACGAAATCGGCCTTAAGCGCATAAAGGAATCGGAATGAATTGTACGGCAATCATGACCGAAGCTCCGCCGAGCATCCCCGCAAATGCCACGGTGGCCGACGCAGCGGCAAAACTTGCGGCGCATAACCATACTAGCCTTCCCGTTATCGATGCCGAGGGCCGGTATGTCGGGATGTTCGGCATTTACGATCTGTTGGGACTTCTCGCCCCGCGCGTCGCGCTCGCCGGAGACCTGAAAGCAAATCTGCGCTTTATCGCCGGCGATCACGATGAATTGCGCCTGCACTATGGAGAACTGAAAACCCGATGCGTCTCCGAGGCGGCGGATCGCAATGCTCTGCGGATCGGACCCGATGCGTCCGCAACGGAAGCCATCCGGCTTTGCTGCCGTAGCCAGATGCCGGTTCCCGTTATCGAAAAGGACACGGGCAAAGTGCTCGGTCTCATTTCATGCTGGGATGCCATGCGCGCACTTACGGACGCGCCGAAACGGATGTGAGTGCGATGAGAGCAATCAGGTTTGTCCCGTTTGCAGCCCTGGCTTTGCTTGCAGGTTGCACGATGTTCGGCGGGAATTCCAAGCTCCGCAACAGCCCTGCCTTCAAAGAAGGCTATGAGGACGGCTGCGAAGCGGCGACGGACCAAGGGGCCGACCTGCGCGATCGGATCGTTGGCGACAAGGACCGCCTTCAGTCAGACGAAGCCTATCGGGCGGGCTACAATAGTGGAGTTTCGATGTGCCGACGCACGAACGGCAATATGGAAAGGCTGCCCGATACAAGCCCACCTCTGGTCCCGGAACCCGGCGCGCACTAGGTCGATCGCAACCCTGTTTCGGTATATGCAAAATTAACCCAACCCGCATTGTTAATGTGTCGCTAACCATTGGAACTGCATAATATATGTTCGCGGGCAGGCGGGAGTGCGTAATGCTCGGACATCTTGTGCAAGGTCGGCTGGAAGAAACGATCACGCCGCGCGTGGATGGCGGACATAGCCGCCCAGGGATCATCCGCCTGTTTTTTTGGTTATTTGGAAGCCGGCCGGCAGTGCGCGCCGCACGCTCACCACGTGGTAACCGCTAGCCGGGCTCCCTTCGAAACCGGTTATCCGATCAGAGCAAAATACGTCGTACGATCGCGCAATCAGTTCCGCTGTTTCATCGGGTCGCTACGCAGGAAGCCGTGATACATATCATCTTTGTAATAACCGGTGACGGCTCCCTTCGCATTGATAGCCGTTGCGAAGGTAGCACTCGATCCGGCCGGATCGAAAACCACGGTCGATCCGTTCCTCCGCCGCAGGAATGCATGATCGCCGGTGATCTTGTTGTAGTAATGACCGACGATTTCGCCACTCCTGTTGATGCCGGACGGCCCCGTGGACTCGGAGCCAGGTGGGTCGAAACTGGTAATGGTGCCGTCAGGGGCCCGCATAAATCCATGCTGGAACGGGTTGCCCTGGTAATATCCCGTCACCGTACCGTCGCGATTAATGCCGCTGACATAGGTATTTTTGGATCCGGTGGGGTCGAACGCAGTGATGGTCCCATCCGTCGTACGAACGAAACCGTGCAATACGAAATTCTTGTCCTGGTAATACCCGGCGATGACGCCTTCGTAATTGATTCCACTGACATACGTCCCGGTCGAACCTTTCGGATCGAATCCGGTGACGGTGCCATCAGCAGTTCTTACATAGGCGTGAACTCTGGATTTGCCGTCGAGGTAATAACCAACGACGATCCCCGCATGATTGACGGCAATAGCATAGGTCCCGGCTGAACCTTCTGGATCGAATGCGGCGATCACTCCGTTGGACGCGCGGACAAAACCGTGAAAAACATTATCACCGTCGCGAAAACTGCCGGCGACATCACCGGGACCGTTGATATAAGTGACTTCGGTTTCCGTCGATCCCGAAGGATCGAATGCCGTGATATCTCCGTCCGCAGCCCGCAGGAACCCGTGATAGATGCCCTGACTGTCCTGATAGTCTCCGGCGATAACGCCCTTGAAGTTGATGCTGCTGGGATAGGTGCCGAAAGATCCCGAAGGGTCAAAAATCGAAGTTTGCTGCTTCGCCTGCGTAGTGTTTATCGCGGAAACTATACAGACCCCCGACAATAGCGCCGCCGCCAAAAAGCGGAACGAACGCACTGCTACCGATGGAGAAACGTTCAAATTACTAGCACCGCTCATCGCCACCCCTCCAAAAAGGTTAACGCGCGGTAATAAAATGCGCGCGTTGTTTACCATTTGTCAACGATTGATTGGTTAACGGCCCGATTCTGGGCAGCCTCAGCCAATCGAATTGAGCCAAATCGGCTTTTCCGAGCTCAACGATGGAGGACAGCAAAGATCATACCGCCGCGCCCGTGGGTACGGCGGTATTAACGAATGAATATCCGGAAGGTGGGATTAACTATCAGGCTGCCGCGCGCACCGGCCTATCCTCTTTATCGAGGTTTTCCGACGCGAAATCCCAGTTCAGCAAACCGAGCGCCGCGTCCAAATATTTGGGGCGCTCGTTCTGATAATCCAGATAATAGGCGTGCTCCCAAACATCGACGGTCAACAGACAATTGACGTGGCTCGCCATCGGGTTGATGGCATTACCCGTCTTCATGATCGACAGCTTGCCGCTATTTGATACCAACCAAGCCCAACCGCTCCCAAATTGATTCTTGCCGGCATCCGCGAATTGTTTCTTCAACGCATCAAGGCCGCCAAAATCGCGCTCTACCGCTTGCGCAATCTTGCCGGAAAGCTTTGCTGTTTTGGGTGAGAGACTTCGCCAATAGAAATCGTGATTCCATACCTGTGCCGCATTGTTGAAAATCTTTTTTTCCTTTTCTTCTTCGCTGCCCGCCGTTTCGCGCACAATTTCCTCAAGTTTCAGATCGGCGTACCGCGTGCCCTCGACCAGCGTGTTGAGTGTCTCCACATAGGTCTTGTGATGCTTCCCGTAATGGAACCCGATCGTTCGCGCCGAGATCGCGGGAGCGAGCGCATCCTCGTCATAAGGTAAAGGCGAAAGCTTGAAGGGCTGGGCCATGGGACTTCTCCGTTCCGGATGTGGATGCGCTGGAATGGCTAGGGAAGCGGCAGCCGCGCAATAAGTTCCGGAAACCTTAAAGGGCTGCCTGGTCACCCTGGATTGTAAACGGTGAGGTCGGAAACGATCCCCTCCTTTGTTCGTTTTGGGATTAACGCCTTATCGAAGGCTAACCCTGCCTCGCCTGCTAAAGGGGCCAAAACCTTGTCCGGAAGAGGGTCCGCATTTTGAGCACCGCCGGAATTCAGCGAAAGCGGAGAACCACGATGGAAAGATGGCGCGCACTGGGCCTCGACACATCCTCACATGCCGACCTGCTGATCCGTCGACTTTCCCATCTTGCGGAACTTTCGGCCCGTGACCGAGCGCTGCTCGAGTCGATTGCTCAACGCACCGAAGATATCGCGGCTGGAACCGAACTTATCCGCGAAGGCGAATCGCTGAATACCCCGCGACTGCTCATGACCGGATGGGCTTGCAGGTTTAGGACTTTGCCCGACGGGCGGCGACAAATATTCGAGTTCATCCTGCCGGGGGACATTTACGGCCTTTGCATGCGACCGCAGGCCATCGCGCTTACGACTTCAATCGCCCTGACGCCGGTTATCGTCGCCGATGCGTCCGCGCTGGGAACCGCCGTCACTACAGAATCTGAATCGCACCCCGGCCTCTGTCAGGCCTGCTTTGCCACTGCCAGCCTGGACGAAGCCTATCTGCTGAACCAGCTTATGCGCGTAGGAAGGCAGACGGCATTCGAGCGCACCGCCCATTTCATCCTGGAAATTCACGAAAGATTGAGCCTGGTCGGACTTGCGGGCGAAACCGTTGTCGCCATTCCGCTGACACAGGAAATCATGGCGGATGCTCTCGGACTCAGCGTCGTGCATTTGAACCGTACACTCCAGCAATTGCGGCGCAGCGAGCTTATCGAGTTCAAGGGCGGCTTGGTCCGACTTCTTCAACCGGAAAAGCTCCGCGACATCGCCAATTTTCGTGTGCCGCGCGTGACACATATGGAACGTGCAGCCGCGTAGCTCAGCGTGGTTTTGAAGTTTTCTCTAGCCGCTGCACGCGCGGGAAATTATTTCGCGTTACGCGCGGAGACGAAGACTTCAAGCCTCCTGCGCGCGGCTTCGTCACGAAACAGATCTTGATGTTTCATACGGCGGCGCCAGTTCGGGTGTTCCGCAATCGTGCCGGGGACGTTTGGTTGATCGCGCTCGCCCGCGATGTCTTCGATGGGCGCGATG
>DASXXW010000190.1:0-4930 GCA_036502865.1 Rhizomicrobium sp.
GCCGATTTCGGACCAGCCGCTCGGTGGAGAGACAGGAGTCCAGACGTTACCGACGGGGTCATAGAGCGCGCCTGCGGTGCTCTCGCTGCCCCCGCACAGATTATATTCGCCGCCATTTTCGATCACACGGCCGTCGGTCAGGACCTGCGCTGCGTAATAGAGCGGACAATCTCCAGCCGGCGCTTGTGCAATGGAGCTCCATTTGCCGTCGGTATAGTTGCCCTTGCTGTCGGGCGTAAGCTTGTACCATTGCTGCGTACCCGCATCCGCGACGAGAACAGTTCCGTCGGTGAGCAGTTGCGGCTCCCATGGTCCGTACTGCGTGAACGACGGAAGCTTTGCTACATCCGTCCATTTGCCGGATTTGCTCTTTTTGGGAGCCAGATAAGGGGCTTCAAATGGCCCGACATGCACTGTGGGCGTGCCCGGCGCCGGCGGCGCGACGCCGAACCGGTGAGGCCGGTAGACCGGATTGGCGGACGCAGGCGCACACAGCAATCCAATGGCTGTGAGCGCCAGAAGCGAAACGCCGGCGGTGAGGGTATTTCTGGTTTTCATGGGTGAGTTCCCGGGATGAGCGATCCGACCACCGGACCGTCTCAGGCCCAGTCGGGCACAACACGAAAAGCCGTGTCAATTAACAGTAGATAACACGCAGTGGTTGTGGGTCAGACGGTTGCGTGTGGGCGCGCTTTTGAAGTTCGGGCAGATGCCGCTACGGCGCCTGCCTTCAGCCGGTCCAGCTCCGAAGTAATCTTATCTGCGGCGCTTCCCGGGGCGGGGCGCTTACGAAATTTGATTTGTTCCTCGCCGTTCAGCATCGCCAGAACGGATTGCCGGGCGCGCGACGCGCGGCTCTTGATGGCTGCCGACCCGCAATGGGAAATCGCTGCGGCCTCCTCGCTCGAATAGCCGCCGACATCGATCAGGATAAAAGCCTCGCGCTGGCGCTTCGACAGGGAATCGAGGGCGCGTGCGGCATCCGATAGTTCGGCAGTCCAGACCTGTTCGTCTTTCGCGCCGGGCAATTGTTCCGCCGCTTCCTGATCCCACGGCGCTCTGCGCCAGTTTCTACGCAGTTCCGAGCGGAACTGGTTGTTCATGATGGTAAGCAGCCAGCCGCGCAAATTCGTGCCGCGCGCGAAACGGTGTTGCGATTGCCAGGCTTTGGTAAGTGTTTCCTGCGCGAGATCGGCCGCCGCTTCTTCATCGCGATAGAGCCGCTTCGCCCATAACCGCAGTTGGGGAATGAGCCCGACCAGCTGTGTGGTGAATTCCGACTCCGCGTCGCTGCTATCGCTCGCGCCTGTTGTATGAAAATCGGCGGGAGCGGAGACGGTCAGCTCGGAAAGTGCCAGCTCCATGACAGATCACGCCGCTACAAGCGCAAGCGGGAGCGTGCCGAGCAGCACAATACCCGAGAGCGCGAACAAATATTTGCGGCGGTCTAAGAGCAGCATAGTCGTTCCGATCAATAAAAAGGCCGACAGCGCCACGCCCCAAAGCCGCAATTGCGGCACGGCGAGAAAGATGCCGGCAGCCATTGCAAAGCTGCCGGCCAGCCAGTTGAAGCCGCGGCCAAAGCCCCATTCGGCGAGAAGTCGCTGCAGCGCCAGCGGTCCGATGAGATTGACGAGACCGGCTATGCCGATAACCAGCGCCACAGCTTCCAAAACAAGAGAAGCAATCATCTGCACGATGCTAATTCTCCGTGCCTGCGTAATCTTGAAGAAATCTGCTCAGGCGGCGTGTGCCGGCGAAGCAAGTGCGTTGACGCATTTGTGCGCGTGCACAAGACCGGCATCTGCGGCTTCCGGCCCGATCTTCTGGCCTTCGACGTGAATGAAGGTCACATCGGTCAGGCCGTTGAAGCCCAGGATCGCGCGGAGATAAGGCTCCTGGAAATCCATCGCTTTGACGGGGCTGTCGCCGGTGTAGATGCCGCCGCGTGCGGCAACGACATAGACCTTCTTGTTCTTCAGCAGGCCTTCGACCGTTCCCGTGGCCGTGTACTGGAACGTGCGTCCGGCGCGGGTGATGTGATCGATCCACGCTTTCAGCGTCGAGGGGATCGCAAAATTATACATCGGCACCGCAATGACGATCACATCGGCGGCTTCCACTTCTTCGATCAGCGGGTTGCTTTCCGCTGCGAGTGCAGTTTCGCGCTCGGAACGGCTTTCCGGCGCTGTCGACCACGCCTTGAGATGCTCGCCGGTCAGGTGGGGAACATTCCCGAGCCCCAGATCGCGCCTGATGACCCGGGCCATTCCGTGGCTGGCCTGCCAGGTGTCGACAAACGTCTCGCCGATCTGGGCGGACTTCGAATCGGGCCCGGAAAGACTGGAGGTTACAAAAAGGAGCGTTTTCATTGTAGGGTTTCCTCGCTGTACCGGCCTCTGGACTCGGGCGTCCTAGTGTGTTACCGGTCAGTAACATGAAACTAGATACTGACTGGTCAGTACTGTGTCAAGAGTGAATTCTCAGGGAAAGATGGCGGCGCCGGACGTCGTACCGCCGCGCGAGCGCATTCTGGCCGCGGCGTGCGAACTTTTTTACGCGCGCGGCATACGCGCGGTGAGCGTGGACGACATCGCCACGGCTGCGCAGACCAACAAGATGACGTTCTACCGGCACTTCGAATCGAAGGATCTGCTGGTCGCCGAATATCTGCGCTCGCTTGCACGCGAAGCCGACGGGCTCTGGGATGAACTCGAGCGGGCCCATCCGGGAGATCCCATGGCGCAATTGCGCGCCTGGGTCGGGCATATCGGAACAATGATCTCCGATTGCAAAAACCGCGGCTGCGCGCTGGCCAATGCCGCGGTGGAAATACCGGAGAAGGATCATCCGGCGCGTGCGGTCATCGAAGCGTATAAGAAGCACAAGCATGAGCGGATTGCCGCGCTGTGCCGCAATGCAGGGTTTTGCGAGCCTGAGCGGATCGCGGACGAGATTTTTCTTTTGTTTGAAGGTGCGCGTGTCGACCAGCAGAGCGTCGGCGCCGGCGGCGCCGGCATGCGCGTGGGCGAATTGATCTGCACCTTGCTGAAATCCAGCCCGCGCAACACGACCAACTAACTATTCAAATAGCGATGCGGGTTTCGATAACATCGTAATCGGCGCGCGCGCCACCACCAGTCGTGTCCAGAAGTCCCGCAGCAGCAAGCGCCTGCACGTCCGCATGAACATTGCTGTAGTCGCGCCCGAGCGCTTTTGCCAGCGCGCGAACGCTCGCGATTCTATGCCGGCGAACATAGCGTAGTAATTCCATACGTTTTCCGGTCAGGACGCGCGCGAGGGCATCCCAGCTTTCAAATGCAAGATGGCGCTCATTGACGCTTTCACCGCGTTCCGCCCGATGCCATGCATCGGCAAATCGCCGAGAGGCTTCGCTCTCCATCGTCCCACCGACTGTGATCTTCACATCGCTCATTTGTCACCTCGAAGCCTGTGAACGTCGAACCAGAAATCGGCCATCAATTGCTCGACAGTCGTGAATGCATAGTCGGATTCCGCGCCGCGAAAATACCGATGATCGCCTTTGCCGCGTTCATTGTCATATCCAACTTCCTGGCTTCCCGGACGGCCATAGAACAACGAATATTTGAGGCCATGTGTCGAAGGAGGAACCGGCGAAGGTACGCGCCACAACACCGTTTCCACGATAGCGCCATCGTCGTAATCGATGCGCTGGTGGAAAAGCAGCTCTGCCTTCATTGGTTCAATGATGGCACACGTGGCCATATGGTGTCAATAACCATAGTATCATGCAAAAAGACGCAGCTGCTTCTCAATTGGATCGGCGGCCTCTTCTGATTAGAGATTTCCCAGGAATCGGAGCCAAGCGTGCAGGGTTTCCCGTTCGTCAGCGCGATGATAGCCGGCAACATGTTGTTGCTGCTGATCCGGCCGGTTTGTGCCGGGCCGCCTTACATCACGGACGATCCCGAGCCGACGCCGCCCGGACAGTTTGAGAATTACCTCTATGTTGAGGGCACGCGCGCGACTGGCGCGTTCGACGCGCCTGGCGCCGGCATCGAAATCAATTACGGGGCGTTCGCGGATACGCAACTCACATGGTCCGTGCCGCTCAACCCCAATCCCGGACCGGGCGGCATGGGACTCGTATGGGCGCCCTTGGGCGGCGGCGTGAAATATCGCTTTCTCGAAGAAGACCAGAATGGCTGGCTTCCGCAGGCTGCAATATTTCCGCAGATATCCATTCCGGTCGGCTCTGCATCGCACGGGAGTCCTGTGACCGAGCTGGTGCCTGTCTGGCTGCAGAAATCATTCGGCGACTGGACGGCATTTGGCGGCGGCGGCTTCGTGAACAATCCCGGCGCAGGGAATCGCGATTACGAAATCTACGGCGCGGCACTGCAAAGACAGGTCACAAACAGCCTTGCATTGGGCTGCGAAATGTTCGGCCAGACGCGCAGTTCGTTCGACGACGGTTCAAGCACCGCGGTCGGTCTCGCAGCGCTCTATGATTTCAGCGATACATGGCATCTGGTCGGTTCGGTCAATACCGGCATCGTCAATGCACACGAGGCCGACCGATTTTCCTACAATCTCGCCCTGAAATGGACGCGCTGAATAGCAAGTTCGATCTGGCGGAAGCAGGAATCAAGAGCTGATAAATTGTACAATTCCTGGCTTGGCGTCCTTAATTGCTTTCAGGATCGATGGAACCAGTGGCTCAAGGTCTTTGAGACGGCTTGTTTTGCCGCGGAGCACAATAACTGCGATGGGAATTGAAGTTACTGGTTGCTGAAAGGCAAGGTTTCCGTCCACAGTCAGAAAGACGTCGAAATGCTCCGACGCGAGTGCTAACAACTCACCATTCCGAACCGCAAGCCAGTCCATTTGGCGCGCGGACCTGACATAATTGCCTGTCAACAAGCGTGAGAGACGCCAGTCGACGCAT
>DASXXW010000191.1:0-6754 GCA_036502865.1 Rhizomicrobium sp.
CATCTCCAAACCCATCAAGACGGGGAGCGCGTACACGACGTTGCTCTGCAGCCAGGTCAGTTGCTTCGAGGTCGCGGCAGGTACCTACAAGCTCGGCTATGATGGAGCTGCCGTCCGCGGCCGTCCGTCACTCTTGGCGAAAATTGCCGCAACGATGGCCGCGCATAAAGCCGCGCGGCGCTGAACCATTTCAGCGGCCCGGAGCAGGGCGGAATATGCGGTTGGCATCGACCTTTCCTGCCGCGTCATAGCCCAGGGAAAGAATGTTCGCCGCAAACCACGACTGATCGGCAGGCAAACTCTCCAGCACGAGCAGCGGCTGGCAGCGCCTGATGGTGCCAAGCGCGCCGTCGAGCGCCTGCTGTTCGTAGTGCTCGACATCGAGCTGGAGGATCGCAACATGTCTGTGGGCAGGAACCACATCGTCGAGCCTCACGACGCGCGCAATTTCATGCGCCAGACCGTCCTTCTTTTCGGACACGATCGTGCTGGAGCCGCCCGCTGCGCGGCGCTCCTGTTCGCCGATGCATAGCAGCGCTTCGCCGGGCGCCGCGCCCAATGCGGCATGTGTCAGCACGACATTGGCGATGGCGTTGAGCTTCAGCGTGATTTCCGCACAGCGGAAATTCTCCTGCGACGGCTCGAAGGCCCATACGCAAGCGTCCGCAGCAACGGCACGCGAAAGCGCCGGAAGGAAATCGCCGAAATAGGTCCCGGCGTGAACGATATCTCCGGTGGCGGCGTGGCTGCCCAGCAGCGCAAGCGTATCGGCTTCCCAGACTTTGCCTTTGAGAATGGCGGCGGCGGCGGGCCTGTGCCGCGACGAAGCCGGCACGCAGTAAGAGCCGTGGCTGTTCGAGCCTATGAAACAATGCAGCGGCGACAGGGACACAAATCTGCGCTCCGGCGGGATGGCGCAATAACTCTAGAACCCGCGACGCGGGCCCACCACAGCACTTTTTTTTTGGAAAACGCCCGGCCCCGCCCCGAGAGACCAAGATCCACGCTGCCCCCTGGCTGGCAAGGAGGCTCGATCTCTCTCCAGACCGGCGCACAATCGGGGTAGGGTGTGAAGAAAGCGTTTAGAGATGTACGAACTTGCCGATTATCGGGTTCTGCAGGGCTACGATGCGCCGACCGGCGCAGAAAATCTAACTGCCACGAAGTGCCAGCAGCTTATTCGTTTCGGCCTCAAATGCGACGAGGGCCTGTCTCACCTCTTTCCCGTGCGCACTTTGGCCCATATGGGGCGAGATTTTACTTCGTTGCCGACGCCGTGATGGAAAGGCCTGTGCCAGAGAAGGCTTCCTATTCGTACGACAAATGGACGCCTTCGGCGTCCCCAAGCAGCTCCGCTTAATTCGACTTCAGTGCTCAGGGATCCGGGTTCATGCAAAGGAATGCGTCGCGCAACATCGCCCCATTATTTCCCATAATATAGATTATACGAAATACGAATATGCGGAAATAAAGGGCTAAAAGGCCGTTTCCGCGGCGGCCCCTGCCGACTGGCCCGGTCATTCGCCCGGGCCGCACCTGCCCATCCGGCCGATGGCGCCCACGCTCGCCGATCCGCATCTTCGTGCCTACATGCACAGGAGACATCGAATGGCGTCCGACACAATTCTCGAACAGCTTTCCCGGGCGCTGACGCGCCAGACAGAGACCGCGCGCGCGTTCACGCTGGAAATCCGCGCCGGAGATTCGCATGCAGGCACCGGGCTGCTCTGGCGGCCGGATGTCGTCGTCACCTCCGAACAGTCGCTCGGAAAAGCCGACGCCTACGACGTCAAAGCCGGCGGCGGCAACGCCGTCCGCGCCACGCTGGCGGGTCGCGATCCGGGCACGAACATCGCCGTGCTGAAACTCGAAGCGCCGCATCCGGGCACGGCGCCAGGGACGGCCGAGCCCGTGACGGGGTCGCTCGCGCTTGCTTTCGGCACCGATGGCCATGGCGGCGTCACCGTCCATCTCGGCACAGTCAGCGCGCTGACGCCCGAATGGCGCAGCCGCGCCGGCGGCCGCATCGATCGCCGCATCGCGCTGGATGTGGCTATCACGGAGAATGAGGATGGCGGCCCCGTGCTCGACGCGTCCGGCGCGCTGATCGGCATGGCGACGCTCGGGCATCACGGCACAGCACTCGCCATTCCGGCTGCAACCATCACCCGCAGCGTCGAACAGCTGCTGCAATATGGCCGCGTCGAACGCGGCTGGCTCGGCGTGGCGCTGCAGCCCGTCGCCGTGCCCGACGAGATGCGCGCGACCGCCGGACAGGACAGCGCGCTCATGGTGATGAGTGCGGACAAAGGCGGCCCCGCTGCGGCGGCCGGCATCACCACGGGCGATGTTCTGCTCAAGATCGACGGCACAGCGCTTGACGGCATGCATGCCCTCTCTGACCGGCTTGGGCCCGGCAGCGTCGGCCAGGACGTAAAGGTGACCCTCATCCGCGCCGGCGCCGTTCTCTCCGTTAGCGCAACAGTTGCCGCGCGTCCTGCCTCGTCAGACGATCATCGCCATGAAGATCTGCGGCGGATGGGAGAACATTGGAAACAGATGGCCGCGCAGTGGCGCGAACATCATCATCGTCACCATCGCGGTTCGCATCGTCATGGCTGCTGATCCCGAACCGGAAACCGGTGCCGAGAGACTACGCATCGCGTTACTAATTAGTAGCGATGGGCGGCGCCGCGAACTCGGTGAGACGTTGAGCGCGCTCGGCCATGACATCGCCGCGTTCGGACCTTGCGATGTGGTGCTGAGCGATAGTGCGGCGCTGATCGAACCGGGCGTGGCGGCCGTTGTTCTGGGCGATTTTTCCACAGGCGCTGCGGGCCAATTGCCGCCCGATGCGGATATCGCCCAGATCGATGCGGCGTTGCGGGCGGTGGCGGCAGGGCTGTTCGTGCGCCCTGCCCCGCTTTATTTCGAGTCCGACGATGAGGATTCGGCGCCGCTGCTCACGCCGCGCGAGATCGAGATACTGGTCGCGCTGCGCGACGGGCTTTCCAACAAGGCGATTGCCCGACGTCTCGATATCTCGCAGCACACGGTGAAATTTCATGCGGAATCGATCTTCCGCAAGCTCGGCGTGACCAATCGCGTCGAAGCCGTCGCCAAAGGGCTCCGCCGCGGTCTCGTGCATTTGTGACTCCAAAAAAATCTCACACAGAGGCACAGAGATTTTTGAACACCAAGACACCAAGCACGCCAAGAAGAATTAACGCGCGCATCGCGTAATAAACTTGGTGGCTGTGGTGATGAACGCTTCTTCTCCGTGGCTCCGCGGCTCTGTGTGAAAATTCCTCTTGACCCGGCCCCTGGGGCAGGCCTCAGAGGATCACGGGTCGATTGGAAGTATGGCCGTGAAGGAACAGCATTTGAGCCCGGCAGACGTGGCGCGCCGCATGGGCGTGAGCGCGAAAGCGCTCAGGCTTTATGAAGCACGCGGGCTCGTGAAACCGCTGCGTTCCGAAGCGGGCTGGCGCACCTATGGCGCTGCAGAAATCGCCCGGCTGCATCACATCCTGGCACTCAAGCGGCTCGGTCTGCCGCTCGCACGGATCGGCGAATTGCTGTCGCGGCGCGATATATCGCTCGAACGCGTGCTCGCGGTGCAGGAAGACTCGCTGGCCTGCGAGGAAAGCCGCGTAAGCCACGCGCTTGCACTGGTGCGCGCGGCGCGCAGGAAACTCGCCGCCGGTCATGCCCTCTCCATCGACGATCTCATCCAACTTGCAAAGGAGACGACGATGACGACCCGGGACGAAACTATGAAAACCGTTTTCAATCCGCTGATCGAGAAACATTTCACCGAAGCCGAACGCAACGAATTGGCGACACGCAGCTTCGACCAAGCCGAAGCAACACGCGTCTGGGACGAGCTGATCGGCGAAGCAAGGAGATTGCTGGCGAAAGGCGATCCGTCTTCGCCGGAAGCACAGGATCTGGCGCGGCGCTGGATGGCGCAGGTGCGGTTGTTCTCACAAGGAAATGCCGGGCTCGAGGCGAAAGTCACCGCGATGTGGAGCGAAGCGCTCGCCGACCCAGCCGCGGCGCCGCAACTGCCGATCACGCCGGAAATCTTCGCTTTCATCGGCAAGGCGTGGAAAGCTGCGGAAGCCGCCGCCGGATAACATTCCCGAAACGGGATAAATAATTAGTTGCATCCCTGCGAAAGCGGGGATGCAGTCTGTGTGCTATCACTCTTTCAATAGACACGCATGAAAGAGAACGTGGCGCTGTCAGGTGCGGAGTGCCAGCGCGATAGCCTGATCTTCGGTGAGTTGCGCGCCCTTGGATTTGTATCCTTTGTGCATTGTGTGCTGAAAATCTTTTATCCGCGGTCTCCGCGTGAGCATCTTGCCCGATGCCGACCCAGCCGCTATCCTCATCGGAACGGGCCAGTGGCGTTCAGTCCCAACTGCCGATCATGACGGCGAATGCCGCAATCAATTGCGAAAACATGATGGGGGATTGCATGCGAAACGTAGCAAGCTTCGGTATTTTGTGCATCGCCGTGATTGTTGCAAGTCTGACGGGCACTTCATTCCTGGCGGGCGGGCCTGCCCTGGCCCATACGTTCAAGGTGCTGCATAGGTTTTGCCACGAAAAGAATTGCACCGACGGCTGGGCCCCCTCCGGCGTTGTGATGGATCAGTCCGGAAATATCTACGGCACTACCATGGCTGGCGGACAAAACGGCTTCGGATCAGTTTACAAGCTGACACCTGACAGCAACGGGGGATACAGCTTTTCGTCACTTTTCAGTTTCTGTCATGAGTACCAGTGCGCTGACGGGGAGGTTCCCCTTGGTCCGCTTATCATCGATACGGCAGGCGATCTTTACGGCGTCACGCAAGGAGGAAACAACAACCAGGGCGTGGCTTACGAACTCACGCCCGGCAATGGCGCATGGTCATTCAAGATACTTTACACCTTCTGTTCACAGCAAGGTTGTATCGACGGTGTCGAGCCCGGCGGAGGCTTCACATACGCAGGCGCATCGTCAGGTCAGCCCTATGACGGCACATCGCCGCTCTACGGAACGACGGCGCAGGGAGGTGCTGACAACGGAGGCATAGTTTACTCGTTGCAGCCCGGAGGCAATGGCTGGACGGAGGCACCTCTGTACAGTTTTGTGAGTGTTACCGCTCCCGGTGCCCCGTTGATCATGGACGCGACCGGAAACCTGTATGGAACTCTCACTGCAGGCGGCCGGACGGGTCGTGCCGGCGGCGTATTCGAACTCACTAACAACGACGGCAACTGGGCCGAAACCGACCTCGTCGATTTTTGCAATCCGAACTGTGATGCGGGAGCCCTTCCGGACGGCAGTCTGCTGCTCGACAGCTCCGGCAATCTGTGGGGAACAGCGGGCAATGGCGGCTACAAATGTTCTTTTGACAAGGCCGGCTGCGGGACCGTGTTTGAACTTACTCCCAGTGCAAACGGTTATACGACAACCGCCGCGCACGTGTTTTGCCAAGGAAAGGCCTGCAATGGCGGTTTTGGGCCGCAAAGCACGCCTGTCATGGACACGCTCGGCAACATTTTCGCTACAACCTCAAGCGATCCGATCGAGCAGTGCGGCAGGCTTTTTGAGATGAGCGGAACAACGTTTTCCGTCCTGCACAAGTTTGGCGGCTCATCGGGCTGCAACCCTTTCGACAATCTTCTTCTTCTGCCATCCGGCAGCCTGATCGGAACAACCGGCAACGGGGGCAAGAGGGACGGAGGCGGTACGGTTTTCGAGTTCACGCCCTAGAACCTGTAGAGCAGCCGTGGAGAACGCGGCGCTGTCAGGTACGAAGTGCCAACGCGATAGCCTGATCCTCGGTGAGTTGCGCGCCTTCCAGGTTCAGTTGCGCGATGTCTCCCGCCGACAGAGTCTCGCGCAGTAGATGCAACACGCGCTCGGCGGCGCGCTGCCCGATCGGCTCACGCGGATGCTCGAAGGTTCGATAGACGGCGTCGGCATAGCCCGCAATGCGCGCCGCATCTTTGCAATGTCCGGCGAGTCCCGCACGCAGCGCCAGATGGTCGAACAACCAGAACAGACGGCCATGCTCGCGCATAAGCGGGGCAGCTTCGCGCGCCATGATCGACGCTTCGTGGAGATCCCCCCGCGCGGTCAACGCGCCGGCCAAAATGCCCAATACGTCGCCGAGCAGCGCAGCGCATTGATATGGACATGCAATCTGTTGTCGCCGACGATGGCGTGGCCCCATACGCGCGACTTATACGTTCACCGGCGGCGCCGATGGCAATAACCCCCAGGCCGGTCTGGTGATAGGCAGGAAGGGTGTTCTCTACGGCACGACAACGACCGGCGGTTCGGCCAATGACGGCGTCGTCTTCGAGCTTGCACCGAATGGTACGGAAACGGTGCTTCACAATTTCACCGGTGGCCCCACCGACGGGATGCAGCCAAATTACGGCAGCCTCATCCGGGACAAGGCCGGCAATCTGTACGGCACCACAGCGGGGGGCGGAACGCACACTCTTGGTGGCACGGTTTTCAAGCTGACGCCGGATGGAACGGAGAGCCTGCTATATTCCTTCACGGGCGGCTCCGATGGTGCTTCTCCCGCTGGCGGCGTGATCTTGGATAGTACCGGCAATCTTTATGGAACGACCTTTGGGGGCGGTTCATCCGCGGGGTACGGCGTCGCCTACAAACTTGCGCCGGATGGCACCGAAACAGTGCTGTACAGTTTTCAGGGCGGAAATGACGGCCAGTATCCCTATG
>DASXXW010000192.1:0-2080 GCA_036502865.1 Rhizomicrobium sp.
AGACCGGCGCCGCCGATTAGATTAACCGTCGTGGTGCTTGTCGAAGTCGCGCACGTGATCTGGGTTGCCGCGCCAACCGTGAAAGCAAACCACCCGCCCCCAGGGGCTATTGGTTGCGCCGCGGTCGTCGCGGACGCTCCAAGGGCGCAATAGGCGATGTTCGTCGAGCCGGCATTCGACACGACAACGACCGCGCCAGCGGGAAGCGTTCCCGTCGCGCCCCCGGTAGTTGCCGTAATCGGCGTCCCCTGCGTCGCTGGGGCGAACCCGCCAAGCGTCGCTGAAAAGGTGCCAGACACAGGCATTGCGACGCCGCCCGTAACGCCCTGGACAGGGAGCGCATTGATCGCGCTCGTGCCCGCCGGAGTGCCGCCAATTTGGGCGGCGGCGTGATGTGGCCAGAGAGCAAGCGCAAATAGCAGAAGCGCAAGTAAGCGCATTGCGGTTCGCCACCCGGCCAAGGCACGCATCACTCGACCTTTCGATAGAAGAACATGCACGGCGCCGTCACGATCACGGAGAAGGCGATTGCCGCCTCTAACCGGCCTTGATCGGGCCACAAAGCCGCCATGAAGAACAGTCCAGCCGATGCCGCCGAGCAGAGCAGCAGGATAAGCCGAAAGCTTAGAATGTCCAGCGCAATCGAGAGTGCGGCAGCCTTCGGTTTTGGCCTGGAGATTGGAGGTTGAGGGTCTTCTGGACGAGGCTTCACGTCTTCGATCGGCCCCGGGTCAGGCCGCGCTTGCGGGAAGAGCGCAATAGGCTCTTCGGCTTGCGGCACCGCCTCGTACAACTCCTCCTCGCGAATCGGCTCGGGCTTACTTTGACGCATGGTTAGCCCCTTGGAAAAACGCCCCATCCGAATCGTCCACCGGTTTCAGCTTTGCTTGGGCCATGACCAACTTGACGCCGGTATCGAGCAACAGCAGCTCATCGGCAAGCGGAATGTCGGTTCGCTTTAACATCTTTCGAATGTGATCCTCAAGGATGCTTTCGAGCGAGTCACGCTTTTTCCTCAAAAGTCATGCCGGCCGATGCCGCCCCCTTCTTGGAGCGCGCGGGTTTTGCGCTCGTGCGCCTTGCGAGCAGTTTCCCGCCGCTCGATGACTGCCTGCTTAGTCCTGATAGCACGCTCTGGGTCCACGCGAAAGCTCGATGCCTCGCGCATCCCAAGCACCCGCTCGCCGACGCCGATATGCGTTCCCTTGGGCCGCTCCATGATGCTCTTATACGAAATCGGCGCGTGTTCCTCAGCGAAGCTTTGCACCACCTCGAATGCCTGAGAAATTGCGCTTTTCAAAAGGGGATCATTCAACTGAGGGTGCGTGATTGGATCACCCCGCCAATCAAGGCCGCCCATCCCCATACTTACGGAAACGAGTTCTAGGCCCATCAAAATGCCAGGATTAAGTTTGTTCCAGAAAAACTGGCCTGGTGCTTTTTCCAGCACGAGCTTCTGGTAGCCCTCGACGATGTCTTTCATGTAGCCGAACGTCGCGAGGCGCTCAGGTTGTCCGGTCTTCGGATCGACGCCGCCGGTTTGGGGGTTCACCACGTCGCGAAGATCGGCAGGCTGCTTCCCGGTCTTAAGGTACTGGTACGTCGCCGCAAAGGCTCCCCAAACGATCGGAAGCGCGATGGCATAGGCGCCCTTGAAGGACAGCTCGTTGATATCTCCCTTGAGGTTGAGCGTCTTACCGCGCCCCATCACCGCGCGCGGCACTTCGAGCAGCCCGCCGCCGACTTCCCGCGCGGTGCCAAGGTTCCAGGAATAGGACAGCATTCCGGCCATGAGCCCTTCCTTCCAGGTTTTCTCCCAGAAGATGTTGTCGTGAACCATTTCGCCGAAGCGATTGTCGATGCTGTCCACGATCTTGCGCGCGGCGGAAAGCTTTTGTTCGGCCGTTGCGCCCGGGTTCGCGTGCAGCCAGTCTGAAAGCTGGCTCATCATCGCGCCGTTCTTGAGCCTCGGAATGTACTCGTCGAAGAGTGGCGCTGCCACGGTGTCGAGCACGCGGAAGGCCATACGGAACACAGGACGCCCTAGGGCGGACGCTATAGGGTGTTCCTTGATGTCGGC
>DASXXW010000193.1:0-18544 GCA_036502865.1 Rhizomicrobium sp.
GCCGCGTTCACCACTCACGTTATGCTTGGACTACTCGACGCTTTTCGAGATTGCTCTTCCGAAGCTATACGATCAGTTTCCACACTTGCGCATTTGACAGTTGATCTGTCCCGGCCTTGCGAAGTTGAGATCGTAAGGCAACTTTGTATAGGTTGGAAGTTGCCAGATGAGCCTTTTAGCTTTTCAACCTTGCGAATCACGCTAATGAAGCGCCTTAACGATATTCTAGCGATTGCAAAGCGGGAATCTCTGAGTTCCGATGATAAGGCAATTAATAACTTGCAGGACACGGAGTTCCTTCATCTAGACACGCTTGTAGCCGCAACTTATGGGACAACGGTATTTTCCGAACTTGCTGGCTGTCCGGATCGTAACTGGGCGCTGCTTTTTGATGAACTCGAGATTGCCCCGGTTGAAATTCAACGAATACTTTTTAAGAGTCTTCGTTCAGGTCAGAAACCACTGCTCCTAAAGCTATCGTTAAGTCCAGTCGACAAAACCTATGTCGCTAACCCTGATGGAAAAGGACCAACGCCTCGTCAGGACTATCGCACTGTGGAGCTGTGGTATCCCAAAAAGGAGGGCGCATATCCATTTAGCGAACACTTGGTGGCTTCGATGATAGAAGCAGACCTAGGAAACGCGAAGTCTCCGGAAGAGGTGTTTGGAGATTCCGAGTTCGACGCTCCTGCGGGCGAAGAACGGAAACGTACTTATGGTGTGGGAGGTAAGGCATATGAACGATTTAAGCTATTGGCGGAACGGGACCCTAGCTTTGCAAGTTATCTGAATGCACACAGAATCGACCTGGAAAGCCTTGATAGTCTGCCAGAAAAGGACAGGGCCGAACTGATCCGGCGGATTGCATCTATTGTTATAGTTCGAGAAACATTCCGTGGTACGCCCCGAAGTGAGGCAAACCGAGTTGCTTCTGGACGTAGCAGAAAGAACCCAACGATATATGCTGGGGCTCATTCGCTCTTCGCAATTGCCGAGGGCAATCCGAGATGGCTTATTGGAATATTCAAGCCGTTGATTCAGGAAAGTCGCACAAAGGGTGGGCGTTGCCGGCCCGAACGCCAAGCCGAAGAGATTGCGAATGCGGCCCATACTTTTCGTGCATTACTTGCGACTTTCCCCTATCACGCGGAGGGCAGAAACGTAGGTCTTCTCAACCTGCTGGATAGGATCGGAGACAGTTTTTTTCGAGCGGTTGTTGTGGATGAGTTTTCGGCCCAACCAGCCTTGTCATTTAAGGTCGATAAGAGTTGTGACGATCATGTCGTCAATGCCCTTGAGAGAGCGGTTAATGCTGGTGCGATCGTGTATGTTCCCGCCCCGGGAGAGGGCGTGGTCTTGGCGAGCATCAGAGAGCGACGATTTCGACTTTCGTACATGTTGGCAGCAGCTTATCGATTGCCACTTTTGTTGGGACTGGAAGCTAATCTTTCGGGAATTATTGCGAAACCATCTAGTTCTAAGGCGCTGGAATTATTTGAGCGGCAGTGAGGAATATGAACTCACCCTTGCAGGTCATATCATCGGACCATCTTGAGACGGATGTCTTCGACCTCTTAATCGCAGCTGTTGGTTTCGAGGCTAGATCGTCCTATTTGGCGCGGCGACTTCGCTCTCGGTATAAGTTCGGTCTTGCATTTGCATTTGCTGAGCGAAGATGCCTCAACTTTCAGGCGAATCTGGATTGGTATGCCGGTGAAGGTTTTACGATAGAGAATTTTTCGGATGAACTTCCCGGTTTTGAGTTTATTCGTTCGGCGGTTATAACTATAAATAGTGCAAACGTAGTGAGTGATATCGTTCGTATAGTTGTTGATGTGTCATCGATGTCGCGGCCGATGATTGCAAAGATAATTACCTGGATCTCGTCGCTTCCGTGGGAAGTTGAGGTAACGTTTGCATACTGCCCTTCCGCTTATGTGGACTTAGGGGATCAAATTTATACGATGTCGTACGTTGGCCCAGTGACGCCTAACTTTGCAGGCTGGACGGACGATACGCGTCGTCGCTTGGTTGCGATTGTTGGCCTTGGTGGAGAGCGCGGACTGGCATTAGGCGCGATTGAATATCTGGAAGCAACCGATGTCTGGGTACTAATCCCAACTGGAATTGACAAACGATATGATGCTGCAGCGGAGTCTGCTAACGCCGAACTCCTAGCTCGGATTGGGCATAGCAGAATAATTGCTTATAACCCCTTGGACGGTTTTGGATGTTTCTGTACCGTGGAGTCGTTGGTATATGGCCTTCTGAAGGCGGACCGACCTATATTGATCCCGTTTGGCCCAAAGATTATGACAGCTGCATCATTGTTGGCGGCGCAGATTTTCCGTCCAAACGCTCCAGTCTGGCGAGTTAGCAGCGAACAATCTGGAGAACCTGTGGATCGTGAGGCAACTGGCGATTTGAGCACGATCACGGCAGTATTTAAGCCCCAATCCAATTGATTTATCGTTTGTTGCCAGCACTCTTGGCGTAGCGAGCAAGGGCCGCAGCAGCAAACTTGAAAAGCATAACCAAAATTCTGACTGCGCACGTCCAGTGCCTGTGGCTTATAGCCCGCTTGGCTTTGGACGAATGGGGTCTTCAGTGTTTCCAAGTTGCGAAGCAGTGCGGAATGGTGGCCCGGAGGCACTCGAACCCCCGACCAGACCGTTATGGGCGGTCAGTTCTAACCAACTGAGCTACAGGCCCTGAGGAAGGTTTCTTGCAGGGCGGATTGAATGTCGGCTTCGCGAGCGTTCGATACCATCCTGCCACGTCCGGCTCCGTCGCCACCGCGGCCGAAACGGCGACCGCGAGGGTCAGCACAAGAAATCCCGCAAGCACCAACAATTGGAGGGGTTGAGGATTTGACGAGTGTGAGTTCATTTGGGGTGGCATTTGCTATCTACGGCCTCCTACGGGATTATGGTTCCGGTCGCTGCATTGTCGGTAGGACCGAGAACTGTCGAGAGTGCCAACGAGCAGCAAAGCGGGCAGCGCCGCTATTGTAAGTGCCGCCGCCAGCATCCATGCCTCATTCATGGCGCGGGCGAAGGCGGCGTGGCGGACCATGTTTTCCAGAATGGCTTGCGTATCGGGATCGAGCGGACCGGGCGTGCGATGGCGGAATAGTTGCAGCGGAATGCCGACGAATTTGGCCGTGTCGATGTCGCCTGCCTTGAGTTTGCCTATGATTGTTTGCGAGAGAGCGGGCGCGCGGCCGTAAATCACGCTGTCGATGAGTGCGATTCCTATCGCGCCGCCGAGATTGCGCATCAGATTGAACAATCCGCTCGCATCAGGCACGGCAGCCTGCGGCAGATGGCCGAGGGCCATCCGCGTCGGCGGCAAGAGACAGAACATGATCGCCACGCCGCGGACGATCTGCGGCCATAACATGCCGGCAAAATCGGTCTGCGGCGTTTGGAATGCGCTCATCTCAAGGCCGACAGCAAATATTATGAAACCTGCTGCTGTGAGCAATCGAGCATCAAGCCGCCGTTCGAGCGCGACAGCAAGCGGCGCAGTCGCGAGTTGGGCAATTCCCGTGACCAGCATCGTGGTGCCGATTTCGAGCGCATCATGCCCCCGCACAAAGGCGAGAAACACCGGCATCATATAAACCGAGCCGAACAAGCCGATGCCGAGTATGAAACTGAACAGACAACCGGCTGCGAATGCCGGATCCCGCAACGTGCGGAGTTCGACAAGCGGTTCAGGCCGCGCGAGCGTCCGACGCACAAATGCGGTGCCACTAATTACCGACACGGCGAGCAGGCCACAGACGAGGGGTGACAGCCAGCCGCGATCGGGCGCTTCTTTCAAGGCAACTTCCAGCGCCGCAAGTGCCAGCGCCATGCACCCGATAGAAACAAAGTCGAGTGTCCGCGCGCGATCAAGCTGCGCCTTGTCTTGGGGTAGCAGGCAGGCGGCCGCGACGGCCGACACAAATCCCGGCGCGACATTGATCAGGAACAGCCAGTGCCAGGAATAGGTTTGCGTGATCCAGCCGCCGACAACCGGCCCAACCGTCGGCGCGAGCACCGCGAGCACGCCGGCAATCGTGGTGGCGATACCTTGCAGACGATGCGGAAACAGCAGGAAGACGGCGGAGAACACGGCAGGTATCAGCGTGCCGCCCGAGAAACCCTGAACCACGCGCCAGACCATCAGCACATGGAAGCTGCCGCTTGCCGCACAGCCAATGGAGGCGATGGTGAAAATTGAAATCGTAATGACGAACAACCATCGCATCGTAAGGAGGCGCGTCAGAAATCCCGTAAGCGGAATGGCGATGACTTCCGCGATCAGATAGGCGGTCTGGATCCAGCTCATTTCATCGCGCGGGATGCGGAGCGCGTCCTGGATTGTCGGCAACGACGTCGCGACCACCTGGACGTCCAGGATCGCCATGAACATGCCGATGCACATCATGGCAAAACCGGCCCATGCAGAGGCGGGGACCCTATCCGTGAGCGGCTGGGATATCTGACGCTCCTCGCAGCGCGGCATTTTCGGCGTTGATCCGCACGTAAAGTACCAACGCATTCAACAGCGAAAACACAACCGCGTACCACACCAGGCCGAATACAAGCGGAAGCAGCGCGATCTCCGCCACCACCACCGCGTAATTCGGATGTTTGAAATACCGGTAAGGCCCTGTCGTTACCAGAGACGCGCCCGGCAGGACGATGATGCGGCTGGTCCAGCGCTCGCCCAGCGTGGCCAGCACCCAGAAACGCAAGCCCTGCACGATCGCGAACAACACCAGCCACGGAAGCTGGATCGGGCGATTCCATGCCAGCAGCCACAACCCGCAAAGCCATACAGCGTGAAGTGCTACGATCAGCGGATAATGCGCCGGCGCTACCTCCCGCGCGCCCTGTTTCAAAAGACGAAGTGTGTTGCGGCGTGCCAGGAACAGCTCCGCCACGCGCTCGCTGGTGACGAAACCAAGCAGGCAGATCGCGCCGATCAAGCCACGCTCTTCAGGGCGACACAGCTCACGGTGAAGCCCGGGCCCATCGCCGTCATTGCGGTTCGCGGTGGCAGGCCCGTTCGCAACAATTCGTCGAGCACGAAAAGGACCGTCGCAGACGACATATTCCCGTAATCCCGCAAAACCTCGCGTTCACGATCGAGTGAGCCCGATGCCAAGCCAAGTGATTTCTCCAGCGCGAGTATCACTTTGGCGCCGCCGGGATGGCAAATGAAGCGATCTATCTGCTCGATCGTCAAGCTGCCGCGCGCCAGAATCCCTGCGACGGCAGCGTGAAGGTTCTCTTCGGCGAAGGCCGGAATCGCCTGCGCGAAAATCACTTCGAAGCCATGCGCATCGACATCCCATCCCATGATGTCGAGCGTGCCGGGCCACAGATGCTCGCCACAGAAATCGATCTCCGCGACGCCGCCATCGCCGGCGCGCAGGATGCACGCAGCGGCGCCATCGCCGAATAGCGCGGTGGCGATCATGTTGGCCTTGGTGAGCTGGTCGAGGCGGAAGGCGAGCGTACAAAGTTCGACCACGACGAGCAGAACGTTCGCGCCCGGCTGTGCCTTTGCGAGCCGCGCGGCGATGGCGAGGCCCGAAACGCCGCCAGCGCAACCAAGGCCGAAGACGGGAATGCGTTGCATATCGGCGCGGAATCCCATGTCGCGCGCAACACGCGCATCGAGGCTCGGCGTCGCAATTCCGGTCGAGGAAATCGTCACGACGGCATCAACGTCCCTGGCATTCAGTCGGGCCCGTTCGAGCGCTTTGGTGGCAGCAGCGATGAACAGCTGTTGCGCGCCGTCGAGATAGGCTGATGTCCGCTCCTTCCAGCCGCGCGGTTCGCGGAACCATTCGAGCGGCCGCACCGAATGACGCTTGTAAATCCCTGCGCTATCGAAAACGGCGGCCATGCGGTCGAATGCGGCATAGCGCTTACCGAACAGGCTTCGCGCCGCCGCCGCCGCCTCATCCTGCAGCAGGACATGGGCAGGCAACGCCGTGGCAAGTGAAATCAGCCTCGCATTCGGCATCAACCTGCTTCTCGTCAAACGTCGGTGTGGTGCCCCCACACGGCAACGACATTACATCGCAATGGTTGCTTTTGCCGCCCCGGCGGAAAACCATTGCCCATGCCGCTAAACGCAGGGAGCGCCGCATATGCCCATCAATGTGAGACGCTTCCTGTGGCTCTGGTGGGCGTCATTCCTGATCGGCGCCGCAGAAATCCCGCTGACGCCGCCGGTTTCGGCGCTGGACGATCTCGGCATCACACCGTCCGTCCAGATGTCGCTCTCGACGGTTTGGACGCTACTCTCTTTGGCGACACTGCTGCCGTTTCTATGGTTCGCCGTTCGCCGCCGGAAAAACTGGGCGCGCTGGGTGTTATTCGTGTCGTATATCATATCGTTGCCATTGGTATTTCTCGACCCCGCGATGTTTTCCGTGAGACAGCTTCCACTGACAGCCATCGAGTTATCATCGAACATTCTGGGAGCCGTCGCGTTTTATTTCCTGTTCACGGGAGATGCGCGGCAATGGTTTAGAGAGGAAACACCTACTTCTCCTGTCACAAATGTCGATGCTTGAGGGTTTGCGTATTGTTATGCAGAGGGCCAGAGAATCTGAGGATTGAAGAGAAAGATCACGCAGAGGCGCAGAGCCACGGAGGAAATATTCCTCGTCCCCCGCCACACAAGTTATCCTGCGCGCATTCCCGATCTTCTTCCGCAAATTCTCTCTGCGGCTCCGCGCCTCTGCGCGCGAACTTTTTGGTAGTGCTTCAAATGTCGCCGCAAAATCTCGGGAAAATTTTGGGTGAAATGGTGGGCCCGGAGGGACTCGAACCCCCGACCAGACCGTTATGAGCGGTCAGCTCTAACCAACTGAGCTACAGGCCCTTGAGAGGAAGGTTTCTTACAGGGCGGATTCGGCGCGGACAACCATCGCCTTTTGTGTGGGGCGGGTTGAGGTGACTCATTCGCCGCGCGGACGCGTGGCGGCTGGGTGGCCGGGTCGAGCCCGGCCATGGTGAAGGGTTGGTGCCCGGGTCGAGCCCGGCCACAGGCGCCGCAGAAAGGCCGCGATCGGCGGCGAGGCTGGACGCTCTGGGTCGAAGGAGGCGGCGATGCGCCTGTCGCGAGGTTTGATCGGAATTGCGCTGGCCGGCTTCGCGCTCGCCGCGCAGCAAGGCTTTGCGCAGGAGGCCGGTGCGCCCGGCGCCATTCCACGGACGATCACCGTCACCGGTGAGGGCGAAGCGAAAGCCGCGCCTGACCAGGCGCAATTGAGCGCCGGAGTCGTCACCACGGCGCGCAAGGCGGCCGATGCGCTCGCCGCCAACACACAGGCGATGAACCAGGTTTTCGCCGCGCTCAACCGGCTGGGCATTCCGGATAAATCGATCCAGACCTCGGGTTTCTCGGTCGAGCCGCAATATGCGGGCGACCGCAACGGCAATCCGGCGCAGCGCATCACCGGCTATCAGGTCTCGAACGAAGTGATGGTGACGGTGGACGATATGGGCAGACTGGGCGCGGCACTCGATGCGCTGGTGGCTTCGGGCGCCAATTCGCTGGGCAATATGAGTTTCACCATCCGCGATCCGAAACCGTTGCTGGCGGAGGCGCGCGCGGCGGCGATGAAAGATGCGATCGCGCGTGCGCAGACCTATGCGACGGCGGCGGGTCTGAGCCTTGGTCCCGTCCTCGCGGTCAGCGAAGGTGGCACGGAGATGCCTAGGTCCTTCGCGCCCATGGCGATGAAGATGGCCGCGGCAGCCGTGCCCATCGCAAGCGGCGAGAACAGCCTGAGCGCCAGTGTCAGTGTGACATTCGAAATCCGCTGAACGGCTTTTCGGCGCTCACGGGTTGCTTTCCGGTGGCGGACACCCATTCTCAGGCAGAACACACTATCCGGGAACCCGAGAGATGATCCTTCGCCCCAAAGCCTTCGCCCTAGTGCTTGCGCTGGCCGCGGCACCTTTGTCCGCCATTGCCGCGCCGCAGGCCCCTGCCGTTTCGATCGCCAAGCTGAGCGACCTGACCGTTCCGGACCGGCCCTATGACGAGAGCGCCAATGCCGATGCGGCAGTGGCCGCAGCACTCGCCGAGGGCAAGGCTACGCACAAGCGGGTGATGATCGATCTGGGCGGCAATTGGTGCGGCGATTGCCGCGTGCTTGCCGGCATCATGGATCTGCCCGAGGTGCATCGCTATCTCGCGGCGCATTATGTCCTGGTGAGTATCGATGTCGGCCGCTTCAACAAGAACCTCCAGGTGCCGGCACGTTACGGAATTACCAAGCGGCTGGAAGGCGTGCCGAGCGTGCTGATCGTTGATGAAAACGGCAATCTGGTGAACCGTGATCACATCTCGGCGCTGGCCGATGCGCGCAGCATGACGCCACAGGCGATCGCCGATTGGCTGGCTCAGTGGTCGGAGTGAGCCACATAAAATAACACCGCCCGTACCGGTGCGTCTTCGGTACGGGCGGTGACATGTAATCAGTAAGACTATTCCGACTTATTTTTTCAGCGTCGGATCCACCCGATCGGAATGGGTGATGCGGATCGCGTCCTTGTCGGGCGCGCAGCTTGTCTTGTTCGAGCTCTTATAATTGTCGAGCGCGACACTGCCATAGGTGCCGAGGCCACCGCCGCCGCCGAACGTCGTGCCGTAATCATAGGTGTATTTCTGCGTCGGCGCGCTGCTTTTGATCGTCAGCGTCGCAACCGTGCCACAGAATTCAACCGAGATTTTGGCCGGGCTCGGTACTTCCGAAGAAAGGCCGAAGAAGTCTCCGCCGCCATTATTGCCGGTGTAGAACCCGCCATCCTGGAATGCGCCGTCGCTCTCGCCCTGGATTTTCACAAACGCATTGTTGCCGGAGGCGATATCGCCCGATACGACGGCGCCATATTCCAGATCGGTATTCGTCGCGATGACCGTGGCGCTTACGGCCGTGTTCTTCTTCGATTTCTTGAAATAGCCGAGCCCTTCATTGCTGCCCTGCATCTCGTCATTGTTGATCTCGAGCGTGCCCGACGTAACGACCCATTTCTTCCCCAGCGCGGCGCGGTTGAAATTGTCGCTCGCGGCCATGGCCGACGTGGCGCACAAAGCCGCGCCCGAAACGAGCAACACGGCCATTCCCAGTGTTTGAAGTTTTTGCATGTGTACCCCCATTTGTTTTGTCCGGAGCAACTCTCTTGCTCCGAGGGGGACTGTAGCGGAAGGCGATAAAAATGCCAGACCAGAGCGCGCCGCGCTCAGGCTTCCATCGTGGAGGAAGGATTGCCGATCACGCTCAGGAACTCGCGGCGCGTCAGCGGGTTGGTGCGGAACTCGCCCAGCATGCTCGATGTCACCATGCTGACCCCCGGCTTGTGTACGCCGCGCGTGGTCATGCATTGGTGTTCGGCCTGTATCACCACGGCAACGCCTTTCGGCTCCAGAACCTTCTGGATGCAGCGGGCGATCTGGGCGTTCATTTTTTCCTGCACTTGGAGCCGGCGGGCGAAAGCCTCGACGACGCGTGCAAGCTTGGAGATCCCAACCACCCTGTTGGTGGGCAGGTAACCTACATGCGCACGCCCGATGATCGGCGCCAGATGATGTTCGCAATGGGATTCGAAGCGGATATCCCGCAGCACGACCATGTCGTCATAGCCTTCGATTTCCTCGAAGGTGCGGCGGAGATAATCTTCCGGGTCGACGCGGTACCCGGAGAACCAATCCTCGAAGGCGCGTGCCACCCGGGCCGGCGTGTCGCGCAAACCTTCGCGCGCCGGATCGTCACCGGCCCATTTGAGCAAGGTCTCGATCGCCTGTTCGGCCTCGGCGCGAGACGGCCGGCCTTCGGGCGCAGGCAATTCCGCGCGCAATTTCGGTGATGACGGCATCCGGTTTCCCTGTGACGCCCCCCAGAAGCGGCTTTTGCCTTAGTGAATCTGGCGGCGCTCGTAAGGGCTTTCAAGGAGGAACATGGGAATATCCGCCTCCAGGGATTCGCCGGAAGCGGAGCGGAGCTGGTAACGCCCTACCATTGCGCCAGAGGGCGTCGGCAGCGGGCAACCACTGGAATATTCGAAGGCCTGACCCGCCTCGAGAACCGGCTGCTCGCCCACCACGCCGGGCCCGCGCACTTCCTGCACATGGCCGCGCGCATCGGTGATGTGCCAGTAGCGCGAGATCACCTGAACGCTTTCCGTGCCCAGATTCTCGATGGTGACCGCGTAGGACCACACGTAGCGGCTCTCCGACGGGTCGGATTGATCGTCGAGATAGGCCGGCTTTACGGCCACGCGGATGTTGCCCGTGGTGCGCTCATACACATAGGTATGTTTGCGGGGCGGCGGCGCGGGGCGGCTGGATTCACGCTGTTCCATGCCCGAATTATCGCGCGGGCGCCCCGCCAAAGGCAAGCTTTTCCGACCTCTTCCGTTAACAGTCTGCTTCAGTTCCGGGGTTCCACGCGGACATCTGTCCGTACGGAATTGGCAATGAAACAGTCAGAATGCGACTGATGATGGAGCTGCTCGAGCTGGGCCGGGGTGACCTCCACGCCGTCCGAAAACCGCACCAAAGGCCGGAGCGTGACGTGGCCGATCCATAGTTTCCCCTCCGGCCCTTTCTCGAGGACACCATTCGCATCGTCCTCATAAGACTCGAGAGACAGACGTTTTCGCGCACAAATGGCGAGAAAAGTCAGCATGTGACAGCCCGAGAGCGAAGCCACGAACGCTTCCTCGGGGTCGACGCGTTCGGGATCGCCGAGAAACTCCGGCGCCGAAGACGAAGGAAGTACGATCGCGCCATCCTTGAACAACACCTCATGCGCGCGGTTGTAATTTTGATAGGTGAAATCCGCACTCGTCCGTTTCCAGCGAAGCTGTGCGCGATGTTCGGACATGGCAATCCCTTTCAAATATGCGTGAGAGCCTGCGCAAGATCCTCGCACAGATCGGCTTCGTCTTCGAGCCCGACGGAAAGGCGCAGCATTCCATCGCCGATGCCCAGCGCCGCGCGTGCGTCCGGCGCAAGCCGCTGATGTGTCGTCGTCGCGGGATGTGTGATCAGGCTTTTCGCATCGCCGAGATTGTTGGAGATATCGATCAGCTTCAATGCATTGCAAAGGCGAAACGCCGCGTCCTTTCCCCCTTCGATCTCAAACGCAACCACGCCGCCGCCGCCCGACATTTGCGATCGCGCCAATTCGTATTGCGGATGATCGCGATGAAACGGGTATAGCACGCGCGTAACGCCGCGCTGCACCGAAAGGAATTCCGCAACCGCCAAGGCATTGGCGCAATGGGCCGACATGCGCAGCGCCAACGTTTCGAGACTCTTCAGATGCAGCCAGGCGTTGAACGGGCTGATCGACGGCCCCGTATGGCGCAGGAAGACCTGCAAATGCGTGTCGAGAAATTCCTGGTCGCAGAGAATGACTCCGCCGAGCGCCCGGCCCTGCCCGTCTATATATTTGGTAGAAGAATGGACGACGATGTCGGCCCCGAATTCCAGCGGCCGCTGAATCATCGGTGTGGCGAACGCATTGTCCACAACCAGTTTCGCGCCTGCCTGCTTCGCAAGTGCGCCAACCGCGCGCAAATCCACAATGGCAAGCGTAGGGTTTGCGGGCGTTTCGAGAAAGAACATTCGCGTTTCAGGCTTCAGCGCGGCCTTCCACTGCGCGATATCTTCACCGTCCACCAAGGTGTGAGAAATGCCGAAGCGTGCCAACACGTCTTCAATGACATACAGGCACGAACCGAACATGGCGCGCGCGGCGATCACATGATCGCCACTGCGGAGATAACAGAGAAGCGCAGCCGTCACCGCCGCCATGCCGCTCGCCGTGGCGCGCGCAGCCTCGGCGCCCTCGAGCGCAGCCATGCGCGCTTCAAACATGGATGTCGTGGGGTTGCCGTATCGGCTGTAGATGAAGCCGTCCGCGCCCTTGAACCGGGCTTCCGCTTCCTCCGCCGTGTCATAGGCATAACCCGATGTCAGAAACAGCGCTTCTGACGTTTCCTGAAACGGCGTTCGCGTCTGTCCCTCGCGAACCGCAATGGTGCGTGGACGCCAGCCCGACCGATCCTTATTCAATCCCAATCCCGATCTCCTCTTGCGGCCGGCGTTGGTGCAGCGTCTTGCCCGTTCCGGTCAAGCCGCATTAAGGTCGCGCGAATTCGAGGGTTTCATGAACGCTATCAGTCATCACACCGCACTCGTCTATCTGATGGTCGTCGTTTCGGCAGCCGACGGCACCATGAGCGAAAGCGAGTTGCGCACCATCGGCGACATCGTTCGCACGCTGCCGGTGTTCAAGGGTTTCGACGACCACCGGCTGCTTTCGGTGTCGCGCGAATGCGCCGAGATTCTGCAGGAGCCGGACGGGCTCGATGCCGTACTCGGCCTCATCCGCGACGCGCTTCCGGAATCTCTGCGCGAGACCGCCTATTGGCTCGCACTCGAAGTGGCGCTGGCCGAGCCGCACATAAGGCTGGAAGAAGTGCGCATCGTGGAATTGTTCCGCCGCAATCTTTCCATCGACCGGCTGACAGCGGCCGCGCTCGAGCGCGCAGCCGAGGCGCGATATCGGCCGGCCTGATTCATGCGGCGCCTCCTCATTCTCCGCCATGCCAAAGCCGGACCGCATGACGAGAAGCACGACAAGGACCGCACGCTGATTGATCGCGGACGGAGTGATTCTGCTTTGATCGGCCGCACAATGCGCGAGAAAGGGTATCTGCCAGAGCTCGTTCTTTGTTCCAGCGCCGCGCGCACGCGCGAAACCTGGGCACATACGGGTCCGGAGCTCGGCGTGAGGCCGGACGTCAAATTTCTCGATGTATTATACGACGCATCCGCCGGAACAATCCTGCGATGCATAAATGCCGCGAAGGATGACGCGGCGAATCTGCTCTATATCGGCCACAATCCCGGTCTGGAGCAAATTGCCCGCATGATGGTGAGAGATCCGCGCAATGCCGAAGAGCGGCGTCTTGCATCTGCGCTGATGTTCAAATATCCAACCGCGGCGCTGACCGTCATCGATTTCGATACAAACAAATGGAGCGAGATAGCGGCCGCCCAGGGCTCTCTCGTCGACTTCATCATGCCCGCCGATCTGAAGAACAAATAAATTGCGCTTCAGCGCGCTGTGCTGCGCTCTACAAGCGCAAGCTTGCGCCAACCGAAGGCCGCTTCCGGCACGGGATCGCCCATCATCGCCTGGACGCGCTCCGCAACCAGCCTCCCGCCCATCGCCTCATAAAAGAAACGCGCCGGATTATGCGCATGTGCCCAAACCATACAGGACGAAAAACCGCGCTCGTGCAGATTCAGAAAACCTGCTCGCAATAAAGCACGGCCCGCGCCATGCCCCAGAAATCCCGGATCCACATACAAGGTGTACACTTCGCCGTCATAACCAAGGGCGGGATCGCGGCACGGACCGAGACTGGACATTCCTACAATGCCGAACTGACTGCATTCCGCCACGAGAACTTGTTCGCGGCGGCTCGCAGCAATGGCCGCCCGCCATCGGGCCGTCTGTCCCTTCGGCGTCATCGCACAGAGAAGTTTTTTCGGAAGGATCGCCGCGTATGTGTCGTGCCAGGATTCGACATAAACGCGCGCAACCGAGGCGGCATCGTCGGGCAGCGCAACCCGGATTTTCACGGCCTGCTCATCCATGCCCGAAGCTTGGCCGAACAAGGGCGGGTTAGGCAAGCGGGCGCACGCCGATTCCAAGTAACTTTGTCGCAATGTTGCCGGATAGCACTCCACTGAAATCGACGGCGCTGCGATGATACCTCCGGGGCAAAAAGACCGGCGCCCCAACCAAACAGATCGGAACCGGGTACGATCGCTTTCGCGTCAGTAATTAGTTACAATGGCGATCGGACGTCGGTAAGAGCGCGCTCGGTTACCGCTGGATATTCGTCTCACCGTGCCCGGCTTTGGCGGTGACGGCCGCCGGGTCGGATGGGGAGAGGCATTCCGCGCAGTGCGGCAGCTCCGGATCTGGCTTCGTCCCGCTGATTCGCCGAGGTTCTAGAATGGCGCTGGACGAGGAGGCTTAGCCCCTTTCCGCTTTCCCCACTGGTAAATATTTGTTAACGATAGCATCCTTCTATGGGGCGGACGCGTTTTTGCGCCATGCGTCGTAAATCAGCAGGAGGTTCATCATGCATTTGAAGCAAGCGGTTCTGGCGGCCGCACTGTCTCTCACGACGATCGCCGCTACCGTGCCGGCTTCCGCCGTCGTTGTCGGGGTTTCCGTGGGGGCGCCCGTCCGGGGGCACTATTGCGGCTGGCATCATCGTTGTTGGGGATATCGCTGGCATGGCGGTTACTACAACTATTACTGGCATGGCCATTACTGGCGTGACCGCTACCATTGCCATCGCGGCTGGTGCTACCGGTAAGATTGCTTTCCGCGGGCGAGACGCATTCGGGCTTTCGCCCGCGGTTTCTTTCACTTCCATGTTAGATGACACTCTTACCTTTACCTGACAGATGATTGCGCAGTGCTGGCTGCATATCGGCACCGAAAAAACCGGCACGACTTCCATTCAGAATTTCCTGGCGGCGAATAGAACAGCTCTGCGCTCGCAAGGGTTTCTCTATCCTTCAGCTCCCGGTCGGGTGAGTCATCCCGCCCTCGTTGCGTTCTCACTGGACGACAATCGTATCGATGGTACCCGCAAAGCGCGCAGCCTTTCGCAGCCCGCACAAATTTCTGCCTACCGCCGCAAACTGACCCACGAGTTGGAAGACGAGGTTGCGTCCAGCAATGTATCCAAGATCATTCTCTCAAGCGAGCTCCTGAGCTCCCGGATACGAAGCCCGGCGGAACTGGAACGAATTCGATCATTGTGTTCACAAGTAGCGAAGCAAACAAAAATCATTGTTTACATTCGCAATCAGGTGGACTTCCTGATCAGCCGGTACACGACGGTCATCCAGGCTGGCGGCTGGGAGAATTTCCGGCCTGGCGTTTCACCATTGACCGACTACAAAACACTGCTCGACCGCTGGGCGGGCACATTCGGGCGGGAAAACCTGATCGTACGGCGCTTCGAGCCCGCAGACTTCGCGAACGGCGATCTGCTTGCCGATTTCTCAGCTACCGTCGGAATCAATGCCGCTCAATTGTCGCGGGTGCCGCGCTGCAATGAATCGCTGGATACGGAATCTCTCACCTTCCTGCGCGCCATCAATCGCCATTTACCATTATCTTTCAAGGCGCGGACGCGTGCAGTTCGTGCGCTTGCCGTTTACATCCTCCAACAGCGGCGCGGCGGCACGAAGTTTGTCGTACCAGAGGAACTGGCGGACCGGCTCCAGGTCCGCTTTCAGGCCCTGAACGAGAGAATTTCGACGGAATATTTTGGCGGGCGCTTCCAGCCGCTGTTTTCGCCGCCAACACTCGTCGGAAATCCGGATGCACTGCCCGACAAGCCGTTGGGTGTTATGACAACGCTCCGCATCGCGGGATTTCTTGCCTCCGGCGCCGTCGGCGAAGCGTTGAAACTATTGGCCCGTAAGAGGTCGGTGTCTTAGCGCTCCGAGCGCTCGAAGGCCGCGCAGCTGTTTGTCTCGCGGCACGTGCCGAATTCGGGCTGCAATGACAAGTCGTTGTTTCAAAACGAACTCCGCGGCCCCCATTTCATGCATGGCCGGCTATGCGCGCGCCGCAATGCTTCGTTCTATTGATTGGGAGCCAGACGCTACCGATAGCTGCAACCAGTTCGCCGCTCACGCAAGGGGAAGTGCGGCATCGGAGGCAGGCTATGAAACCATGGATTTATGTATTGGCGATCGCGCTTTTCGCGGTGTCGCCCGCGAGCGCCGCAGCGCCGGCACCTGCGAAGTCGGTAGCGGAGCTCGACGCCAGGCTCGGAGCAGCCTTCAAGGACGCTCATATTCCCGGCGCGTCGGTGGCGCTGGTGCAGGCCGGCCATGTGACCTTCGCGAAAGGCTATGGCTATGCCGATCTTGCGCGCCATATCTCCGCGACCGCAGACACACCATTCCGCGCCGGCTCAATTTCAAAAAGCTTCACGTCGATCGGCATCATGACCCTGGTTGAGCGGCACAAACTCTCGCTCGACGAGAAACTGACGGATTTTGCCCCCGACGTACATTTCACCAATGCATGGGAGCAAACAAATCCCGTTCGTCTTGCCAATCTGCTGGAGCACACGACGGGCTGGCCCGATATTTCCACGCGCGTGCTGGCCAGGGATGAAAAATCCTGGTCGGTGCTGCAGGGCGTCCAATTCTCGAGTTCGGAATTCGTCAGCCGGTGGGCGCCCGGACGTTTCATGGTTTACGACAATGCCGGACCGGCAGTTGCCACACTTGCGATGGAACGCGCCTCCGGCAAGACCTTCGACCAATATATGCGCGACGCGGTTCTACGGCCGATGGGCATGGCGACGGCCGATTTCGATCTCCCGCCAGATCTCGCGCAGCGCATTTCCAGAAGCTACGCGCCCGACGGAACGATAACGCCCTATCAATACATCGTGCTGAAACCGGCCGGCTCGCTGAATGTCAGCGCACGCGAACTTGCCCAGCTGGTGCGATTTTATCTGGCGAACGGAACTGTCGACAACGCACACATTCTCTCTCCCCAGTCCATCGCCCGCATCGAGCGCAGCGAAACCAACCTCGCCTCGCAAAACGGCTTCACCTATGGCTATGGACTCGGCAACGCGATCTTTCCCAACACCGGCATTTCCTTCCGCGGCCATAACGGTCAAATCGACTCCTTCACCTCGGTCTACGGCTACAACCGCCGCTGCGATTGCGGCTATGTTCTGATGGCCAATGGCGGCACGGGGGTCGACTTTGGAACACCCGCTGCTCAAGCCGTACAGGACTATCTTACGCGTGGTCTCGCCGCGCAGCCAAAGCCGATCGTACATCTCGATCAGGCGGCACTGGATCGCTGGACCGGATTTTATCGCGTCAACACGCCGCCAAATGCGCTTCTGCGTCCCTATGTCGAAATCCTCAATACATTCCGCGTCACCGCGCAAAACGGCAAAATCACGCTCAGCGGGCTGAACGGCAGCCATGAGTATTATCCGGTATCCGAACATTTGTTCCGCAGATCGGAGTATGAGAACCCTACTCTGGCCTTCGTCGAGGATGGCGGAGAGGCCTACAAGATCGGTGCGTTCACGGGCGGGGCGGTCCGAGAGCCTGCTTGGCTGGTTGCTGCGGAAGCGCTTGTCGCCACGACATGCTTATTGGGCGCTATTGCCGGCCTCTTGATGCTGTTGCCCTGGCTTTATTTTGCAGCGCGCCGGCGGCTTGCGGATCGCGGCGGATTACTGATGCGGATTGCTCCCCTTCTTTCGACGGTTGCGCTCTGCACCATGATGATCCTGCCCTTGATGGTTGTTACCGGCTCCAATACCAGCGCGCTGCATCAGCTTGCCGATGTCGGGCCCTACTCGGTGACAATACTCGCCGGCAGCATCCTGTTTCCAATGCTGGCCTTGACCGGCCTCGTGCTTGCCATCCGCCATGCAAATGCGCGCGCCATCGTGCGTGCCTATGTCATGATAAATTCGGCCGCCTTGCTCGTCGCGGCAGCCTATCTCTTTTCAATCGGATGGATACCGATGCAGCCCTGGAACATGTAGTTGGAGCGGGCGGACCGCTAGTATAGCTCCGCCAATTAGCGAGGCGCCGCGCCTGGCTGCATGAGACTTGGGACTACGTGGAAGTTCTCGTCGCGCGCCATCATGTGGTCTGCGCCACAACCAATTTTCACGAGATTATCGCCGTACTTTTCCATGGTTGCGCTAAATGAATATCTGTTATCTTTTTCGTGTTGTCTTGTGACGTCCAAAGTGTAGGCAGTAGGAACAACGGCCCCATCACTTAATTGTGTTGTAAATTTCGATCCACAAACGAGAAGCGAAAAGTGATCATCAGTGATGAACTTAAGCGGTTCATTTTCGGGTAAGTACCAGCCAAGTCCATTTACTCCACGCAACAGGAAATATGTTTCAGGGCTAAACCTGATCGCCAAACCATTGACCTCAACCGGCGAATCTTCAGCGGCGACATATAGACGGGCGGAAGCGCATTGGTCTGGATCGGTTTCTGCGCCGAGGCATCCCTTTTGCGAACCACCCGACATTGTGAATACTTGTAACGTGCCATCCCGCGGGAGTATCCATTTTCCAAGCACACGGAGTGTAGACATCGCTTGATCTAATGGGATGCCGTCGAAAACCCCCTTCGCCATGGGTTTTAGTTGCTGGGCGTGAGCCGCGCCGGGCAGCAGCATGATTAGCAGCGCCAAGGCCGTACTGATTTTCATATCTTCTTCGCTCAGCACAGATAATAAATATTGCTCACGTTAGCTTAAAAGAATTTATGAAGCAGCGACAAGATCTGTGTGGACTAAACTGGGCAAACCACTGGAGCGGGCGAAGGGAATCGAACCCTCATCAACGGCTTGGGAAGCCGCCGCTTTACCACTAAGCTACGCCCGCGTCGGATGCATGGGTAGCAT
>DASXXW010000194.1:0-12506 GCA_036502865.1 Rhizomicrobium sp.
CCGAATCGTAGTGAATGTCCACTGGGCCGAGCACCGATTCATTGTCAATCATGAGCGACTTTTGTACTCCTTTATCTTGGGCTTTACGGCCAGTTGCGAATCAGTTCGAGAATGCCACGCATAGCCAAAAATCGCGCGTTCGCCGCTCTGCAATATTGAAGAGGGAACCAAATCCTCGCCCAAAGCGGTTGCACAACCGAAATGTGCCGAAGCTTCGACTAAGCGCGTTGCTTCTCTGATTGGAAAGTCCCTCCTGCTCAAACTCCGGTCAGAAAAGCGAGGACAGTTGGCTCCTATCTTCAAACTTGAAAATGCGGCCCCCCTTAATGCTCGCCGCCTTGCACATACGTGCGCTATCACTTCAAGTGCTCTTCGTTAGTCAGTTCCAGCCCCGCTGCGGTCGCAAATTGTTTCTTCGCGCCTGCTTTGTCGCCGGTATAGGCCAGCGCTTTGACCTCTTCACCAGCCAGCATGCGCTTGACGATAGAAAGCTTTGTCTCCGCGCTAAACAACCGTGGCTTCTTTGCCATCAGTTCTCTCCTTGAGAACTGTCCCCCATTTATCCTGTCTCACTGTAAGGGTGCACTCCAAGTTCATGTCCCGGGATTTTACAGGTTGAGAAATGCATAAGCTGGCACGGAGTTTTTAAGGTTAGCACCTGAACACGCGATACCACTCACGTTGGTGGTCGAAACTTGCGAGCGGAGCGTATCAAATTTCGGGGAGGCGGGATCTCTCGGCGATCGAAGAGCTAACCATATTCCACGCTTCGCTATCCAGAATCATAAGAACAAATCCGACTTGCAATTGTCCCGGAACCGGGGCAACACTTTTGCGTGCACTGGCCCGAGCGGTCGCGTGCCACCCTGCCTGTCTAAGTTTCTGCGTAGTCCAATTATTTGCGTCCAGGCGTGTCGGCGCTTCGTGGATATCCATTTCACGCGGCTGTGATTCCCATCATCAATGGAGGGCTCTTTTATGTTTCACATTCGCAATGGTCTTGTTGCCGGCGCGTTGGCATCGGCTGCGGTTCTGGCCGTTTCGGCCGCAGAGGCCGCCACCGAGAGCGTGGTATATTCATTTTGCAGCCAGGCAAGTTGCGCGGACGGCATGGGTGCTTGGGCTGGCTTGATGAATGTGGGCGGAACCCTCTTCGGCACGACCATTTATGGCGGCGCGAGCGGTAACGGCACCGTGTACGCGATCGACCCCACGACAGACACCGAGACGGTGGTGTACTCGTTTGGGAGCAGCAGCTCGGACGGCGTGTGGCCTTATGGGGGCCTGATCAAAAGCGGCAGTTTCCTCTACGGCACAACACAACAGGGCGGCGCCGCGGGCTACGGCACCGTGTTTAGTATCAAACTCGCAACCGGCGCCGAGAGCAATTTGTACTCCTTTCAGGGCAGTCCGGACGGCGCCATCATCGGCGCGGGCCTGGATGCCCACGGTGGCATTCTCTATGGCACGGCCGTTAATGGCGGAACGAGCGGCGGCTACGGCGCGGTGTTCTCCGTCGACCGCAAGACCGGGGCCGAGACGGTTTTGTACACCTTCCAGGGAGGCGCGGATGGCGCTTACCCATTTGCGGGCCTGCACAGTTGGGGCGGGCTCGGAAATGACCTCTATGGCACCACCAACCAAGGCGGGGCAAATGGAGCCGGTGTGGTGTTCTCGGTGGACCCGGCGACTGGCGCCGAGACGGTGCTTTATCCTTTTTGCAGCCAGCCGAAATGTACGGA
Source organism: Rhizomicrobium sp. (assembly GCA_036502865.1). GTDB lineage: Bacteria > Pseudomonadota > Alphaproteobacteria > Micropepsales > Micropepsaceae > Rhizomicrobium. The sequence goes on from DASXXW010000194.1 coordinate 1,743, forward strand.
CGGCAGTCAGCCCGCCGGCGGGCTGACCAAAATCCACAAAACCCTGTACGGTACGACAGCTTCGGGTGGAGCGTATCATTCCGGTACGGTGTACTCGCTTAACCCCGCAACGGGCGCCGAAACGGTTTTGTACTCCTTTACGGGCGGTGCGGACGGCGGATTGCCCAACGCGGACCTTATCGTGATCGGCGACACCCTTTACAGCACGACATTCCAGGGCGGCGTCAGCGGCCAAGGTACGGTGTTTTCGTTCGACACCACGACCGGCGTGGAGACGGTGCTTTATTCCTTTCAGGGCGGCGCGGATGGCGCAGGCCCGGTTGACGGCCTGCTCGAATTCAATGGCAGTCTCTACGGCACGACCTACGAGGGCGGGGCGGCCGGGGCCGGCACCGTGTTCAAGGTGACGCCCTGAACGCTGATTGATGGCTGAACATGAACTATATTTCCTCAAAAAATGGGAAATATAGTTCATTTCGCGGCGCCGCGCTTGGCGCCGGCGTGCGGGTTAGGCTTGCCATGAACAGACCTACGATCTGCACGAGGTCGAAACCGATTTGGGGGCCAAAGTGAGAGCCGCGTGCGGCGCGAGCCGGCGAACGCAAACGGGTTCCGTCCGACGATCTGAAGAAATCACTGCTTCGAAAGTTCGAACACCGTACCGCAACCGTAACTGCCATAGCAGCTGACACCGCCCCCGGCGTTCGTCGTGCCGTAGAACGTCCCATTCACTTCCGTCAGGCCGGCATCGGGGACTTCGCCATCCGTCCCGCCTTTGAAGGAATAAATGACTTTTTCCGCACCGGTGCCCGGATCGATGGAGAACACCGTCCCGCAACCGTAATAACAACTTTTGCCGTCTCCGCCGGATTCCGTCGTGCCGTACAGCATGCCTTTGACCGCGATCAGGCCGCCTGCGGGAAGGGTACCGTCGGCGCAATTATTCCGGCTGCAGAACGAATATAGGACTGTCTCGGCGCCCGTGTTCGGATCGATGGAAAATACCGTTCCGCAGCCATAGACGCCGCATCCCGTGCTTCCTCCACCGGTGCCGCCGCCATAGGACGTCCCGTAAAGTATTCCGTGCACGGCGATCAGATTCCTGGGCAACTCCGCGTCGCCATCATTGTCGAAGGAATGGAGGACATTTTGCGTGCCGGTCTTAAGGTCGATCGAAAACGCGGTGCCGCAAGATCCGCCGCAATATTCGCCGCCCCCAATCGTCGTGCCGTACAGCATGTCGCCCATTATGGTGACCGGCGAACTCGGGTTGCGGCCATCCAGGCAATCCTGCTGCTGACAAAACGAATATAACACGGTCACCGCGCCGCTTTTCGGGTCGAGCTCAAACACCGTGCCGCGAAAGGCCGTGCCGCCATTCACGGTGACGCCGTACATCTTGCCTCGCGCAGCGGTCAGTCCGGACGAAGGTTGTCCGCCATCCGGGCAATTCTGCTGCTGACAAAAGTCGTGGATTACCTTCTCCGCGCCCGTTTGCGGATCCAGCGTGAAAGCCGTGCCATATTGCTGGCCGCCGAAACCTCCGCCGCCGCTACTATTTGTGCCGTAGATTTTCCCGTTTGCTGCGATCAGCGCGTTTGGGTTTCCGCCATCGGCGCATTTGTGACGGCTACAAAAATAGTGGAGCACCGTCTCGGTTCCAGTGTCCGGATCCAGGGAGAATGCCGTCCCGCAACCGGCCTGCGGGCACTGGCTCCGTCCGCCTCCTGCGGCCGTTCCGTACAGCATTCCATTCAGATCCAATACGGCAGCTTGCGGGTAAGCACCCCCCGGGCAATTGTCCTGATTACAGAAAGAATAAAGAACCTTCTCTTTGTATGTTTCAGCCTGGGCGGACGGAACAGCCTGGATTGCTGCGCAAACGGTCATCCCTGCAAACAGGGCGGCGATGGCGTGTTTCATTTTCTCCCTCCTGGCTGCACTCGCGGCGGATTTGAGCAGCGGCATTATACGATTTTTCGCCGCCTGAGGTAACAAATAAATTTATCAGTGCTTTTCGCCACCCGCGCGGAAATCCATGCGGCGGATGCGTTTCTACCGTTTACTTAGTCCAGCTTGTCGGGGTCAGCCCAGTGGTTGTCCTTGGGATTGATCTCGTCAACAGTCAGCGGGTTCTCGATCCTGCTCATGTCGAAGGGAGCCATCTCAGGTTCGGGGGCTCCCAGAGCAGAAAGATGCGCCTTGGCCTTCTGAAGTCCCCAATGATAAGCGAAAGGCGGACCATCGCACCAGGCGCGTTTGTAAGCTTCGGTCGCAGAGTCGATTGCGGCTGGTTTGTTGCCCGAGGCCATTTCGATTTCCGCCAGCACGTTGTACGCGTCGGCCAAATGCATGGGATAAGGGCCGCGCTCGGCGGGCTCCCACAGATCTGCGAGGCGCGCCCGGGCGTTGGCGCTGTTGCCACGCAGCCGCTCAAGATTGGCGATGGCAATCAACGCGCCAAGTTCAAAATCGATTTCGTCTATAGCGCGGGCGCGCGAAAGCGCATGGTGCAGGCGCTCTTCCGCCAGAGCGAGGTCATTCATCGCCAGCGCAGTTTTACCCTGTTGAAATGCCGCCCTGACGAAATCGCGCTCGTACCGATGAACAGCCGCAAGTTCCCATGCACGCTCCGACCAGAGTTTTGCCCTGTCGAATTCGCCAAACAGCAGACTGAGTTCGGCAAGAAAAGCAGAAACGACACCTCGGCTCTGCTGCTCCCCGATCTCGCCCAAAATTTTGAGAGTGCGCGCGAGGGCATTCAGCCCCAATGGTCGATTTCCGATCGTGCCACATAAGCCACCAAAATTCAGAAGCGCCACGGCTTCCTGAAACACGTAATTTAGGTCGCGGCTTAGAACGAGTGATCGGCGAAGCGCCGCAGCTGCCTCAAACAAGCGTCCGGCGGGAGATAGAACCAAGCTCAAATTCGGAAGTGAGACACACAGATTGCTCGTATTTCCCTGCTCTTCGTACACACCGTTCGACATAATGAATAGTGGTATCGCGCGACCAGGCTGGCCGGAAAGTCCTACGCTTTGCGCAAGCGACGAAAGCGCATTGGCACGCGCAGCTTGGCTACTCAACGCTGGCGCGATGGATTTATCGAAAAACAATCGCTCCAACCATGCAACTCTTTCTCTGTTGGCAGACAACCGATAGAGAGTCGGGTCATTGAGACGATCCCTGAACAGACTCCACGCGTCGTCAAACCTCTCAAGACTCACCAATGTGTGATATCGTTCGATGGCCGGCGCAAGCTCTGCGAGCGATTCCACTTGTGACATATCAGGGATCGCCATGGGTTCGAAATGCGAGTCGAGTGCCGTCAGCACCGCGTTACGGTCATCGGTGCCGATGAGCTGCCAGACAACGCCACGAACGATGGGATGTGCGTCGTACCGGTTGTCCTCCCGGTCCCAACCGATAAGACCCCGATCTTCCAGCTCTGTCAGTATTTGGTCGAACTCATGCGCGGATTTGCAGATTTTGTCGTCGCCCACCAAGAGTGCCTCGAGAGTCGCGTAACTCGCGGGCATTCGAAAGGCGACAATTGTGTTGAGCGCTTCCCGCGTGGCTTGCGACAGACCGTTCAGCGCAAATTCGAGGATGTGCGTGCGAGACTGCACCAACGGCAAGGAAGTAGGATCAAATCCCGGATGGGCTGCCCGCCATGCGGAAAAATCACCGGGAGAATTGCGATCATTGGCGATCACGCCTCCGAGTGCCTGCACGAGGAGCGGATGGCACTCCACGCTCCGAAAGATCGGAAGCAATTCGTCGCGCGCGCCAGACACACTCAGGCTGCGCCAAAGGGCGAGAGCATCATCATCACTCAATCCACGCAAAAAATATGCAGCACATCGCGGGCGAGTTTCTCCCGTCGCCACCTGGAGCTCACTCGGATAAAGACGGCTGGTGATCAGTACGCGCGATTTGGTGGTCTGAGCCAGGAGCTGCAAAAAGCGGCCCGCACGGGGGTCGGTCGTCTGTCGCAATCGGTGTTGCCCCACAAAGGACTGCGCCGCGGTTCTCGGAAGTCCGACTGCCCCCGCCACGACATTGGCAGTGCGTCGATCCAGATCGTCATCCGAAAGCCGGCTTGCGTCCATTCGACTGTACGCGATCAGAATTCGCTCCAGCCCATCGAGAACGAAGAGGTAATCTTTTTCTCTCAGGTGTTTTATCAACAGTGCTTCGCGATCCTGCCAGGTCAACCGCCGCACTTCGTCCTCGGGCTGCTGGCTGACATAGCTGAGCGCGCGAATTTGGAAACTCTCGAACGTCGCGTCACTCTCGTAAAAGCTCCACCACATGCGTCCCGCAAGCGGTTTCATTTCGTTGGGTGCGATCTGCGTGAACCATTTCCACGCCAACGCGCTTTTGCCCATTCCGCCAATGGCGACGAGAGATAATATGTTGGCGCCAAAGAGGTTTGATCCCGGCTTTGCAACCCAATCCGTAAGCACATTAAGTTCATTCCTTCGACCCACGAGATCGCGAGTCTGCAGGAGCGTGTAGGGGTGCGCGACATAAAGGTCCGGTGGAGCAGGAATTGACGATGTCCGGTGCAGTTTCGAGACGACACTCGCCACGGCGTCGCCGTCCGCAGCCTTCACATCAAGGTCTTTTCCCAGTTGAGTTAGTGCCTCGACGACATGCGCGCGAAGATCTTCAGGTGACTTGAAGAAGGCAGCTACACGGTCTTCGCCAATGCGGGTCTTAAATGCCTTGAGCTTCTCAGCCGCAGCGCCGGTTTGCACGTCTTCGATGACGACAGGATGGTCCTTGTGAATGAAAAACATAAGCCGAGGTTTGCCCAGCTCGACAGCGCGATTGAACTCCATTTCGGTGATGGAGAGATCATGTCCTTCCGGCTCGGTTCCATAACGATAGGCGAGGACACCCACATAGACGTCTGCCTGCTCGACCATGCGCAGCGATACTTCCACTGCGTTGGCATTCATTGCCGGCAAATGCTCCATCATGTCATGCGGAGCGAATCCGGCGCGTTCGCACGCAAGCCGAACCTGGTCGCGGTGTTTCGGCAGATCGAGTGCCGTGCTTGAAATCATGACAGTCTTGCGGTTGGTCATTCCAGGTCCCCCGACAGCCAATTCGCAATTTGAGTTGCTAGGCCCAGGGAAGCTAAGCATAAAAATGCCAATTTTCCAAGTAATCAGCATACCACGTTCAATAGACAAGCGGAATAAAATACGCCTTTGAACTGGACCGGCTTAGTAAGGTGTAGAAGAAGTGGCCCCCGGGGCTGGCTATAACGTCGGCGTCGTCACCATCGAAGAAAGAGATTTGTCGCTCCAGAGTGCCGCCCAGATGAAGTTCAGCCTAACCCTCACCATGAGTTTCATCCATTTCATCACAGCCATTCCAATAGAATAGGATGCTGGCCGCGTTGCCCGCTGCGTTGATTGTGCCGCTGACACAGCCAAAAGCCATTACTGCTATTTGCTTTTCACCCGCGTCAACTCCACCCGCTCCTCTTCCGCCAGGCCGAGGCTTTCCGCCACGGCCAACTGTCTCTTCGCTCCCGCTTTGTCGCCGGTATAGGCCAGCGCCTCGCCCCATTTCAGATGCAGCCGGCCCCAGTTGGGCGCGTATTGCGCGGCCTCGGCGAATTTCGCCAGCGCCAGATCGGAGCGGTTCTGCGCCATCAGCGCCTCGCCCCATTGTTCCAGCGGATCGGCAAAACGCGGCGCGATTTCGTTTGCTTTCGCAAACACTGCGATGGCGCGCGCCGCATCGCCCTTCCGGAGCAGCGCTTCCCCCCATAACTCATAACCAAACGGCACATGCGAGGCGCTGTGAACGGCGCGTGCGAACCAATAATCGGCCGCCGCCCATTTGCCTTCTGCGGCGCGCACCTGGCCGCGCGTGCGCGTGCAGAGGTCGCTGTCGGGCGGGCAACCTGCGAGCAACGCTTCGGCCGCCGCGAAGTGACCGAGTTCGGCTTCCGCAATGGCCAGCGTCGGGCGCTCGAGCCTGGTGATAAAGAAATTTCCGGCTGCGCCCATCGCATGGAGATAGTTCATCTCGCGGTCTCTAAGCGCGAGGATTCCACGCCAATCCCGAAGGCTGACTTCGGCGATCTGCAATGTGCCGACGCGATTGACCAGGATCTGCGGATTGTTTGTCGGCGGCAGGCCGGCATAGGTGCGCCGCGCGCATTCCGCGTCGTGCATCTGCGCACAAAAGAGGACGATACTGACGATTTGCGTCTCACGCGGAACGACGCTGTCCGGTGCGTCGATCGCGCTGCGCCCGACAGCGACGGCTTCGCGAAAATCGCCCAGATCCGTTGCCAGGCCTTCGCGGGCAAAAAGCAGATTTGCGTCGAGTTCCCGCTTGCCCATGCTCTCGTCGCCGGATTTGGCGTGCTCGAAAAATTGCTGCAGCAGCGCGAGCGACGCATCGTCATGGCCGAGATTGTTCTCGTAGCCCGACAGGTTGTTATAGGCGAGCAGCAGATCGGGACGCTCGGCGATCGCGCGGCGCAGATCGGTGATCGCTCCGGCGAAATCCCCTTTGCCCTGCAGATCGTTGGCCAGGCCAATCAGCGCCCAGCCGCGTTCGAGCGGCGAGCCGGTCGCGATCAGCTGATTATATACGATGCGGGCTTCGCCGGCGCGGTCGTGCTGATCCAGATAGACGGCGTAGCGATAGGGCTGGGTCGCGCGATAAACGCTTTCGGCCGCCTGCTGGATGAGCCTGTCGAGATCGGCATCATTGCCGGTGTAGGTCGGGCTGGTGCTGCCGCCGGCGCGCGCCGTGACCGCGAGAGCGCGCGGCGCGGTGCGATAGATTTCGCCGGAGATATGCGTCTCGTGCCCCAGCCATTGGCGCAGATAACGATCCACATCGCCGATGGAGACGCCGGTATTGGGGATCTGCACCTTGATGTCGTTGCCCCAATTATTGGCATAGCTCGAGGCCGCGCGGTTGGATTGCGTCTGCGCCTGAAAGGCCTGCAGCCGGTCGAGCACTTTGCTCGCGATCACCTCGCCGGTCAGGCCCTGGCCGGCAAAATCGGGCGGCACCGAAAACGCTTCGACGACCAGCGCCGTGGAGCCGGCTGCGTTCCAGACAAAGGAGCCGAGCCCTGCGAGGATGGCGAGCGCAACAATGACGCCGACGATATACAGTACGCCGCTCATCTGATCGTTGAGCCGCCGCCATTTCAGATGCGAAAGCTCGAATGCGTTCTGCTCGATGAGATTGTCGCATTGCAGGCGCGAAAGCCGTGTCTGCTCTTCGAGATAGGCGTCGGCCCGGGCTTTGCTGGCAGCGGCCAGCGCGATCGCTTCGGCCGCACCCTCGCGCCTTCCATTTTCGTAATCGTCAGCCATGTTTCACCGGAAGGAATTTCATTCTGCAGGCCCGAAGCCAGAACGGCGCGGAGACAGTATGGCTCGCCTGCGCGGGCGGCAATACCGGTGCAGTGCGTTTATCGGAACGCAGCGCCGCAGCACTGAAAAAGATTCGGTGAATTGTACATCGCTTATTTGCCGGCGCGATGGATGTCGAGGTCGGCATTGCCCGCGGGCAGGCGATCCTCTTTGATCCAGCCGGCGATCAGATCGATATAACCATCCGGATAGCGGTGCCGCGCAACACCGCTTGAAACAAACGATTCGGCAATGCCGTGATCGGCGTTGCGATAGATCGCAAGATCGAGATTGGGTTTGTTTGTCTGGATCTCCGTGATGATCCGGATCGTCTCGCGCGACGGCGCGGTGCGGTCAGCCCCTCCCAGCACCCATAATTGCCGCGGAGAGATGGAGGCGATGACCGGACGCGGATCATAGCCGAAACTCACATGCCTATCGAGTTTCGGGCCCATCTCGCGCGCTTGTGCTTCAGGCGTTCTCAGCAGAATGGCCGTGTAGCCGTTCTCGCCATTGATCGCCTTGTACCAGGGCTCGCCGGAATATTTGCGTTTGACGGCGGCGAGTTCGTCCCAGCCATCCTTCCAATAGGATGTAGCTACGCGGGCAGTGGCGTGTGTGATCTCGCGCACTTTCGGCATGACATCATCGCCGAACCCCGCGGCGCGAACCGCTTCTTCCACCTCATCGCGGTCCTGCGCGGTCACGCCTTCGGCGAGCCCGTAGCCGACAATTACGAAATCGAGATCGGTTTTGGTAGCTGTCAGCGGCGCGATCCAACCGCCCTGGCTTCCGCCGAATACGCCGATGCGATGAACGTCCGGCGCGAGCTCGCGCGCCCGGCGAACAGCTGCGGCGGTATCGCCCGCGCGGACATAGAAATCGGCAGTCGCCTCGCCCGCAGATAATCCCGTGCCGCGTTTGTCATAGACAAAGACGCCGACGCCCTGCAGCGGCAATGCGTATTGCCAGAAGATGCTGTCGGTTTCGGCGGTGTCTTCGGAGCCCTGGATCCAGACGACTATCGCCTTCGCGACCCCGTTCGCCGGCAGCACCAGCTTTCCATGCAGCCGGGTTCCCGCGCTGTCGAAATCCGTCTCGGTGATGCGAAGCGCGACATGCCGGCCCTCGACGACAGGCGCGCCGGTTTCCGCGAAGGTCACTTTGCCGTCGGAGCACGGAGCAAAGGATACGGAACCATAGGTCTGGCCGGCGGCATTTGTCGGCGCGTAGGTGCCGTTGGCGGCCGCCGCGAGCCGGCCATAGGCGCCGCTCGAAAACAAATAGGCGAGATCGCGCGCGCTGTCTTCGTAGCCCTCGACGGTCAGAAAGCGGCCGTCCGCGAGTTCATACGCGCCCAGATGGCAGCGCAAATCAGTATCCAGACGCGCCACTGCTCCGACTGAAAACAGGAGACAGCCGGAAAGAATTGCAAGAACCAGCCATGTGAATCGCGTGCATGTCAGCATTGCCATCTCCGCCGGAGCGATGTCCCGCGCAAGTGCTGGAGAGAGACGATGCCCAATGCACGCCGTTTTGCGCCCAAAAACGCGTTTTGGGTCGCCTGCGATATGGGACCGGCGCGCCGGGCCACGCGAGTCCGGCACATATGTTCGTGCTAGGCTTCGTCGTCTCGTGGAACCATCGCTCGCCCGCACATGAAGCAAAGGATTCTGACCCTCCTGCTGGAAGGGGCGATCAGCGCGGAAATGTTGCTGTTTGCGGTTTTCCTGCTCACCAGCCGACGCCGGAGCGTAGCGCTCTATCTGCTTGCGGGCCTGAGCCTCGATCTGGCCGGGATGATCGCCGCCAATCTTCTTATTGCCGCGGACGGCCTGTCATGGCTTGCGGATCTGGTTCTGTTTCTCGATCTTTTGGCGCCCGCGCTGTTCTACCTTTATCTGGGGCAGGTGCATGCGGAGGCGCGGGCCCTGCGTCCACGCGATGCGATGCATGCGCTTCCTGCTTTCGCCGGGCTCGCTTTGTGGCGAAGCGGAATCCTGTCCTCGATGGATGTCTTCGTCATCGGTTGCTGGTCGGCCTATCTGTGCGCGGCGGCGATACGCTTCGCCAGGCATCGTGACGGCTATGCCCCGTCAACGCTGCGGCGGTTCATCCTCGGGCTCATGGGGGCGCTCACTGCGATCACCCTGCTGCGCGTCGTCATCGCGTTCGATGCCGGCAGCGGCGCGCCATTTCTGTCGGGAACGGCCTATTTGTTTGTTCTCATTGCCGTGTTCCTGGTGACATGCCAGCTCCTGTTCACCTCCCTGCACTACCCGAATCTCCTGACCTCGCCCGCTTCGCACATCAAATATGGCCGTTCCGCGCTCGATGCGGTTGAAACAAACAATCTGGAGCAGCGCTTCGACGCGCTCTTCCAGGAGCAAAAGCCATATCTGAACCCCGAGCTGACCCTCCCCGAGCTCTCGGCGATGCTGGGTGTTCCGGCGCGGCAGATTTCGCAATTCATCAATTCGCGGTTTGGGACGAATGTCCCCGCCTATATGAACCAATGCCGGGCGCGGCATGCCGCGCAGCTTCTCGTCGAGCAGCCTGACAAGCCGGTGAAAATCGTGCAGTTCGAAGCGGGCTTCACCTCGAAGAATATTTTCAACCGCGAATTCCAGAGAAATTACGGTGTGAGCCCCACTGCCTGGCGCACTGCGAAACTGCGCGAACCGGTCACCGGTTGATCTCGATCAGCAGCACCCAGGCATTTGCGCCTACGGCCAGGAAGGTCGCGAGAATACCGGCGGCGATGACATAGAGGCCCACGCCATCGCCGCGCGACAGGATGATCAGGCCACCCAACGCGACGATTGAAATCGCTACCCGGTTTAATCCCACCATCATCATGGATCGCGGCCGGTAAGTTTGCTCGAGCGCACGCAGATAGGCGCGTTGCAGGAAAACCATCCCCACGAGCGTTGCAATTCCGATCACCAGGATTTCACAGCCCAAAAGCCGTACAGGCTGACCCGGCATCAGAGGCAGCGACGCCACGGTCAGCGCCGCGAACAGCATGATCAGCGCTTCGAGGCCGCGATCCGCCATGCGGCCGAGTTGGAGGATCCGTGCCTGGTTCACCGACACGGCGACAAACAACAAACCGGCCAGCGCCGCCGCAGCGCTCAACTCGCCGAGGAAGAAATCATTCCAGCCGGTCACGCCTATTTCTTCAGTTCGAAGACCGTGCCGCAGCCGAGCTGGCCTTCCTCATTGCAGGCGCCTTTGCCGCCGGCCTGCGATGTGCCGAACAGATTTCCCTTGGCATCGATAAGAAGATTGGCCGAGGAATTTGCTGCATCCCCCTTGCCGCCCTTGAAGGTGCGCAGCACGGAGAAGGCGCCGCCCGAAG
>DASXXW010000195.1:0-1947 GCA_036502865.1 Rhizomicrobium sp.
GCTGCATTAACGACGCAGTGAGCGCCGGGAATTTCGACAAGGCTCGGATGGGGCAGCGCGGGACTCTTGTCGTGCGCTGCACCGACCAGCTGGCGCGAGAAATGTACATGAGCTTGGGCCGCGGGGTTCCCGAACGAAATGTCACATTTCCCAACCGTGACAAAGGGGCCGAGCGCAAGTTTGGACTATCAATGTGTTTTTCGGTGAAAGAGAAGGCAGACGGCACTCCGACAGCGGAATTCTCTTGCAGAATCGCAATCAGCGTCGGCGCCGCGGTATTGGAATTGTTCTGACGCATAGTCTGCTTTGCTTTGATCAAGATCAAATGAGCAGACCGATGGCGCTGATATATTGTTTAGTGGAGCTAAGCAGGAGGCGAATATGCGCACCGTCAAGTACATTCTTGTTTCGCTATCGCTCTTTGCCGGAGTGTCATTTTTCTACGCCGGGATGGGCATCGAGATTCCAGAGGTGCAGTTTGGGGACGTTACCTCTTACGGCGTTCCTCTCGGCATCGCATTGATCGTCCTCGCGGTCGTGGTGGCGGGATTTTGGCAAGAGCGACCTTCAACAAGCGTGAGGGACTGATGGGCAGAGACGCCGGGCGGTTGAAGGAATCAGCCGAGTGACATGATTGGCGAAGATGCGTGGGCGTGGGCGACGGTTTCTGCGGTGTGGTCTCGCCGGAACGTAGGTCGTCAAACTCGAAGCGCGCCAGTGGTTCAGCGCGACGTGCGCTACCACTCCGTCGACACCGCGTCGTGAATGCATTTTTTCCTGGGCGGTAGGGACCCGCTCACCTTCTTCACGGCATCGCCGACGGCTTTGCTATGGTCCATGACCTTCCGTATCGCTCCCCCGCGTGTCTCATAATTCATGGCAGAACCGGTATCGCGCCGGCAGAGCGAGCTGTCGGGCTTCTCACCATTGGCTTGTGAAAGGGCGACCCGGACCGGACACCCCCGTGGCCCGCCCAGGCCGCCCGGCTCTTCGAATTAACGTCGAGCCGAACGAAAATTGGAGGAAGTCAAACGGAGAGGCTTTGCGAAATATCAATGATTTGAACAAAATCAATGTTGGGATGCAGCGATGTTTTTATGCGATCACAATGCCGTCGGTTGAAGAGTACATGGCCACAGATCGCACCCATATCGGCGGACGATCAGGGCAAGCTTGAAGACAGCCGGCGAGCGAGGTCGTGGTTGCCGAATGAAATCGCCAGAACGCAGGCGCTTGTACCAGGTACGTGTTGCAGAAACGCAACAGGTCAATGAAATCTGGCTGGGTCCGCTTTTACGCGCCGCGCGCCCGGTTGAATGGACTATAGTGATCGAACCCCCGTACGCACGCTCGTGCATTTTGCACGAAGTGTGCGCCATGGGGGTCGATTTGGATTCTTCCTTTCCTCCTAGCCTGGGGCACTTCAGGATCGTCGCTGCTGCAGGGGCGCTTACTGTCGCGGCCGCTCTGCTGACGATCGGCTTTCCGCCGCCGGCGGAAGCTCTGCCGAGTTTCGCCCGCCAGACCGGACAGCCCTGCGGGACGTGCCACACCGATTTCCCCGCGCTCACGCCGTTCGGCCGTCGCTTCAAGCTGCTCGGCTATACGGTCGGCGGCGGCATGTTCCGGACGACTCCATTCCCCATGTTTCCGGATAATGCGCGCGCTGAAGCCGCCAAGATGCGCATGTACATGAAAGCGGTCGATTCCGGGGCGGGCGCAGGCGACGACAAGGAATACGTGCCGCCGGTCGCGATGATGACGATCATCGGCTACACCCACACGCAAGCGCCGCTGTCGCCGCCGACGGATCCGTTCAAACCCAACGACAACGTGGTGGTCTCGCCGTTCAGCGGCTTCTGGGGCGGCGCGATCACCAACGATATCGGCGCGTTTGCGCAAGTCACCTACAACGCCCCTCCCGCGGGAGGGTTCGGGGATCCGTTC
>DASXXW010000196.1:0-6621 GCA_036502865.1 Rhizomicrobium sp.
CCGAGACGCTGATCATCGCCACCGGCGCGCAGGCGAAGTGGCTTGGCCTTCCGTCCGAAGAAAGCTTCAAGGGATTTGGCGTATCCGCCTGCGCTACGTGCGATGGTTTTTTCTTTCGCGGCAAACGTGTCGCCGTCGTTGGCGGCGGTAACACGGCGGCGGAGGAAGCATTGTTCCTCACCAATTTCGCCGATCACGTTACGCTTATTCATCGCGGGCCGGTTCTGCGCGCGGACAAGACAAATCAGTTGCGTCTCGCTGCCAACGGCAAAATCACCATTCGCTATGACACGGTCGTGGATGAAATATCAGGTTCCGACGCACCGCGTTCGGTCAACGCGATTCGCGTACGGAGTCTTGAAGACGGGAAAACGGAACAGCTATCCGTGGATGGGTTGTTCATTGCCATTGGTCACTCGCCCGCGACGGAAATATTCCGCGGGCAGGTCGACATGGATGGAGACGGTTATATCCTGACCGCGCCGGACTCGACTCGGACAAGCGTGCCGGGCGTGTTCGCGGCAGGAGATGTGAAAGACAAGGTATTCCGTCAGGCCGTCACGGCCGCCGGAATGGGATGTATGGCGGCGCTCGAAGCCGAGCGGTTTCTCGCCGGCGGACATTAGTCGCGTAACGAGGGGAGCGGGCATGGATTGGGACAAGCTGCGCATCTTTCATGCGGTTGCTTCTGCCGGAAGCTTTACCCACGCCGGTCAGATGTTGTCGCTCAGCCAGTCGGCGGTGAGCCGGCAGGTCAGTGCGCTTGAAGAAGAGATCATCACGCCGTTGTTTCAGCGTCATGCGCGCGGGCTGACTCTCACCGACGAAGGCGAATTGCTCTACAGCGCGGTCTCCGATGTTTTGACCCGTTTGGGCCAGGCCGAGGAGGCGCTGAAGAATGCGCAGGCCGCGCCGCGCGGCTCGCTGAAAGTCACCGCAAGTCATGGCCTCGGCACGTTCTGGTTGCTGCCTCGGCTCCACAGCTTCCTGCGCGATTACCCGGAACTCCAGATTCATCTGGTGCTGGAGGATCGCGAACTCGATCTTGCCCAACGCGAAGCCGATATTGCGCTGCGCATGCGTGCGCCCGTGCAGGCCGATCTGATCCAGCGCAAGCTCTTCATTGTTCATTATCACATTTACGCGAGCGCGGCCTATCTGGCGAGCGCAGGCAAGCCAGAGAAATTCGAGGATCTCGCCACGCATCGCCTCGTTACTTACGGCGAGACCGCGGCGCCGGAGATTCGCGAAGTGAACTGGCTGGCCAATCAGGCGATACGCCTCGATCCTGCCGGCCAGGGCCGTGTGATGCGCATCAACAATATGTCGGGCATTCTGCAGGCCACGGAAGCCGGGATGGGAATCGCAGCACTTCCCGATTATGTAGCAGCGGATCGCAGCGATCTTGTGCGTATTCTTCCCGATGTCGAAGGGCCTACATTCGACGTACATCTCGCCTATTGCGATGCGCTGCGGCAATCAAAACGCGTCGGTGCTTTCAGGGATTTCCTGGTCCGCGAAGCGAAAGAATGGCGCTATTAGGCGTCCCGCGGACCCTCTGCTGCTCCATCATATTAGTCTTGCAGTAACCAACCAGTTTTGCGCGCCAGAGCGGGCGGCATGGTTTCAATCCGCGTATGAATTTGCGCGCGACCCTCAATCCTATTGAAACAGTTATCCGGCATACTATCTCTGTTAGGCCGGAGCTTCCCCCCATTAGCTACGGCGCGGCGTAAAATCCGCCGCTTCCCGCCTCTCCCCCTCGGCGGGAACGCATCCAAGCACAGGGCCGGGACGAATTGTCGTCCCGGCCTTTGTGCTTCAATCAGGCGGCCGCCTTGTGTGCCGCCACCACCTGATCGGCGAGCTTGCCTGTGAGTTCGGCCAGATGATCGAAGCTGGTTTCAAAAGTTCCGACGCCCTGCGTCAGCGAGCGCAAATCGATGATGAGATCGTGCAACTCGGAGAGCGGCATTTGCGCGACGACCGTGTCCCAACCGTTCCAGCCCGGGCGGGCATCGAAACCCATGAGCTGGCCGCGCCGCCCGCTCACCACCTGGTTCGCCTTCGACGTTGCGTCGTTCGGTACATGGATTTTCACCAGCATGATCGGTTCGAGCAGCACGGGCGCGCAATTCGGCATGCCCTCCGTCATCGCAATGCGCGCAGCCGTCTGGAATGCGGCGTCTGATGAATCGACGGTGTGATAGGAACCGTCCACCAGCGCCACGCCCACATCGACAACCGGAAATCCAAGGGGTCCTTGCCGGAGAAAATCGATCACGCCTTTCTCGACCGATGGAATGAACTGCCTTGGTACGACGCCACCCTTGATCTGATCTTCAAATACGAATCCCGTCCCGCGCGGCAGCGGCTTGATGTCGATATGGACATCGCCGAACTGCCCATGGCCGCCGGATTGACGCTTATGCCGCCCATGCTGCCGGCCCGGTTTCCGGATCGTTTCCTTGTAGGGGACTTTTGGCGGATGGGTTGTGATCTTGAGACCATATTTGCTTGCCAGCTTTTCCGCCGCGACCTTGAGATGAATCTCTCCCTGGCCGGCGAGGGACATCTCCTGCAATTCCGCATTCTGCCGGAAATGCAGGGACGTATCGTCTTCCTGGATTTTATGGATCGCCGCAGTGAGCTTCACCTCGTCTTTGCGGTCCGTTGTTTCAATCGCAAGGCTGTAAACGGGTTCGAGAGATTCGATTGTCGCTTTGGGAAGTGCGGCCTTCGCAGTTGAAAGCGTTTCTCCGGTGTTTATGCCCTCGAGCCGCGCCAGCGCGACGGTATCGCCGGCTTTCGCCTCACCAAGTTTGGTCTGTGCTTCGCCCTTCAACGCAAACATGCCGGCGATGCGCGCATCGCGGCCGTCATGAGCATGAAGCACGGCGCCATCCTTCAGCACGCCTGTCAGTACGCGCGCCAGGCTGAGTTTCCCATGTATGCCGTTATAAGTTTTGAGAATCTGCACGACGGTGTCGCTGGTATTTGCGACGCCGAGCCGCGCAGCAACGGATGACACTTCCGGCACTTCGTGACGAAGCGCCTTGAGTAACCGACGGATGCCATTGTCCTTTTCCGCCGAACCCATGAGTGCAGGAACGACAAGTCCTTCAGCCAATTCCTTTGAAAGATCGCCGAACACTTCGTCGCGCGGCGGTTCGATGTCCGAGAGCAACTCCTCCATGAGATGCTCGTCATAGTCGGCAAGCCTCTCCAGCATGGAAAAGCGCGCCTGTTTCTCTTCCTCTTGAACATCGCCCGAAAGCTCGATGATCTTCGACTCGTCATGCTCGCGATAGACATAGGCACGTTCGAGCGCCAGATCGACGAAACCGGTGACAATTCCGTTCTCCCAGATGGGGATTTGCCGCAGCAGCAGGGGTTTGTCGCTGGCTTCCTGGAGACTGCCCAACAGTTCGCGCAATCCGCCCGTGGCCTTGTCTATTTTATTGATGAACAGGAAATGCGGAATGGAGAGATCGGCGAGCCGTTTGAGAAACGGCTTCAGCATCTGCACCTTGGCAGGGTCCGGTTCGCACACAACAACCGCCGCATCGATTCCGGGAAATATGTTGAGCGTGTCCTGCAGGAACTCGATCGAGCCGGGGCAATCCAGGAAGGTGAAGCTTTCATCGAGATATTTGGTCGTGGCGCAATTCGCCTCGACACTCATCTGACGCGCGCGCGCTTCGGGTGAACTGTCGCCAACGGTATTTCCCTGCGCGACAGAGCCTTTGCGTTGCGTGGCGCCGGTGACACTGAGGATACTCTCCAGAAGTGTCGTCTTCCCGCTTCCGTAAGGCCCTACCAGGGCCACTGCACGTGGCCCACTGCCTCCATTCTTTTTCGACATTTTCGCCTCCTTGCCGCATGCCGGATTGCCCGGCGCGGGGGCCGGATCGCGCCTCGTTGGAAGAGCGGCCGGTCTCGTTTCCCTGGACGAATGCTCGCGCCGGGAAGCGCCGCTGGCAAGGGGGAGGTGTTTGGCTAGCGTATAGAGGCGCAGAAACGCTGGATGCGGCGGCATGCCTCTTCCAGAGAAGCCATCGAAGAGGCGTAGGAAACCCGGAAATACGGCGAGAGACCGAATGCGGCGCCATGCACCAGCACGACGCACTCCGTCTCAAGCAGTTCGCGGGTGAAATCCTCGTCCGTCGCGATCACTTTGCCGGACGGTGCGTGTTTTCCGATTAGGTCGCGGATTGAGGCATAAACGTAGAAGGCACCCTCGGGTCTTGCGCATTTCACGCCGTGAGCCTGGTTGAGCATCGAAACCACCAGATCGCGGCGCTCCTGAAACGATTTGCGGAATTCGGGGATGAAATCCTGCGGACCGTTGAGAGCTTCCACGCTGGCCCATTGCGAGATCGAAGCGGGATTCGACACGGTCTGCGACTGCACTTTTGCCATCGCGCGGATGAGCGGCGCCGGACCGCCGCAATAACCTATGCGCCAACCCGTCATCGCATAGGCCTTGGAAACGCCGTTCATCGTCAGCGTGCGCTCGTAGAGACGCGGCTCCACTTCGGCGATCGTGCAGAAACGAAAATCATCATAGACCAAATGTTCGTACATATCGTCCGCCAGCACCCAGACATGAGGATGGCGCAGGAGAACGTCTGTGATCTCGCGTATCTGCTCTCGTGTATAACAAGCGCCGGACGGATTTCCGGGCTGGTTGAAGATCAGCCATTTCGTGCGCGGCGTGATTGCGCGCTCCAGCTGTTCCGGCGTCAGGCGAAAGCCATTTTCCATGCATGTTTCGATAATGACCGGCTTGGCGTCCGATAGCAGCACGATATCGGGATAGCTGACCCAGTAAGGTGCCGAGATAATAACTTCGTCGCCCGGGTTCAGGGTCGCCAGCATGGCGTGATAAATCACGCTCTTGCCGCCGGGTGCGGCAAAACATTGAGCTGGCGTGTAATCGAGTCCGTTTTCGCGCTTGAACTTCTTCGATATCGCGGCGCGCAACTCGGCGATGCCTTCTACCGCGGTATATTTGGTCTCGCCCCTGCGAATGGCAGCGATGGCGGCTTCCTTGATATTGTCCGGGGTGTCGAAATCCGGCTCGCCGGCGCCAAGTCCGATGACATCGCGGCCCTGCGCCTTGAGATCGCGCGCCTTCTGGGTCGCGGCCATCGTTTGGGCGGGCTGAATCCGGTCGAGGGATCGCGCAAGAAAGCCTTCCGGCAAAACGCCTGGGTTCACGGGGTGATGTGCCTTATGTCTGCGGGGAGCGACATATCGGCGGCACGGGGAGAGTGGCAAGTGGTGCAAAGCGCGGCTGCCCTCCTTGGCAATAAAACCACGCGCGGAAATTCACGGGGATTTGAAGCCATACTCGGAAATGTGAGGCGGGTATTGACCGGGGCGATCGGTGAAGGATTGTCCATAAATTACAATAGCTTATGTCGGTATCGGTTGCGTGTGCGGCATGTGCCGGCCGCTCCGGCCCCGATAGACGACAGACGGGGTCGGATGCGACAATTGCGCGTGTTCAATGGAGAGCGTCATGACAACCCGTTTCTTTGGCCTGATCGTCGTTTCCGCCGCCGCGTGTATTGCCGCTACCGGAGCTTCGGCCGCTGTAACCGTCCTGGGAAACGGGGCTGCACATAGCTGCTACCAATTCGCCGAACTTGGCGGCAACACCATAGACGGCATTTCAACCTGTACGTTTGCGCTCGATCAGACCACACTTTCCGTCAAGGACCGTGCGGCGACTTTCGTCAATCGCGGCATCCTGCGGGCACGGAAAAACGAACCCCAGGGCGCGCTTTCGGATTACGATCATGGAATAGAGATGAACCCGTCGCTTGGCGAAGCCTATGTGGATCGCGGTGCCGTGATGATCGTGCTCAAACGTTACGACGACGCGCTTTCCGATCTCGATAAAGGAATAACTCTCGGCGCTAATCGCGTGGAGATTGCCTATTATGATCGCGCCATTGTCGACGAAGCGCTTGGAAATATCCGCGCAGCTTACGAGGACTACAAGAAGGCCGCTGAAATCCAGCCCGACTTCGCCCTAGCAAATGACCAGCTTTCGCGATTCAGGGTTGTGCGCAAACCTGACGGTGCGTGATCGCGCATTATACCTGTGAACGGTTGCGCGACACATTGATACAATTCCCTTGTTGCGCCGCTACAGCCGAAGGATATTTGTTTTTCTCGTGTAGCGGCGCGAGAGGCATTATGGTTGCGCTACGGATAGATGGGCGCGAACGGAGAACAAGCGCTGTCCGGCAAATAGGCCGGACGGACGTTGTGTTGCCGCGAACCCGTTTCCGTCTTGCATCGTATCGCCTGACTTGCGGCCGCGTTGCCCCCTTTGTGCAGTCGCGATCGCACCTTAGTCGGCGCTCCAAACAGGGTGTGGCCGCGCAGGCGGTCGGGCGGTTTCCTGGACCCCGAAACAGGAAATGCGTCCGGCCGCCAATTTGGGCGGCAGCCGACACGGGCCGGAACATCGGCATTTTGAGCGCAGCGTAGCGCTATTCGGCGAGCCATCCCCGGGGCGAATACCCGGTCGGGACGGGGTCGGCTTGTATTGACGTCGGCACAAGCTATGTAAATAGCGCGTCGTGGGCGGCGTACTCCTTAAGA
>DASXXW010000197.1:0-6316 GCA_036502865.1 Rhizomicrobium sp.
CAGGCGCGAGCGTAGCGCTTCCGGCTTCTTTTCGTGACATCCCCGCGCAATCGGGGATCCACTTGCACTTGCGAACTTCCAGCCACCACCATGCTGGGTTCCCGTGTTCGCGGGAATGACAGGTTGGGAGCGTTCGGGACACCGCGCCAATGAGCGATATCGACTCTCTTGAACCGAATATCCTTGCCGAGATCTCCGCAGCGAATGACGAAGCCGCGCTGGAAGCTGTCCGCGTGGCGGCTCTGGGAAAAAAAGGCACGATCAGCGAGCTCCTGAAATCATTGGGCGGGATGAGCCCGGAGTAGCTGCGCGAGAACGGCCCGCTGTTCAACGGTTTGCGCGACCGCATTGCCGGCGCTATCGCCGAGCGCAAGTCCAAATTGGCCAGGGAATTGCTCAATGCACGGCTCGCCAGCGAACGCATCGATGTGACATTGCCCGTGCGTCCGGAATCACGCGGGAGCATCCATCCGGTTGCCCAGGTGCAGGACGAAATCACGGCCATCTTCGCCGATCTCGGTTTTGCGGTAGCCGAAGGCCCCGACGTCGAGTTCGATGATTATAATTTCACCAAGCTCAACATTCCGCCCGATCATCCGGCCCGGCAGATGCACGACACATTCTATGTGTCGCGTCAGACCGACGGATCGCGCCATGTGCTGCGCACCCATACAAGTCCGGTGCAGGCGCGGGTCATGCTCTCGCAGAAGCCGCCGATCCGGGTGATCGTTCCTGGCCGCGCCTATCGCAAGGATTCCGACGCAACGCATACGCCGATGTTTCATCAGCTCGAAGCGCTTGTGATCGACGAACAAACACATCTCGGCAATCTGCGCTGGGTGGTCGAACAATTCTGCAGCGCCTTTTTCGAAGTCGAAAAGATCGAGCTTCGCGCCCGGCCGTCTTTCTTCCCGTTCACCGAGCCTAGCGTCGAATGGGACATGCGCTGCGACCGTTCGGGCGGACAGATCAAGTTCGGTACCGGCAATGACTGGCTGGAACTGGGCGGATCGGGAATGGTACATCCGCGCGTGCTCGAAATGTGCGGCATCGATCCCGAACGCTACCAGGGCTTCGCGTTCGGCTTCGGTCTCGACCGCATGGCGATGCTGAAATACGGCGCGCCTGATCTGCGGCCATTCTTCGAATCCGATCTGCGCTGGCTTAGGCATTACGGCTTCGCAGCCCTCGACCTTCCGACTCTGGACGGAGGCCTGAGCCGATGAGTTCAGCAAGCAAATTACTTCCCTCCCCACCGCTCGCGCGGGGAACGAAAAGCGGCGAGGAGACCGTGCGATGAAACTCACGCTCTCCTGGCTGAAAGAACATCTCGAAACGGACGCGGGCGCCAACGAGATCGCCGAGACGCTGACGCGTATCGGTCTCGAAGTGGAATCGGTAGAGGACAAAGGCGCAGCACTAGGTGATTTCATCGTCGCCCATGTCGTCTCGGCGGACAAACATCCCAATGCCGACAAGCTGAAGCTCTGCCGGGTCGATACCGGAAGCGACATCGTTCAGGTGGTATGCGGCGCACCGAATGCACATACCGGCATGAAAGGCGTGTTTGCGCCGCCCGGTACGGTCATTCCCCAATCGGGCGAAACGCTGAAGATTTCAGCCATTCGCGGCGTGGAATCGCGCGGCATGCTGTGTTCGGAACGCGAGCTTCTGATTTCGGAAGAACATAACGGCATTATCGAGCTCGATGCTGCCGCGGAAATCGGCACGTCGGCGGCGCGCGCGCTGGGGCTCGACGATCCGGTGATCGATGTTTCGATCACGCCCAATCGCGGCGATTGTACGAGCGTGATGGGCATTGCGCGCGACCTCGCCGCAACCGGGATCGGCCGATTCAAGACACCTGCGGTCGCGTCTGTGAAAGGTAATTTCCCGTCGCCCCTCCGGATTGATTTGAATTTCCCGCACGGCGCCGAAAATGCCTGCCCGATCTTTGCCGGACGGCTGATCCGCAATGTGAAGAACGGGCCCAGCCCGGCGTGGCTGCAGACGCATCTGCGCGCGATTGGCTTGCGCCCGATTTCGGCGCTTGTGGATGTAACAAATTTCATCGCCAGCGACCGCGGACGGCCGCTGCATGTATTCGATGCCGACAAGCTCAGCGGCAACATGCAGGCGCGCTTCGCCCACGAAGACGAAAGCGTGACGGCGCTCGACGGCCGTTCCTACACACTCGATTCCGAAACGATCGTCATTGCGGATGATTCCCGCGCGCTCAGCATCGCAGGTATCATGGGCGGCGAAGACACGGGCTGCACCGAGAGGACCGTCAACGTCTTCGTCGAGTCGGCCTGGTTCGATCCGCAACGCATTGCAGCGGCAGGCCGCAAGCTCGGCATTATTTCCGATGCGCGCTATCGCTTCGAGCGCGGCACCGATCCGGCCTTTGTTGTGCCGGGACTCGAACTTGCGACGAAACTCATTCTCGAACTCTGCGGCGGTGAGCCGGCAGATATTGTGGTCGCCGGCGAGCCACCTATCGTGGAGAAAGTAATCACCTTCTCGCCGAAGCCCGTAAAACGGCTGGCGGGTATCGATCTTCCGGCAAACGAAATCCGTGCAATCCTCATGTCGCTTGGTTTCGCGGTTGAAGGCAGCGAAGAGATGCGGGTGACTGCGCCTTCCTGGCGCGGCGATATTGCCGGCCCTGCCGATCTGGTCGAGGAGGTCGTTCGCATTTACGGCATCGACAAGGTGCCCGCACAGCCTTTGCCGCGCATACATGCCGTTGCGCGCGCCGTGCTGACACCGTCGCAGAAGCGCACACGCCTTGTACGACGGACGCTCGCCGCGCGCGGCTTCAATGAAACGATTTCCTATGCCTTCATTCCGCGCGGCTCCGCTGCGCTCTTCGGCGGCGGCGACGATGCGCGCCAGATTGAAAATCCTATTGCTGCCGATATGGACGCGTTGCGCCCGAGCCTGATCGCGTCGTTGCTGGCTGCCGCGCAGCGCAATGTGGCGCGCGGATTTTCCGATCTGTCGCTGTTCGAGATCGGCGCGCAATTCGAAAGCGGATTGCCGGGCGCGCAGATGAATGTTGCGGCCGGAATTCGCGTCGGTGCGGCTCCGCGTAGCTGGACGAAAGACGCGCATGGCGCGGGCGCCTTCGACGCCAAGGCCGACATGCTGGCGGCGCTGGAAGCGGCCATGGGCGGCGCGATGACGGCGCCGGTGAAGCGCGGCGCACCGGCGTGGTATCACCCGGGCCGTTCGGGAACGCTGGCGCTCGGCCCGAAAGTGCTGGCCTATTTTGGCGAGATACATCCCGCCATCATGGAAGCCTTCGATCTCAGGACGCCGGTATCCGCTTTCGAAGTATTTCTCGGTGCGATTCCGGAGCCGAAAACAAAGGGCGCTGCGCGCTCGGCGTTCCAGCCCTCACCCTTCCCCGCCGTGGAACGGGATTTTGCGTTCGTGCTCGGCGCCGATGTCACTGCGGACGACGTTCTACGCGCGGCGCGTAGTGCCGAACGCATTCTGATCGAACGCGTCGATGTGTTCGATGTTTATGAAGGCAAGGGCGTTCCGGACGGAATGAAATCGCTCGCCATCGCCGTGCGCCTGCAGCCGAAAGACCGCACCTTGACGGATGCGGAGATCGATGTGGTAGCGCAGAAGATCGTCGCCGCTGTCACCAAAGCAACGGGCGGTACGCTGCGAACGTAGATATCACGGCGCGTTAAACGCGCTCGCATCGATGGAGTCTGGATAGGTCTTACCTGCCGGCACGGATTGAAGTGTATAGCTCAGAACCTGGTGGTTGATCTCTAGGCCTGCAAAACTGGTAACGAATGTTTCCGCGTCCGGAATTTCCGCGGCGACAAGCTGATCCAAAAATGTTGCGCAGTATCGGTCGAGAGTTTTTCCGAAGGCATATTGTATCCGGTACGTCCCATCCGGGATGCGGTCAAATCTGGCCGTGGCGTTGTTCGCAACAAAAAATGAAATCAACATTCTACCCGACGCTGAACTCCGAATTTTTACAATCGCGTCGTGACCGGATCTGTTTTGTATTTCCAACGCATTCACATTGAGGAACCAGTTCGTATGATCCTCCAGCACCTGTCCGGTCTGAGGCGGCTCACTGCATATGTTTGGGTCAGCCCGATTTTGGCCGCTGATGGTTGCCGGCAGATTGATGATCGATTGAATCAGGGGTTCGGGCGGAATATAGGCAATAATTGCCGACGGTATCGCAAGCAACAATATGAAGTGCAGGAAAGCGGCGCCCGGAGAAAATTGCCATTGATGTTTGAGTTGGGGTCCGTCCTTGACGCCTTGCGCCTTCAACGATTCGATCAGGTGCCTGGCCGCGCTGGCGATGTTGTCGGTCTTTGACGTGAGAAGTTCCTGCGCCAAAGCGTAAGAAAGCTCCGGCCTGCCCGTCCCCAGAAATGCTCGCGCGTTGGCCCACAGCAATCTGTCATTGAATTCGCGTGGTTGCTCTCCTCCTCTGGCATTCCGAATGATGGTCCGCACCGTATCGATTGGACCAAATATGCCCCACCATCCTGCCAGGGCCGAAATTGCCGACGCCTCAAGTCCCTTTCGTTTGGCGCAGGCTACACAGAAAATGCCTTGAACGGGTCGGATAAACGTCTGAATTGCACTTAAAACATAATGATAAATAACGTAACGAGGTTGCGCCGTTATCCGACCACAGTTTGAACAAACAATCGGGCCTGAAGTACGGAATCGCTGTTCATGAGGTTTGGGTTCATAGGGCAAGTCATCGTACCGAGCCCTGCGTTCCGCATTTCCGAGGACTTCATAGGCTTCGTGAATGACCTGAAATTTTCGCGCCGCGTTTGGATCCGAACTTCTGTCGGGATGAAACAGCTTTGCCAGAGCTCTAAAAGAAGTCCGGATTTCGCCATCTGACGCCGAAGTCGGAACTCCCAGTATCCTGTAATATCTCTTGGGATCGTGCTTCGGCATATCTCGATCCGCGGGGCGGCTTGAACCGCGTCACGCATGGTGCGCAAGAGCCGCCAGGCCGTTGTGTTGCGTCCCCTGGGGCGAAGATGTGGGAGGATGGGGCCAATTCTTTTTCGCCGCAACGGGCTTTAAGCTGGCTGCCATGACCGCTTCCATAGCGAACAGCTTCGACAAACGCTCCGCGCTCGCCTTCATCGTCGCCTTCGGCGTCGTCAGCCTGTTTGCCGATATGGCCTATGAAGGCATGCGCGGCATATCCGGGCCGTTCCTCGGCATGCTCGGTGCGAGCGCGGTCATCGTCGGAACGGTAGCCGGAACGGGCGAGCTTGGCGGCTATTTGCTGCGGCTCGTCACCGGGCCTTTTGTCCAGCGAAGCCACGCTTATTGGACGATGGCGATCACCGGCTACGCAATCCAGATGGCGGCGGTACCCGCGCTGGCAATTGCGGGCAGCTGGCAGATGGCCGCTCTATTCATCGTGCTTGAGCGCGTGGGCAAAGCCGTGCGCAGCCCCGCCGGCAATACCATGATGAGCCATGCCGGCGAGGAGATCGGGCAAGGCTGGGCATTCGGCCTGCACGAAGCGCTCGATCAGACCGGTGCGCTCGCCGGGCCGTTGATCGCAGCCTTTGTGCTTGCGCATCACGGCGATTACCGCGACGCATTCCTGTGGCTGGGCGTTCCCGCCCTACTAACGATCATTGTCGTGCTTGCCGCTGCGCTAAGGTTTCCCGCTGCAGCAAATATTCCGTCTGCTCCGGAGAAAACCGACCGGCAGGAATTTTCGCGAGCCTTCTGGTACTACACATTTGCCTCGGCGCTTATCGCGTTCGGTTTCGCCGATTATCCCTTGATCGCTTATCACTTCGGCAAGGCACACATTGTTTCGCCACCGCTGATTCCCGTCTTCTACGCAGCCGCAATGGGCGCGAGCGGCGCAGCCTCGCTCGTCTTCGGACGCTGGTATGACACAAGCGGTCTACAGGTCATGATCTGGGGAACGCTTCTGGGCGCATGTGTTGCTCCACTGGTATTTCTGGGCGGCTTCGCGGCGGCGCTGGCGGGAACGCTCTTTTGGGGCGCGGCGCTCGGCGTTCAGGCATCGGTGATGTCGGCAGCCATCGCCCATATGGTCCCGGTGCATGCACGAGCGCGTGCGTACGGAATTTTTACGGCGATATTCGGTATGGCCTGGTTCCTGGGCAGTGTAGCCCTCGGCGCCCTGTATGACGTTTCGCTCGTGTCACTCGCAGTCGTTTCAGTTCTGCCCCAACTCGCCGCGCTGATCCCGCTAATGGTTGCCGGGCGTTCCATGGCGAGCGTCTAAGCCGCGGTTGGAATGCCGGGGCTGGGA
>DASXXW010000198.1:0-4306 GCA_036502865.1 Rhizomicrobium sp.
TCCATCACCAGAATGCCGGTTCAGGTTCGCGAGTGTTGTTTCTGTTCCATCGGGCGCCAGCTTGAATACCGTCCCGCACCCCTGATGCCGGCAACCGCGGCCCCCGGCATTGGTCGTCCCGTAAAGATTGCCTGCATTGTCGATAATCACGCCGCCATACGGGTATGCGCCGTCGCTGCCGTGGAAAGCGTGCAGTATGGATTCTGTTCCGTCGGACGAAATCTTGAAGACCGTTCCGCATCCATATCCATTGCAGCCATTATTACCGCCCTGTTGGGTGGTGCCTATCAGATTGCCTGCCTTGTCGATGACCAGCATACCGGCAGGATTGCTGCCGTCATTGCCGCCCTCGAAAGCGTGGAGCACGGTTTCGCCCGAAGCCGCTGAGTAGCGGAATACGGTTCCGCAGTACTGGGATTGCGAGACGCAGGCCGAATAGCCGCCACCTTCAAGCGTCACGCCATAAAGATTGCCCGCCCCATCCGAGGTCAGGTTCTGCGGATAGTTCCCGTCATTCCGTCCCTTGAATTCATAGAGGACATTGAGCGTTCCATTAGACTGCAGTTCGTAGATGACACCACAACAGGCCGGCTTTTTGCCACCGCCGAATGTCACGCCGAACAGATTGCCACTCGGGTCCATAACCAGATTCCCGACCGGACCGACACCAACATTGGTATCGAGAAACGTATAGAGTGTCGTTTCGGACCCACCGGAGCCGATCTCGAAAATCGTTCCGTAGTCGTCGGGGCCGTAGGCCTTCGTTGTTCCGAACAGATTGCCTGAGCTATCCTGCACAAGAGTGCTTGCCGGGTTTCCACCATCGGCAGCACCGGTGAAAGCATAGAGAACGGTTTCCGTGCCGTCCGGAGCGAGCTTGTACACCGTTCCGCAAGTCTCGCCGAAGCAAGTGTTGTTTCCTCCGTAGTATGTCGTTCCGTAGAGATTACCCGAACTATCCGAGATCAGGGCGCCTTCGGGATTCCCGCCGTCGGATCCGCCATGGAATGAATAGAGAGTCTTTTCGGCCGCGTTCGAAGCGGTCACCCCGAAACACGCCCATATCGCGAACGAATATGCGACGAAGTTTGAAAGCCTATGCATTGCACGACCCCCGGATGCTCCGCGGAAGTTCTAACAGACGCGATCGGATTTATTCAGCGCAGCTGCTTGAGCGTCGATGGGAATGTCGGATGGCAACCGCACGGATCAAATCCTATCCGCCGAGGATGGCCGCGGCGTCGGGCGGTGAATTGGCGATGCGATCGAGGCGGCCCGGCTGGAACTCGGCGGCAGCTTTCACCGCGCTTGCCTTGTCGTCGGCGCTGATCTGCGAATCCAATGCTTCCAGGCGCGTCTTCGATTCCACATCGCCCTGCGCCGCTGCAATCGCATACCATTTATAAGCATTAGTTAAGCTCTGCGGCACGCCCATGCCGCGTTCATATAACACCGCCAGATTGAACTCGGAATCAGCGAGCCCCAATGCGGCTGCGCGCGTGAACCATTGCGCGGCGGATGCAAGATCTTTCTGCGTTCCGGTGCCTTGCGCGTAGGCGACGGCGAGATTGTGCATCGCCTTGCGGTTGCCGGCCTTCGCGGCTGTCGAATACCACTGCACGGCCTTTGCCGGATCGGCGGACACGCCCTGGCCACGCTCATACAAGGTGCCGAGGCGATAGGCGGCAACAGGCTCACCCTGCAAGGCCGCGCGTTCGAGCCATTTCGCGCCCTGGGCTTCGTTCACCGGCATCCCGTCGCCGTCGAGATATTCCAGGCCCAGCAGCTCTTCCGCTTTTGCGTTTCCGGAATTTGCCAGACCAGCGAGCCGGGTCGCCGGCGCGGCTTGTGTTCGTATCGGTGTGACCTGAGCCGGTGCCGGATTAGTCCGCGCGGGCGGAGTGAAACGTGACGAAGCGGCCGTTCGCGCATGATGTGTACCATGTGCCGGAGGCGGTGCGGTCTCGGAATTGGCTTCCGTGTCCGGATTGGACTGTGCTTCAGGCACGGGGTTCACTGCAGGCGAGGGCGGTGCAGATGATGTATTTGTTTGCGGAGAGTTTGTTTGTGCCGTGCTTGTCGGCGTGGCCGGGTGCGCAGCCGGTGTGGACGGTTTCGGCGGCGCAGATTGTGTGACTTGCGGCCGGACAGGCGCGGGCTGCGGCAATGTGGAGTCGCTGAAGGTCCGGCTGAGTACAATTCCCGCCACAAGTGCGGCGACGATCAGAACGCCAAGTCCCGCGAGCAGAACCACTCGCGTCTTGCCGCGCTCATCGGACTCCGCTGCAGCCGCTGCTGGCTCACCCCATGAAAACAAACTCTTGCGTTGTTCCTGATCGGGTTCGGCGGCTGCGCGCGCATTGCGCCGCGCAGCGGCGAGGAAAGATTCGACCCCCGCCAGATGCTCCGACGGCTCCGCCGTTGCAAAGGGGTTCGCGGCTGCGCTCGCAGCTGCTCGCAAATCAGGGCCGCTGGGCGCCGCATCGATATGACTAGCCGGCAGCGGTTCAGGTTCATGCGCAGCGAATGGCGGCTCGGCCCGATCATGATCGGTGAAAGGCGGAAGGTCGAAATGCGGGACGGCTGTTTCCGCACGCACGGCATCGTGCTTCGCGGTTGCTTCCCTGGCCAGTGTTTCGAGTTCTGCAATCGCCGTCTTCAATTGGTTCTCAAGTCCGTCGAGCCGAACGCCCATGCTCTGCACATCGGCTTCGACGCCACCGATATCGGCTTTGTTATGATCACCCTGCTCGAGTTTTTCCGTTACGTCTGAAATTTTCTGCTCGAGGGCGAGCAGCCGTCCGCCGACCGCAACATCGATCTTCGCGATGCCCGTTGCCTGTTTGGCTTCATTCGTGGCGACACGCTGGCCGAGACTATCGACCGCCGTCGTAACATCCTTCAGCGTTGCGGCCTGGCGGCGCATCTCGGGTTCGAATTTGGTAGTCGATGTGGTGTCGGATTCCAGCTGTTCGATCGTATGCTCCGAAGCGGAAATGCGCGCTTCGCTTGCCGACAAACGCTGGCTCAGCGTTTCGACCGTCGCCGAAATATCCTTCAGCGATTCGATTGCATGTTCCGAAGCTGAGACGCGCGCTTCGAGCACATCTGCCTTGCGGTCGTTCTCATCGCGCGTTTCCAGCAGCTTGCCTGCCAGCGAACTGACATTGGCGGCGAGCATGGCGATACGATCTTCGAGCGCCTGCCGGCTCAATTGTGTTTCGTCGCGCGATTCTGCGAGTTTGCCGGCGACTGTTTCGATGCTGGCCGCGAGTTGGCTTGCCTGTTCGGCCGAATGCGTGGCGGTTTCGGATAGTTGGTCTGCGAGGCGCGAAAGCCCCTGATGCAGCGCTTTGACCGCATCTTTGAAACCCTCGGTCGCAGAACCCTGTTCGAGCCGCGACAGTCGATCGCCGAGCCCGACCACGTGGGTTCCGATCTGGTCGAGAACCTGGGCCTGCTCGCGCGTGGCGATATTCATTTCCGTCGTGGCCTGGCTCATCGCGCGGCCATGTTCGGTCTGGCTGCGTTCGGTCTGCTCCAGGCGGCGGCCAAGCGTCTTGAGATGTTCTTCGATACGCCGCCAGGAATTCTGTGTTTCGCCCTCGCTGCGCGAGATCCGCGCGAGCATGTCCGCGCTGTCCTGTGCGGAATAGGGCGCCGCGCGCGTGGGGATCACGGCAGGCTGCGGCTCGACATGTTCCTCCCACCAGCGTTCGCCGGAGGGCGCGGGGCTGGCTTCGGCCAGGCCGCGAAGAATCCGCCGCGTCAGCCATTCGCCAACGGAAAGGCCTTCCCGCCGCGCCGAGGCGCGGGCCGCTTCGCGCGCTTCCGGCCCTATGCCGGCTACGTTCCAGGGAAGCTCCGGCTGCATGTTCGTTCTACCCTTCAACCGCCAGCCTTGGCCGGCTGTTCGCTTTCTCGGCGGGACTCCCGCCCGGGAGCACCTGCTCCATCATCCCTAATGGTTGACGAACTGCGTTAATTTCCGGTTAGCGCATGTGAATTCCGGCTTTGGCGAGTTCGGGGCCGAGCCTGCCGGTGGCCCAGATGAAGGCCATGCGATAGTCGGAGACGAGGGACCAAAGCGGATATTTGAACGTCGCCGGCCGGTTTT
This sequence comes from Rhizomicrobium sp., assembly GCA_036502865.1. Classification (GTDB taxonomy): domain Bacteria; phylum Pseudomonadota; class Alphaproteobacteria; order Micropepsales; family Micropepsaceae; genus Rhizomicrobium. The sequence continues at coordinate 4,118 of DASXXW010000198.1, forward strand.
TCTCGACAAAGAAATGCGCAATCCAGGCGGGGCCATATCCGGCCAGCAACGCCACCGGCGCCAGCCACCATCTTTGTAACAGGATCGTGGCGAGCATGGCGGCAGTCGCGAGCCCGGTTCCCAGATAATGCAGGCAGCGTGTGCGGGGATTTGCGTGCTCGCGCAAATAATAGAGCCAGAAGTCACTAT
>DASXXW010000199.1:0-9436 GCA_036502865.1 Rhizomicrobium sp.
TCCTTGGGGCCCACGACGACCGGTATCATATGGGTACCCAGATAGGCTTCTTCCTTGTTGCCCTTCTTGGCACGCCAGTGTTTTCTGCGTTCCTCAACCTCGCGCAGGCCGATCGTAATTTGCGTCGGCCGTAATTCGGCAATCGGTACGGGATGGAGTATGGGTTCGCGCACAAGCGTCATGGGATAGACTCCGGCTTCGAATCACACCGATGTTCACCAGAAATACCATTGAAACAGATACAATGCCCGGAAGGACTAATCTCGCCAGCCCGGGTTTTCTAAGCGAGGCGGTCGCAGGGCTGACCCTGGCCGCCATAACCATCCCCGAGCAGATGGCAACGGCGCGGCTGGCGCATTTCTCGCCTGAAATCGGCTTCATGGCATTTCTGGCCGCCACGCTCGGCTTTGTACTCTTCGGGGCCAGCCGGATCGTGACCGTCGGCGCCGACTCCACCATTGCACCCATTTTTGCAGCCAGCCTCGCGCTGCTCGTGGCGGCCGGATCGCCCGGGTACGCTTCGCTGGCGGCAATTCTCGCCATCATGGTGGGCCTGCTGGTCGGGCTCGCCGGTTTCTGCCGGATGGGATGGATTTCCAACCTGTTGTCGGAACCCGTCACGGCCGGCTTTCTCGCCGGCATCGCCGTCCATATTACGGCATCCCAGCTTCCGGTTCTTTGCGGCGTTCCGGCGTCACACGGCGCAGCTCTCATTGCGCTCGCACATACAGATTTCGATCATACAAATTTGTACGCACTGGGGCTCGGCGTTCTGGCTTTTCTGTTTACAGCGGGGGCGGAAAAATTCGACCGGCGCTGGCCCGGCGCACTGATCGGGGTTGCCGTAGCGACGGCCGCGACCTTTATATTTTCCCTGGACAAACATGGCGTGCAGCTTCTCGGCTCGGTCGCCGCACCGCATCTGCATTTCGCCCTGTCGTGGCCGGGAGCCAACGCGCTCATTCAGCTTGCGCCGCTTTCTCTGTTACTTGCGCTGATCGTCATGGTGCAGTCGGCCGCAACGACAGGTTCTTTTGCGTTGTCGCCCGACCTAGGGAGAGATATCGACCGCGATTTCATCGGTGTGGGTGCCGCCAATATTCTGGCGGGGGTCGCAGGTGCCTTCCCGGTGAATGCAAGCCCTCCGCGCACGGCCGTCGCGTCCGAAGCGGGAGGACAAACAAAAGCGACCGGTCTTGTCGCGGCGGTTGCCGTTGCTACGCTGGCAATATTCGGTTCCCAGCTCCTGCAACATATTCCCTCTGCGGCGCTGGCCGGGGTGCTTCTCTTCATCGCTCTGCGTATCGTGAAATTCGATCTCGCTGTCCGCGTCTGGCGCGAAAGCAAGCCGGAATTCCTGATGATGGCGGCGACCACACTCGCGATCCTCGTATTTCCTATCGAGATCGGCGTCGGCGTCGGAATTCTTTTCTCTCTGCTGCACGGCATGTGGACATCCACACGCGCGCAGGTCATTACATTGAACCGCGTGGCCGGCACGTCCATCTGGTGGCCACCCACACCGGGAACGCCGGTTGAAGAGAGCCCAGGCATTATCGTTCTGGCATTCCAGGCGCCCTTGTCATTCTTGAACGCAGCCCCATTCCGGCGCGGATTTGCAGCCGCGCTGGCAGCAGCAAAAGCTCCCCTGCATCTTGTGGTCCTCGAAGCCAGCAGCATTGTGGAGATCGATTTCACTGCCGCCCATATTCTGGGTGAAGCCGCCGAGTTGTGCCGCAGCAAAGGCGCCATGTTCGCCGTAGCGCGACTTGAATCGATCCGCGCACAGCAATCTTTTTCCCGCTTCGGCGTTATGCAAACAGTGGGACCCGCGCATTTCTTCCACAGCGTCGAAGAAGCTGTGACGGCGTTGGGTCCGAAATCCTGATTGCAAAGGTTCCTCCGCGAAACTTTGGAATTGACGGGGTTTCGGCAGGCAACGCAGGAAGGCGACAGATTGCGAACAATTTTTGCTCGACAGGCGGGTGAAGCAGGTGAAGAATGGCGGTGTCAGGCGCGATTGCTGGGTTCGCGCGGTCGAAAGATGTAAGTGATGAACCCGGCTCAAACCTACAGATTCGATCTGTTCGGCGACGGTGCCTCGCGAAGCTGCCTGTTCATCGCACAATGTTTCGGCGACGAACATGCCGTCTTGCTCGCGCGCGCACTATTGGACAGCACCTTCGTGCGCATGGAGATCATTCAGGTGTGGCGGGACGACGTGCTGGTTCATGAAGCGGAAAAGCTGCAACGAAGCGCCAGCAACTGAATTTCGCGACGCCTATTTGTTTTCCGGGTCCTGCGGCCGCGTCTTCCAGTCGACGGCTGTTTCGTTCCAGCCGCCGCCAAGCGCTTTGTAGATCGTAGCCAGGTCTTCGCTGAGAGCGGCGCGGCTTTGGATCAGCTGATCTCGCGCGGAAAGAAGCGTTGTCTCCGCCGACAGCACATTCACGAATGTAACGAGGCCCGCAACATATTGCTGGCGTGAGATGGTTTCCGACGACTCCGCAGCGCGCTCCGAATCCGCGAGCGCCTGTTCATGACGCTGCTCATTGTCATAGCGGGCAAGCGCGTCTTCCACATCCTGCAACGCTGCGAGCACCGACTTTTGCCAGGCGAGATAGGCCTGCAATTCCGCTTCCTTGCTGGCCCGGATATTGGCGCGGATCTGGCCGCCTGCGAATACCGGCCAGATGATCGAACCGGCGCCGAGCGTATTGAAATTGCGCGTCGACAGAAGATTTCCGACACCATTGCTCGCAAATGTAGCCGCGCCCAACAGATCGAGCTTCGGATAAAGATCGGCAATGGCGACGCCTTCATTGGCAGTCGCCGCAGCAAGTTTTCGTTCGGCTTCGCGGATATCGGGGCGCTGCCGCAGGAGATCCGCGGGCAGCGTCGCCGGCAGGCCGGGCGGCGCGACAGGGATTGGTGCCGTCGCGCTCAACTCCTGCGCAAGGGATTCCGGCGGCTGCGCGAGCAGAACGGCGATGGCGTGAATCATCGCATCCGCCTGTGTCTGGAGTTCGGGAATCTGGGCGCGTACGGTTTCGACAATCGACTTCTGTTGATTGACATCGAGCTGGGTGACGAAGCCGGCATTCGCGCGATCGCGAACCAACCCGAAAAGTTGCAACTCGTCTTTCAGTTCGGAGTTCAGCTGCGCGATCCGCGCCTGGGCAGCGCGCAAAACCACATAATCATCGGCAATTTCCGACGTGATTGTGACTTCGCCGTCATGAAGATCCCACAACGCCGCATCGGCGTTCGCTTGTGCAGCCTCGACTGCGCGCCGCGTTCCACCGAAGATATCTATCTGCCAGCTTGCGTCGAGACCCAGCGCATACAGCCTGATGTTGGTCGGCCCGCTCGCACTCGCGCCACCGGAACCGCTGCCGGACGCACCTCCTCCTGTGGACGCTCCTCCGCCTGCCAGAGCACCCAGCGGACTCGAATCGGAATGCAGGTTCGCGCCGATACCGGAGACGTTGACGCTGGGCCATTCGGTAGCACCGGCGACGATCACCTGTTCGCGCGCCTGGCGCACGCGCGATGCCGAGCTCATAAGATCGAGATTGGCGGACAATGCGCGGGCGATCAGCGAATTGAGCTCCGCATCCTGAAATGTCGTCCACCATTTTGTTATATCCGCCTGTGCCGGCGCCGCGGGGACATGCGGTTCCGCAAAGCGGGGCGGCACGGAAATAGCCGGTTCATGATAGTCCGGACCGACATTGCAGGCGGCAAGGATGACCGAAGCTGCGCCAAGTGTTGCCACAACGCCGGACTTCATGGCGCGACCTCAACGGCGGGAGAGTCCTTCGACGGCTTGCGCAGGAACAAAGCGAACGGCACCGCGCAGAACACCACAATCATCAGAATGTGGAATATTTCGATATAGGAGACGATCGCGGCCTGCTGAAGCATTCGCCGATAAAGCAGCGCCACGGCAGCCTGCGCCGAGACGATTTGCGAATGGCCGTGTGCCATCAGCGCATCGGTCATGCGCTGTATGCCAAACCGGTAATTCGGATTGAGCGGATTTAATGTCTCCGCGAATCGCGCCTGATGCACCTGCTCGCGTCTCTGAAGCATGGTCTGGACCGCGGCAATGCCGATTGTCCCGCCCAGATTGCGCGACACATTGAGGAGCGCGGATGCCTGGTTGCTCTCCTCCGGCTTCAGGCCGACATAAGCGATATTTGTAATCGGGACGAACAGGAACGGCAGGCCGATTGCCTGATACATGCGCGCAATCGCAGCATCCCAAAAAGACATCTGCGCATCGAGTTGGCTCATATGCCAGAGCGCAAAACCCTGAAGCAGGAATGCACCGCCGATCAGGATACGCAAATCCGCACGATTGGAGAGAATTCCGGCGAGCGGCATGACGAGAAATGTAGCAACGCCTCCGAGTGTAAGCGCCATGCCGGCGTCGGTCGCCGTGTAGCCCATCACTTCCTGCAGGAGCTGCGGAATGAATTGCGTGCTGGAAAAAATCACCATGCCCATGACCAGCATGAGGATGCTGGAAATCCCGAAATTGCGCCGGCCGAACATTGCGATGCGGACAATCGGATCCTTGCGCGAAAGCTCCCAGGGAATGAGAGACGCGAGCGCGAGTACCGCGGCCGCGGTGCATGCGATAATGGTGGGGCTGGTGAACCAGTCGTCGCGCTGGCCGCGGTCGAGCGTCACTTCAAGGCAGCCGAGGAACAGCGCCGTGAATGCGAAACCGAGATAATCCACGCGAAGCCCGTCGCGCAGAATTTCCTTCCGGTGATCCTGGATTGCTTTCGGCTCGTCGACAAAAACCGTCGTCAGTGCGAGGGAAATAATTCCGATAGGCACGTTGATCAGAAATACCCAGTGCCAGGAATAATTGTCGGTGATCCAGCCGCCTATTGTCGGGCCCAGGATCGGTCCGACAATCACAACGATGCCATAGGCTGCAAAGGCGAGACCGCGCTTCTCGGGCGGAAACGTGTCGACCAGCATGGATTGTTCGACAGGCGTTAGTCCGCCGCCACCGATTCCCTGAAGAACACGGGCGATAATGAGAAAGGTGAGGCTGGGCGCGAGACCGCAAAAGAACGACGAGATGGTGAAAATAGCGACCGAAATCATGTAGAAGCGCTTGCGCCCGATCACGTCGGCGAGCCAGCCGCTGATGGGTATGATAACCGCATTGGCGACGAGAAAACTCGTCACCACCCAAGTCGCTTCGTCATAGCTCGCCGAAAGACTGCCCGCGATATGCGCGAGCGCGACATTTGCGATCGACGAATCGAGCACGACCATGAAGGTGGCGATGGAAATAACGCCAACGATCAGCCAGGGATTGCGTTTGCCGGCGACGGAACGCGCGGGCGTCCAGCCACCCCGGCCGCGATCTCCACCCTCCGCCATTCAGCGCACCTTGACGGATGGCTCGACGGACATGCCCGGGCCCACCACGCAATCCGACGGAACGCGGTCGATCAGAATCTTGACCGGTACGCGCTGCACCACTTTCACATAATTTCCGGTCGCATTTTCCGGCGGCAATATGCCGAAGGCCTGTCCGGCGCCGCGCTGGATGGAATCGACGTGCCCCGTCACGTCGGCGGACGGACAGGCATCGATGGCGATATCGACGGACTGGCCGGGACGCATATGGGCGAGTTGCGTTTCCTTGAAATTGGCCGTCACCCAGACGCGAAGGGGTACGATGGCCATGAGCTGTTCGCCGGTTTGCACGTAATTACCGTCGGCAACGCTGCGCTGGGCGACATGGCCGTCGAGCGGCGCAACAATGCGCGTATAGCCGAGACTGAGCCGGGCCTGCGCGACTTGTGCCTGCAAGGATCTGACGGTGGCATCTGCACCGGCGACAGCAGCCTCTGCTGCGGCGATTTGCGATTTCGCGCCCTGAACCTGTTGGCGCGAAGCATCGAGCGTTGCCGCCAAATTGTGGGCCGTCGCCGCCGCTGAATCCAATTGCTGTTGCGCGACGGCGAGTGGATTGGTTGCTTTGAGCTTGCGGTACCGCGCGAGATCGCTCGCGGCATTCGCGGATTGCGCTGCTGCGCCTTTGGTGCTGGCCAAGGCTTGGTCATAGGCTGCCTGGCTTACATGCACCTGCGCCTCGGCCTGGCCGAGCTGGGTTTCCGCCTGATGCTCCTGGGCCAGCATTTGATCGAGGCGCGCCGTCTGATCGGCCGGATCGATCTCGACCAGTATCTGGCCCCGGTGAACCAATTCATTGTCATAAACAAGAACCCGCGACACGCGACCCGAGATCTGCGGCGCGAGCTGTACGATATGCGTGTCGATGAAGGCGTCGTCTGTGTCTTCATACTGACGCGCGATCAGCCAGAAAATGATTCCGCCAATAATGATCGCGGCAAGAATGACGACAATGGAGATGACAATAACGGGGCGTTGAAAGACGCTCCGCCGCTTTTCGGCATCCCTTGCAGGTTTCTCGCCGGAATTTTGTCGCTCGCGATCGCCGCGGCCGCTGTCCTCAGACGCCATACTCACCCCAGCTGTCGTTGCAACATGGCCGCAAAAAGTCCGAATGCGAAGACGCGCCACGCGCAATTTGGTTCCACATGGGTCGGATCAAACCGCTTCAGGAACTGCCCAGAAAATATCGTTCGACGGCCTTTGCAAAACCGTCGTCATCGCAGGAATCCGTGGTGGCGGAGGCCTGCGATTTCACCTCGGCCGAAGCATTGCCCATTGCAATGGAGAACCCGCTGACGCGGAACATCAGGACATCGTTGGGCATATCGCCAATGGTGGCGATCTCCGAAGTCGGAATTCCGAGCCGGCTTGCGTGATAGCGGACCACCCCGGCCTTATTCGCCTGGGAATTCGTGATGTCGAGATAGTAAGGCTGGGAGCGCGCGACCGACGCCGTCCCTTCGAGCGCGCCCCCGATTTCGCTTTCGGCTTTCTGCACCAACGCGAAATCGTCGCTGATACCAACGATCTTGACGACATCAGCGTGAAGCGAATCGAAGTTCTTTGTTACTTCGGGAGGAAACGCGACGGTTTGTGTCTCGCGCGCCACGTGCGCCGCGTTCGGATCACGCACATACCAGGATTCGCCGGTATAAACCCACGCGTCGAGCCCGAGCGTGCCAAGCATTTCGATGGCCTTCGCAGCAGCGTCTGCCGACAGCGTATGCGTTTCCAGAACGGTCATGTCGGGAGCGGCATAGGCGCCGCCATTGAAGCCAGCGATTGGCTCACTGATCCCGAGAGGATCGATATACATCGACATGCCGCGCGGCGGCCGACCTGACGTAATCGCAAAGCGGATGCCCTTTTCGTGAAGCCGCATGACGGCCTGGCGGGCCCGCGGGGTCAGCACCTTCTCGCTGGTCACGAGTGTGCCGTCCACATCGGAAAGAAACAGCGAGATTTTTGCAGGAGGGGTCATGCGGCAAGTCCCGGATTCGTCCCACATCTTATCGGAACGCCCGACCCCGCCGCCAGTCGCGTCCGGGCCGCTTATTGTTCGCGCATGCCGTTATGCATCACGTCGCGGATCGGCTCGAGGAAGTAATTCAATGCCGTATGCGCGCCGGTCTGGATTTCGATCTGGACGGGCATGCCGGGAATGAACCGTGCGTCCGGATGATCTTTCAGGATGGTGCGGTCCACACTCACATGCGCCAGAAAATATGCTTGCCCCGTGTGCTGATCTTCGAGCGAATCGGGCGAGACGTAACTCACCGTGCCGGTGAGCATCGGCAGGCGCCGCGCTTTATAGGCGCTGAGATCGACCTTCGCCGTCATGCCCACATGGACTTCGTCCGCATCCTGCGGGCGGAGCTTCGCCTCGATCTCGAGCTGATCGTGGAGCGGGACGACTTCGAGCACCGGCTCGCCCGGCTTGATGACCGCGCCTCTTGCATGCACCTGGAGATCGACCACCCGGCCATCCACCGGTGCGACGAGCGTTGTGCGCCTTAATACGTCGCGCGCGGCCTGGATGCGATCGGCAAGATCGAAACGTTTGCCCTGCACGTCGCGCAGATCTTTCAGCGCATCTTCCAGCGCCTGACTTCGGACATTGACGATCTGGATATCGTCCTCGCCGCTGTCGAGCTTTTGCTGCGCGATCTTCTGCACCAGATCGCCGCGCTGGCCTTTGATATCCGCTTCCGTCCGCTGAAGATCGAGAAGCTTCGCCGTCGGCTCGAGGCCTTTCGCGACCATCTTTCCGACCGCGTCTGCTTCGCGTTCGATCAGCGCGATCTGCGTATCGTCGGCTGCGATCTGCGCCTGGAATCCTTCTATGGCGCGCGCATCCTCCGCCTTCTTCTCATTCAATATCTGCGTCTGCTGACTGAGGGAGGCTTTGCGGTTCTCGAATGCCGTTTGTTCGCCCAGAATGGATTCGGCGACTTTGGGCTCACTGGCGCGGGCGAGAAGATCCGGCGGGAAATGTATGACCGCGCTGCCGTCGCGCTCGGCGACCAATCTTGCTTCCTGTGCGGTCAGTTCGTCGTGCTCATCCTGTATTTGCTGAAGCGCGGTCGCGGCCTGCATGCTGTCAAGCCGGATGAGCGGTTGCCCCTGCTTCACGGTCTGGCCGTCCTGCACCAAAATATCTTTTACGATCCCGCCTTCGAGATGCTGGATCTGTTTGCGATGCGATTCCACCACCACCACGCCGGGTGACACGATTGCGCTCTGCAGCGGCGCAATTGCTGCCCAGCCTACAAATACGAAAAAGAAAATCGCGACGATGCTCGTTCCGGCCCAGATGACGCGGCCGGTGCGCAGAAACGGCAATACATCGTCATTTGTTGCCGGCCCCTGGCTCTCGCGCAGAATGGTAACAAACGAATGCCAGCGCTGGCGCGTGACCGGCGCAGCTTCGTCGATCTGTTCGGCGGCGTCGGTCACGTTTCCGCGCCTTTCAGTTCGGGATCATTCGTAGCCACATGGTTCGGCTGCGTGAGCGGGACGACCTTTGCCGCTGTCGCGCCGGGATTTTGCAGCGGACGCGGACCGCCGACCGAAACGCCCCGTCCACCAAGCCGCGGCAGAATTTCCTGCCGGGGACCGAAAGCTTCCACCATGCCGTCGCGCAGCACGAGAATTTTGTCGACCACCGACAATGTCATCGGCCGGTGCGATACGATGATGAACGTAACCTGCCGCTTCTTGAGTTCGAGAATCGTCGCCTGCAGCGCCTGCTCGCCGACCGTATCGAGATTGGAATTGGGTTCGTCGAGCACCACGAAGCGCGGATCGCCATATAACGCGCGCGCAATGCCGATGCGCTGTCTTTGTCCGCCCGAGAGTTTGTGGCCGCTGTCGCCGATTTCCGTGTCGTAACCCCTCGGTAGACCCAGGATCATTTCATGCGCGCCGGCGAGTTTCGCTGCGGCAACGACTTTCTCCGGATCGCCCTCTGTTAGTCGTGCAATAT
>DASXXW010000200.1:0-16843 GCA_036502865.1 Rhizomicrobium sp.
TCCCTCATCGCACCCAACCCCCTCACCCCAACCCTCTCCCCCAGAAAATGGGGGCGAGGGAGTGACGGCGGCTCCTCCCTCGCCACCGCGAAGCGGGGGAGAGGGTTGGGGTGAGGGGGGCAATTCCACACGGCCGGCACCCACAACGACCCCCGTTCGAGCAACCAGCCAATATAAACCGATTTGGGAATACAATCAACCGAAAAGGTTCTACCGCGCGAACACGCGCGAGTCCGTTGACCATGACGAGCCTCCGCTGTAGAGCGCCAGTCCCGATCCGGAAACGGGCGCGTAGCTCAGCGGGAGAGCACTCCCTTCACACGGGAGGGGTCACAGGTTCAATCCCTGTCGCGCCCACCACGCTTTGCTCCATGGGGAATCGGAATGGGTTTGCAGATGAATCGCCTTGCGGCGCTCGCCCTCGCGGCTTTGGCGCTGGCGTCGCAGACTCCGGCTGCGGCTGCGGAATTCCAGGTGATCTATTCCTTCGCCCCGCCCAATGGCGGCGTGCCCCAGGCCGGCCTCACCTATGACCGCAAGCATGACATGTTTTACGGAACCACCTCCGCCACGGTGTTCAAGATGACGCCCGACGGCCAGGTGACGACGCTTCACACCTTCAGCAACGACCGCGACGGATATGATTTGACGGGCGGCGTCGTGCTGGACGCCGCAGGCAATATTTTCGGCGTCGCCACCCTGGGCGGCACGGAGAAAAAAAGTTGCGTCGGCATCGGTTGCGGCACGGCCTACAAGATCGCGCCCGACGGCACATTCTCCCTGCTCCACACGTTCAGAGGCGAACCCAAAGACGGCTCGTTACCGCAGGGAAACCTCGTGCTGGACCGGCATGGCAATCTCTACGGCACCACATTCGAAGGCGGAGCAAATGACGCGGGCACGGTGTTCCGGCTCGCTCCCGACGGCACGATGAACATTCTCCACGCCTTCACGAGCGCGGATGGCGACGGGCCGGAAGCCGGGCTGCTCCCTGCCAGGGGCGGAAGTTTCTACGGAACGACGGAACGGGGCGGCAGCAGCGATCAGGGAACGGCGTTCAAGCTCACCAGACATGGCACGGAAAGCGTGCTTCACAACTTCACGCATGAGGGCGACGGCGGAGACCCCGTCTCGCCGCTGATCGCGGATGCTGACGGCAATCTCTACGGGACGACCGCCGTCGGCGGCACGGATGTCAACGGCGGAACAGTGTTCAAGCTTTCACCGGGCAGCACCGAGACCGTGCTTCACAATTTCACCGGCGGCGCGAATGACGGCGCCTATCCCATGTCGGGCCTCTATCGCGACGCGCAGGGAAATCTCTACGGCACCACCTCCCAGGGCGGCACCGGAAATTATGGCATCGTCTACAAGGTGGCTCCCGATGGCACCGAAACGGTGTTGCACATCTTCAGCGGCGGGGCCGACGGCGCCGAGCCTTACTACGCGTCGCTCATAGCAGACAAAAAGGGCCGCCTGTACGGGACGACGGAATTCGGTGGCGCCAACAAGGCCGGCGTGATTTTCCGGATTACACCGTAGAGCCCCACCCTTCGCGAAACGGCGCGTGCCGGCGCGGCCGCACGCGTGCGCCTCATTCTCATATCGGCGGCGCTCAAATGGGAAGGATCACAGGTTCAATCCCTACCGCGCGCGCCATCAAAATCCAGAAAAATCAGCGTAACTTCCGTCGAGTTCCGTTATTCTGGCCTCCCGCGGTTTAATTGGGAGGGCCGAATGACCAAACAACATTCTCACATTTTTGGAATTGGCTTGGCGGCTGGATCGGCAGTGTTCGCGCCGCACGCCGCTGTTGCGGCACTTGTGATTTCGACGGCTGTGACATCAAACGTGACGTGCTCTGATAGTGTCTGCGCACCCACTGCAGAGAAAGCCGTGCTGAATGTGGGCGACCTTGAGAACCTGCTTGAGGCCGGCAATGTGGAGGTCACGACCACGGGGTCCAATGTCCAGGCGAAGGATATCACGGTGAGTGCGGCACTTACCTGGTCTAACAACAACAGCCTATCCTTAGACTCCTACCGGTCGATAACGATCAACAACGCCATCTCCGTTTCGGGCGCTGGCGGGTTTTCGATCACGACTAATGATGGCGGCAGCAACGGCCTGTTGCTGTTCGGATCGAAAGGCAATGTGCAATTTGCCAATCTTTCATCCCTGCTTGCGATCAATGGTACGCCCTTCACCTTGGTCGACAGTATTGCCTCTCTGTCCGGCGCAATCGCGACAAATCCGGCGGGCGCCTATGCGCTTGCCAATGATTACGATGCGTCGGCGGACGGAACATATCATCGATCACCAGTAGCAACGAGTTTTTCGGGCGTATTTGAGGGCCTCGGCAACACCATCTCGAACCTTACAATAAAGTTTAGAATAAAGCACGGGGATACCGCATTCTTCGCGACTGTTGCTACTTCAGGTGTTGTTGAAGGGATACGGTTGGATCATGAGCGCGTGTCGACTGAAAAGCAGGCTTACGGCGGGGCCGGCCTCGTCGCGGTGAATTATGGAACTCTATTGGACGACCAAGTCGACGGAACCTTCAAAGGCCTTATCATGGGCGGACTGGTAGGCGGGAATTATGGTTTGATAGATCATTCCTTAGCCAAAGTGAACATTAGCACTACAGAAGGCGGCGGATTGGTGGGGGACAACGAGTCCGGAACGATTTCGAATTCGCATGGGAGCGGCAAGATCAGTGCAGGGAATGGAGGGTTATTTATCGGCGGGTTGGTCGGCGTAAACCAAGGGTTCATACAGGATAGCGATTCGGAAGTTTTTGTAAGCAGTAGCACTAGTACCACGTTGGGGGGCCTCAGCGGCGAAGAACTGGGTAGCATTACGACGGACTCTTACGCGACGGGAAGCGTATCGGGAGGGGATGAATCCGTTGTCGGAGGGCTGACCGGATACGCCCACGGAACTATCGAGAACAGCTACGCGACAGGATCGGTAACAGGAGGCGCCAGTGCCTTTGTCGGCGGCCTCGTAGGCAGTGCGGACGCTGTGATTCAGGAATCATATTCCACGGGCGCGGTTAGCGGTGGTAGCGGAGCGATAATGGGTGGCCTCATAGGCGGCTATGACGATAATGGTTCGAAATTTACATCCTGCTATTGGGATACGACGACAAGCGGCGTCACCCAGGGCTCAGGCGATGGGAACGAGGCCGGCATAACGGGCCTTACGACGCAGCAACTCCAATCCGGACTGCCCCAAGGTTTTGGCAAGAAGTTTTGGGCGGAACAGACGACAATCAATGGCGGATTTCCTTATCTGCTCAAAGACCCACCTTCGAAGAAGTGAGCACTGCGTTGGAAGCGGTTGGGCTCAGAATCTCAAATGTTTGCCGGCAACCTGGAATATTTGGCCTGCAAAGCGCGGCGATGATAGTACAGACTGGCGTCCAGCTGCTAGCTGTCCAGCTGGACCCTCACACTATCTGGAATGTCATCCATGTCCCGAGTTCAAGCCGCAGTAAAGTTCGTCCGCGATAATGGCCTCAATATCGCCCGCGAAATCCTCGTCAATCTGGCGGCGCCCTATCTGATCTATGTTCTGGCGGAGCCCCGGCTCGGCGAAGTGGACGCGCTGATCGCGTCATCGCTGCCGCCGATCCTGTGGAGCATTTTCGAATTCGCCCGCCACCGGAAAATCGACGCGCTGTCGATCTTCGTCGTGCTCGGCATCGCGCTTTCGATCCTCGCTTTTTTCGGCGGCGGTTCGGCGAAGTTCCTCCAGTTGCGGGAAAAACTGGTAACGGGAATTTTTGCTGCGATCTTCCTCGGCTCGGCCGCGATCGGCAGGCCGCTGATCTACGAACTGGCAAGAGCGGGCATGGCGCGGGGAAACCAGCAGGCCGAGCTCGCGCGTTTCGAATCGCTGCGCAACGACAAATATTTCCGCGCCTCGATGATGATCATGACATTGGTGTGGGGCTTCGGCCTTCTCGCGGATGTGATTATATCCGTGGCGCTCGTTTTCCGGCTGTCGATCAAGGAATATCTCCTCGTCAACCCGGTCATCGGCTATGTGACGATGGGCTCCCTGGCGTTGTGGACGTTCTGGTTTGCGAGGGTTCGCCGGCGAAAGGGCGACGCGATGCGGGCTGCGAAAGCGGCCGCCGATGCGCCGTGATCCCGCACGCGACGGCCATGCTGCAGGGGCGGTGTGTACGCACCGCAGTAACCCTCGTCCTCGAACTAATGTAGCGGCATAGGCTCGGTCGTCGCAGTCCGTGCCGAAAGATTCTGCAGATGCAGCACCTGGATATTCTCGCCCGGGCCGACATCGAATTTCACGCGGGAAAAACCCGGTTTCGATAACCGCGGATGCGCATCGCGCGAGAAGCCATAGGGCTCATTCGGAAGCCCGATGAAATTATTATCCATTTTCCCGTTGCTGTTGAGATCCTGATAGACCTCGATGGCATAGGTGCCAGGCGGGATATTCTGCAGGGTGATCACCGTCTCGCCGCCGATTGCGGGAACATCGGCGCTGGCAATCCAGGCCCCGTTGTCCTTGTCATATTCGGCCTCGGTGTAGAGACCGAGGCGGACAATGCCCTGCGGCGCCACATTCCCGACATGTACGATCAGCGTTGCGGTAGCGGGCACGACGTCCTGCGCGCCGGCGGGGCACATCGCAAACGCCGACACCAACAATGCGCCCACAACAAGCGCCAATATGTTTCCGTTGAACCGGCTACGCACACTCAACTCCGTCCGCATGTGTGACGGCATATGGTGACCATAACCCGCCGGAGGTACTGCGCGCAGCGGATTACTCTCCCGGGCACAAGAATTTCCGATTTGGGTCTATCAAATGTTCTTGATATGTTCTAGCATCAAAATCAAGGGATTTATATACTTGACTCCCTCGCCGAAACGGGCTAGATTTTCCTTCAGAACGCAGGGGTTTCCGATGTCCAAGAGCACGATTTCCACCTTCGAACTGTTCGCGATGTTCCCGGATCAGGAAACGGCGCGGGTCTACCTTGAAGGCAGGCTTTGGCCGCATGGCCCTAAGTGCCCGGTTTGTGGCCTTGGCGAGCGGATCACGGCGCGGGCTGGCGGATACTACCGCTGCAACCAGTGCAAAGAGGATTTCACGGTCCGCACGGGCACGATTTTCGAGCGGTCCCACGTTCCCCTGCACAAGTGGATTTACGCGATTTACCTGCTGGTCACGGCTCGCAAGGGCATTTCGTCCATGCAACTCGCCAAGGAAATCGGGATCACGCAAAAGTCCGCTTGGTTTGTTCTTGGCCGCCTTCGCGAAGCGTGCGGCGATGAGATTGAGAAGCTTCAGGGCATCATCGAAATTGATGAGGCCTATATCGGCGGCCTCGAAAAGAACAAGCACGGAGCCAAAAAGGCAAACCTCGGCAGCGGTACTCGTGGCAAAACTGCGGTCCTCGCCATGCGCCAACGTGGTGGCAATACGATAGCGATGCCGATTGAAAGCGCCGATCAGAAAACCATCTTTGGCAAAATCGGCGAGCACGTCCAGCCCGGTTCTACTCTCCACACCGACGATGCTGGCATGTATCGCGATGTTGATGGCGGCACCTACAGCCACGCTGCTGTGAACCACAGCGCTGGCGAATATGTCCGCGACGGTGTAACGACCAACGGTGTCGAAAGCGTATTCGCGGTTATGCGGCGCGGACTGCACGGCGTTTATCACCATGCGAGCAAGAAACATTTGCACCGCTACGTTGATGAGTTCGCTTTTCGGCTGAACGAAGGCAACGTCAATCGCCACACTCTGGACCGGCTTGACAGCTTCGTTAGCAAAACGGCTGGCAAGCGGCTCACATACAAGGGGTTGACCAAATGAGCGGCTCAAAACCTCCGCCGATCTTAGACGCGATTGTTGACGTGGTTCTAGCCTATAAGCCAAAGGCGAAAACCGACAGCGCGAAGAAACGAAAGAAGAAAATAAAGAAGCTGATAAAAGAGGCGAGCAAGCCGCTCGGTATTGCGCCAAAGGCTCATTAGGCGATCCAGACACTACAGGTTGATGAGCAGTTAGAGTTTTCATTTACGGAATATCCGCACCAACGCTGCAATCGACGCCAGGAGCGCCCCTGCACCGAATATCATTTCCCTACGCCATTTATCGACGAAGAGGCCATACCCAATGGGAGCAACCGAAGCTGCATTAAGAGCTGCATATTTTTCGGCCATTTCGTGGAATGATTGGGCCACTGGCGCAGTGACAGCCGGCGTTGTTATTGAGTTATTAGCACTTCTTATGTTCGGCAAGGAAATGCCGCGCAACGAGAAAATAGCGCTGCTCATTGGAAGCATTCTTGTTGTTGTAGGCGTCGGGGGGGAATGGATATTCGGCGGACGCGCTTCGACCGCAGCTGCGCAACTCCAGCAAGCATCAGACGAAAAAATTGCATACGCGCAAGCAAGCGCAGCTAATGCCGAACTCCACGCTGCCGATTTGGGTATAACTCTGAATGGGCTTGAAAAGAATGTTCGAAGCCGAACGAAAGCCATCAATGATGAACTCACAGACCTGAAGGCAGCAGAAGTTCGTGCGAAGACCGCGCTCGCTAAAATTGAACCGTTAGACGCCAAAGAGTCCGCGCTCAGTAATGCAATGAGGGCAGACGAAGGGCGCTTAAGCAGCCAAGAGGGGCACCTCGCCGCCGCTGAAGTAGAGCAAGCAAAAAATGAAAAACATTTGGGCGAACTGGAATCTGAGACGCGAGAATATGAAACGGAAAATATTGATCGCGGGTTAGTTTTGGACGACGAGCACGCAGCAGCCGCGTTGAAGCAATTTGCGGATGTTCCAGTTTTTATTTCTGCCCATAACGACCCGGAAACCCTGCAATTCAGCAACCGCATCAGAACTATGATTAGGGATGGGACGGGGAAAGAGCCTAAGACTATTCGGTGGTCTTCCCACATAGTCGTCGGCGTGCGGGTGTACTTCCGGCAGCCGTTTAGATCAAACGCTACAGACGCCGAAGTAATTGCCATGGCCCACACAGTTGACCACCAGCGTGCCGCCGCCACAGCGATTTGTCGCGAACTCCAACACAGCAAGGTCGATAATGTTACTGCAGAGATTGAACTTGCCGATGAAGCAAAGCCCCCGGCACCCTTGTACTGGGATAACGCACTCCCGGGAAACGCTGTGCTTATCCTTGTAGGGACGCCATCCCGCCCCTTAATCGAAAAGAAGCGCAGAGAGATGAATGGAATGGAGCGGCTATTTGCGCTCGAAGAGGAATCGGACAAGGCCAACGAAGAGCTTCGCAAAACCTTGGGGCGGAAAGGACCGTGCGACCCGGAAACCCTTTGATCCTTATCAAGGTCGTTGCGGCCAAGGGAGTCATGTATGTAATTCCCAAAATCAAACAGGGAGCTGCCATCAAGGGACAAAGAAAATGGCGGGCGCTGACATCTTTGCTTACGCAATTGGGAGAGAGGGTCGCTTTGTAGGTTTCCTGGAAGGTGACGACGATAACAGCTGGTTCTATTTGCAGGATCTCGATATCGACCCCGACGACTGTCAAATTATTGGCGCGGTGCAAGTCTATCTGGGCGTCCCGGACTTCACGGAGGCGGACGTTGAAGTCCATTGGTACGACGGAGAGATGAAGGTCGGCGTCTTCATCAAAGGTGAGCTGGGCGCCTATTTTGACCTGGCCACCCGCTGGGGATATCCCGGCACCTATTGGAAGACCCGTAAAGCTCTTGCCGCGAAAAACAATCAACCGGATACGCCGCCGCAAACCGGATAATATCCGCTACGGATAAACTACGAGATTTTCCGTTACGTTGTTGCGATCCGTCTCACCAGCGGATGGCGCGGAAGATATTGGAGAAATCATCCGTCCAGGGCGCGACGTTGCGCTGCGGCGGGATGGCGTGCCAGCGCGTGTCGGATGTCAGAAATTCCAGATCGGATCGCGTCCTGGCAATGGCCACCCATTCGCTCGGAAACGCGCCGTTCGCCGTCTCGGCTGCGGAAGGCGAATGCATCTGATCGAAGCCCACAATGCCCGCATCGTCGATGGCATTGGCGAGCACCGGTTCGAGCTTCAGATATCTGTTGCTGATATTGACGAGAATAAAGCCGCGCGGTTTCAGCTTGCGCAAATAGAGCGCCATCGCTTCGCGGGTGAGGAGATGCGCAGGAACCGAATCGGAGCTGAACGCGTCGACAATTAGCAAATCATAGGCACGGTCCGGCATCGCCTTGAGCGAAAGCCGGCCATCGCCCAACACCACTTTCACGCCCGCGCCGCAATTCGAAAGATAGTGGAAATAGCGCCCATCGCGGGCGATACGTTCCACCGCGCTGTCGATCTCGAAGAATGTCCAGTTCTCGCCCGGCGTTCGATAGCAGGCGAGCGCGCCCGTCCCGAGGCCGATCGCCGCCACATCCTGCCGGAATCCGGCATGCGCCATGACCTGCCCCACCGGTCCCGGGCGGGAGTAATAAGCAAGCGGTTCGCGCGCGCGGCCCGGATCGTTGAACTCCACGCCATGAATTGTCGTGCCATGTATCAATGCGGTCTGCAGGCCGCCGTCGAACGTCGTGATCTTGTTGATGCCGAAGAAGCTGCGTTCGGTATGCAACACGTTCACCGAGTTTCCGACAAACGCAGCAGCGCCGATCATGAACGCCACGCCCAGAGCGAGGCGCCATGGACGCTCGGTGAAACTCAGAACGGCAAGGGCTGCGCCCACGAAAAAGACAACCTCGCCGAGCGTTCCGCCCAGTTTTCCACCGCTGCTCACATGATAGGCCGCAGCCGCGGTCGCGAGCCCAAGGATCGCCGGAAAGATCACGTCGCGCGCGGATATTTGCTTCGGACCCGTATCCGCAAAGGCGCGCAACGCGCATGCGCCGGCGAGCGCGAGGTAATATTCGTAATCGGAGGAGAAAATCACCGGCGCGATCAGTGCGTTGAACACGCCCCCAATTGCGCCGCCGATCGACATGCAGAAATAAAAGCCCGTCAAACCTTCCACCGGCGGTCTTCGCCGCGCCAGTTCCGAATGGCAGAGCACGGCGGTAAAGAAGAAGGTCAGCAGATGAACGCCGGCCAGAAGCACGACGGAGAAGCTGCAATTGAACAGCAGGGTCACCGCCATGACCGATGCAAACACGATGCCGATGGCCTGCGCCTGCAGCGTGACGGCTGGCTTGAACAATTGCGTGCGCGCGAAACCGATGACGAACGACAACAGATAGAGCGCAAGCGGCACCACCCAGAGCAGCGGTGCTGAGGCGACATCGGTGGCGATGTAGGTCGTAACACCGAGCAACATGCTGGATGGGACGGCGGCGAGCGCGATCCAGAGGGCGCACTGGCGCCAATCGGTCGCGTGCCGCGCCGGTGCGCTTTCGACGGCGCCGGAAACCGCGGCGTAACCCGTGGAGCGCAGCACAAGCGAAGCCGATATCGCCAGGAGAGCAAACAAAAGCGCATAACCGCAGGCCCAGAACCATGCCTGGCCCGCGAGTTTCAGCTGCGGCTCAAATAACACCGGAAAAGCGAGCAGCGCCAAAAGGCTGCCGGCATTGCTCGCCGCATAGAGGAAATAGGGATCGGCTCGCAGCCGGTGTTCGCTGCGTGCGAACCAGGATTGCAGCAATGGCGCCGATGTCGACAGGGCGAAAAACGGCCAGCCGACCGACGACGCAAGCAGGCCGATCAGCCAGAAGATCGGCGAGCTTCCCGCGGGCGGCGCGATGTTTTGCGAAACTCCAAACGGAAGAAATGCAAAACCTGTCGCGACGACGGCGGCATGAATAATCACTTGCGTGCGCAGCCGGTTGATATGCTGCGTGAGAATGTGGGCGTAGGCATATCCCAGCAGCAACACAAGCTGGAAGAACATCATCGCCGTGTTCCAAACGGCGGGCGATCCGCCCAGAAGCGGGAGCACCATCTTTGCAAAGAGCGGCTGCATCCAGAACAGCAGGAAGGCGCTGACGAAAATCGCAGTGGTGAACACGGCCGCCGTCGCGGCCATCGCCGGCGATGTGCTCCTGACCGCGGGTGGCGCTGCCGGGCTCGCAGCCCCGGTGCCGGCCTGGACAAAACCCGCCAGCTCCTCCGCAATCGAGCCCCCGGCGGGCAGCGGCAAGCCTTTGGATCCTGCGATTCCGGCCATTTTCAGCGTTTTTCGGGTGAGGATTGCGGCGGCAAATCTAGCGGGAATGGGGTTAAGACCCGCTTACATCCGGCGGCGATGCCCGATGGCAAATTGATAGTTGCGGACGGTTGTGAGCCGGATGAAATACGCGGGTTTGTGGCTACTTCCCAGGCATACCCGGCCATGCGGAGAGAGCGACGTCCGCGATCTCGCGTAATTGTTTGGTTGTAGCGCCTGCCGAAGCCTGGATGCACATGCCGTTCGCCATCGTGACGAGATAGCTCGCCAGTGTTGCGGGGTTCGCGCCCTCGGGCAGAAGGCCTTCTTTCCGGTCGCGCTCGAAACGGCCGCGCAGCGCGCGCTCCTTTTCGGCGCGGTGCTCGGCCAAGGCTTGGGGAATATCCGCATCGGAACAGGAAAGACCGCTCTGCACCAGAAAACATCCCGGCGGATGACGCCCGCCCGTATCGGCGGAAAAATCCGCAACGCCTTCAAGAAACAAACGTGCGGCGGACCGCGGATCCGGCGCCGAAACAACGCGATCCATCAGCTCCTGGCGGCGCGCGTCGTAACGTTCGATCACCGCCCGGAACAAACCCTCCTTGTTCCCGAAGGCGGCATAGAGGCTGGGCGGGTTGATGCCCATGGCCTCGGTCAGATCGTGCAGTGACGCGCCTTCATAACCCTTGCGCCAGAACACGGTCATCGCGCGGTCGAGCACGGTGTCCGTGCAAAAACTGCGGGGCCGTCCTGCCTTCACTGCCGTTCCGATAATATTGTATCGTGTGATACATAATGCCCTTGACGCTGTTGTTCCAGCCTCCATATCTGTAACGTTCGATACAGAATTAGAGGCGAGACGATGGCTCACATCGCAGACCTATCCAGGACCGACCGCTTCGAGTCGGCCGCAATTCCAGCCGGGGCAACCAAAATCCTGAGAAACCGCGCGCTTCTGGGCGCCGCAGCCGCCATCCTGTTGGGCGGGCTCGGGCTTATCATTTGGCACAGCAATGCCGGCAGCACCCAGGCGCCGGCTGCGCCCGCCGCGGTTGCTGTGGGCGTCATGACGGTTCATGCGAAGCCGGTGCGCGTCTGGTCGGAATTTTCAGGCCGCATGACGGCAGTCGATTCCGCCGATGTCCGCCCGGAAGTGAATGGCCGTATCACCGAAGTGCGGTTCCGCAACGGGCAGACGGTGAAGACCGGCGACATTCTGTTTGTTATCGATCCGCGGCCTTACGAAGCCGCGATCGCCAAAGCCGAAGCCGATCTCGCCACCGCCAGATCCAATGCGAGTTTCGCGCATAGCGATCTGGCGCGCGCCCAGGCGCTGATCGGCGCGCAGGCGATCAGCCGCGCCTATTACGACCAGCGCGTGAATGCGCAGGGCGTGGCCGATGCGTCCATCAAGGGCGCGGAAGCGGAGCTCGCAACGGCGAAGGTCGATCTCGACCATGCCTATGTCAAAGCGCCGATCGGCGGCCGCGTGAGCCGCGCGGAACTGACAGTCGGCAATGTCGTGCAGAGCGGCGTGAACGCGCCGTTGCTGACATCGATCGTCTCCAATGACGGCATCTATGCCGATTTCGATGTGGACGAGCAGACCTATCTCCAGACCGTGCGCGCGCATGCGACAACTGCGGCGCGTGAGCAACAAATACCCGTCGACCTGACGATCCCGGGCGATACCGGTCATTCCTATCAGGGCACGATCGAGAGCTTCGACAACAGGATCAGCACCGGTACGGGCACGATCCGCGCCCGCGCGCGCTTCGCCAATGCCGACGGCACGCTGGTGCCCGGCATGTTTGTTTCGGTGAAGCTCGCCAATGCGCGCGACAGCAATGCGATCTTGGTGCCGGAAGCGGCATTGGGCAGCGACCAGAGCAAACGCTATGTGTTCGTCGTCGATGCAACCAATCACGCGACCTATCGCGCAGTGGCACTTGGCGACGAAGTGGGCGGCGAACGGGTGGTGACTTCGGGCCTGCACGATGGCGACCGCGTCATTGTCAGCGGATTGCAGAAGATCCAGCCCGGCGCGCAGGTCGATCCCCAGCCCGAAACGCACGATCTGGCGTCGCGCTGAGAATTTGTTTGTCCGGAAATGAATTGAAGGGGCGCCTTTCGGGGCGAATGCCATGAGTCTGTCCAAATTTTTCATCGACCGCCCGATTTTCGCAGGCGTCATCTCCGTCATGATCTTCCTCGCCGGATTGATCGCGATGACGCAGCTTCCGATCTCCGAATATCCCGAGGTGGTGCCGCCCTCCGTCGTGGTGAAAGCGGAGTTTCCCGGCGCCAATCCCAATGTGATCGCCGAGACGGTGGCGACGCCGCTCGAAGAACAGATCAACGGCGTCGAGAACATGCTCTATATGTCGTCGCAGGCCGCCTCCGACGGCACGCTGACGCTGACTGTTACGTTCAAGATCGGCACCAATCCGGACCTCGCGCAGCAGCTTGTGCAGAACCGCGTGAACCAGGCTCTGCCGCGCCTGCCGCAGGTGACGCAGGCGCTCGGCGTCACCACGACGAAAAGCTCGCCCGATCTCACCATGGTCGTCCATCTCACTTCGCCGGACAGCCGCTATGACATGCTGTATCTGCGCAATTACGCGCTGCTGAACGTCAAGGACCGGCTCGCCAAGATCGAAGGCGTAGGCAGCGTGCAGCTGTTCGGCTCCGGCGACTATGCGATGCGCATCTGGCTCAATCCGGAGAAGATCGCCGAACGCAGCATGACGGCGGACGATGTCGTCAATGCCATTCGCCAGCAGAACGTGCAGGTGGCGGCGGGCATCATCAACGGCCCGCCTTACGGCAAGACGGGCGAGTTGCAACTGCCCATCAATGTGCAGGGACGGCTCAGCACGCCGGAAGAATTCAAAAACATCGTCATCAAACGCGATCACGGTGTGGTGACACGGCTGGGCGATGTGGCGCGGGTGGAAATCGAGGCTTCGGAATATGGCCTGCGCTCGCTGCTCGACAACAAACAGGCCGTCGCCATTCCGATCTTCCAGGCGCCCGGCTCGAACGCCATCCAGATTTCCGATCGCGTGCGCGCGACGATGGAAGAGCTGAAACAGAATTTCCCGCAAGGGCTCGACTACACCATCGTTTACGACCCGACCGTGTTCGTGCGCGATTCCATCCGCGCCGTGGTGCATACGCTTCTGGAAGCGGTGCTGCTGGTCGTACTTGTCGTGATCCTGTTCCTCCAGACCTGGCGTGCCTCGATCATTCCACTGCTCGCCGTGCCGGTTTCCATTATCGGCACCTTCGCATTCCTGTTCCTGTTCGGATTCTCGATCAATGCGCTGTCTTTGTTCGGTCTGGTGCTCGCCATCGGCATCGTGGTGGATGACGCCATCGTGGTGGTGGAGAACGTCGAACGGAAT
This sequence comes from Rhizomicrobium sp., assembly GCA_036502865.1. Classification (GTDB taxonomy): domain Bacteria; phylum Pseudomonadota; class Alphaproteobacteria; order Micropepsales; family Micropepsaceae; genus Rhizomicrobium. Next base: position 13,565 of record DASXXW010000200.1, read on the forward strand.
ATCGAGGCCGGGCTCGCGCCACGCGAAGCGACGCTGAAGGCGATGTCGGAAGTCACCGGCCCGATCATCGCCATCGCGCTCGTTCTTTGCGCGGTGTTTGTGCCCATTGCTTTCATCAGCGGCCTGACGGGCGAGTTCTATCGCCAGTTTGCGCTGACGATTGCATTCTCCACCGTCATCTCCGCGTTTAATTCGCTGACGCTCTCCCCTGCCCTCGCCGCAACCCTGCTGAAAGCGCATGGCGCGCCGAAAGACCGGCTGGCGCGTATCATGGACCGGGTGCTCGGCCCGTTCTTCCGCGGCTTCAACAAATTATTCCGGCGCGGCTCGGAGAATTACAGCCACGGCGTCGGCGGAATCCTGAAGCGCCGCTCGCCAGCCCTTATCGTATATGCGGCATTGCTGGGCCTCACTTATGTCGGCTTCCAGCTTGTACCGCCCGGCTTCGTCCCCACGCAGGATAAAGCCTATCTCGTCAGCTTCGCGCAGCTTCCGGAAGGCGCCACACTCGACCGCACCGAAGCGGTGATCCGCAAAATGAGCGACATCGCGCTGAAGGAACCCGGTGTCGAGAACGCCGTGGCATTCCCCGGTCTCTCCATCAACGGGTTCATCAACAGCCCGTCGGCGGGAATCGTATTTGTCGCGCTGAAACCCTTCGAGCAGCGCAATTCCTCCGATCTCTCCGGCATGGCGATCGCGCAAAAACTGCAGCAGAAATACAATGCGGTCGGCAACGCTATCATCGCAATCTTCCCGCCACCGCCTGTGTTGGGGCTGGGCACGATCGGCGGTTTCAAGCTGGAGGTCGAGGATCGCACCGACCAGGGCGACGAAGCGTTGAATCGCGCCATGCAGGACATCCAACAAAAGGCCGGAAAAGATCCCGCTTTTGCCGGCGTTTTCTCAAGCTTCAACATCGGCGTGCCCCAGCTTTACGCCGATCTCAACCGCACCCAGGCGATGCAACTCGGGGTCAACATCCAGGACGTGTTCGACACGATGCAGACCTATCTCGGCTCCATCTATGTCGATGATTTCAACCGCTTCGGGCGCACCTATGAGGTGATCGCGCAGGCCGACACGCCGTTCCGCTCCCGGCCCGACGACATATTACGCCTCAAGACGCGCAACGCGGACGGCCAGATGGTGCCGTTCGGCAGTTTCCTGCAGCTGAAGGAAACAACCGGTCCCGACAGCGCGATACGATATAATGGATTCCGCGCAGCCGACCTGAACGGCGCGCCGGCGCCCGGCTATTCATCGGGACAGGCGCAGGCCGAAATCACCAAACTCCTCAAGAACAACCTGCCCAAGGGCATGAATTTCGAATGGACGGATCTCACCTATCAGCAGATCCTGGCGGGCAACACGGCTTTGTTTGTCTTCCCGCTCTGCGTGCTGCTGGTGTTCCTGGTGCTGTCGGCCCAGTATGAAAGCCTGTTCCTGCCGCTCGCCATCATCCTGATTGTGCCCATGTGTCTGCTCTCGGCGATTACCGGTGTCTGGCTGACGGGCGGAGATAACAACATCTTCACGCAGATCGGCCTGTTCGTGCTGATCGGGCTGGCGTGCAAAAATGCCATCCTGATCGTGGAATTCGCACGCGAGCTCGAAATCCAGGGCCGTAAGACGCTCGACGCCGCGATGGAGGCCGCGCGCCTGCGGCTGCGCCCGATCCTGATGACCAGCTTCGCCTTCATCATGGGCGTAGTGCCGCTGGTGTTGTCCTCCGGCGCCGGCGCGGAAATGCGCCACGCGATGGGCGTCGCCGTGTTCTTCGGCATGCTCGGCGTGACGTTCTTCGGCCTGTTCCTGACGCCGGTGTTCTATGTGACGCTACGCGCGATCGAAAAACGCATCACCGGCACCGAGCAGGTGCACCATCATGTGTGACAGCGGAAGCAGTGGAGCGCACCGCGCGCTTCTGATATACGGGTGGCAGTTTCATGTTTCACGCCCATGCAACTGTTTCCGAGACTTGGTCTAGAGCCTCGAAGTGAACATTTTAAACTGTGAGTGCATATGGACGCGGCGCCAAGCGCTGCATCAAACCATTCACTTGAATATCTGCTCGCGATGGTAACGCAAGAACTCCATTTGCCTCGGGGTGAAAGGGTTTCCCACGCCGACGCCTTGCAACCGCCAATCATGAATGATGAAGCGTGGTAACCGTTCACTAACAACAATCTGACCATGATCGGAGAAGGTAATGAACCCCTTGTCGAACAAATGATCAATATGGGGCGTCAGTAGAAGGCCATTTTCGCCATCGAGCTTCTCACGGTCGCTGGAACGCGACCAAGGTTTGATGTGGCTCGCCCGCAGCAAATCCCTTTCACGGATGCCGGTGACCCGGCAGCCCTGTTCAATCAGTTCGAGACGTTTGCGAAACAATCCCTGTCCGATCCGAGCACGGATCAACGCCCAGCGCATCGTCTCGCGCATTCGTTTGTCATTGGTGATACGTTCGATCTCGTCACGTTCCTGATCTTCGAGAATGACCTCCCGCACCGAATCTGGTTTGCCCATGCTCTGGAGCTCCCGCGACTTGCGGCGTAGATACTCTTGCAGTCGCCGGGCGAAGGCCGCCACGCTGGCGCGCGCGTCGTCACCGTACCAAACATTGGCATGTCCCGGAAACCCCATTCCGTCCTTCGGCGCATATGGAATAGGAAAGTCGCGCTGCAAGGGCGGCACGAGAAAGGCATCGGACGCCTTCGCTTCACAAAGGTAGGCGAGCGTTTTGTGCTTTCGATCTGGCAACGGATTCCTCCGCTGACGATATGTCTTTTCATGCACGGTCGCATTCAAATAGGCGCCCACGACAACTTGTCCAACGCCCGGCTTGCGCGCGATGAAGGCAATATCGACACCCTCCAGACTCGCCCCCGTGCCGGCACGCCCCGATGAACGACGAACGCGGGCAATGTCGATACCCGCAAGATGGCGTGTCATTACGTAGCCGTAGCAGCGTCCGTCAGCCGGCGCGAAATTCCACATTTCGCCGCCCTCGCCTTCGTCGGTGATGTAAGCGCCCCCTCCACGGATCAATCCTGGCCCATCATACATTTCCATATAACCGACACGGAATATCAGTAGCGGTCTTCGCACCTCGCGCGGCCCTCGTCCGGCGGCAAACACAAGTGCACTCCATTCTGCTTGCGCAAGAGGACGACACTCCGTTGTCGCCACTGTTCGGATCGCGGGGAAGGGCGCTGTGTGACTAGTAGCCGCGTACGCATTGTTGACGCGACCTTTCGGTACAAGCTTCACATC
>DASXXW010000201.1:0-3654 GCA_036502865.1 Rhizomicrobium sp.
CACTTGCCGCGCGGATCCGTGAAGCGGAGATCGACGAACTTCACCTCTTTTTCCCGGATGAGCTTTAGAATCGTATCTGCGTTGGCCATGGCCGTTCCCTGATTCCGTTAGGGGCTCCTGAACCCCGCCGTTGCATCTAAATAGCGTCTATGTCCGTTTCGCCCGTGCGGATGCGAATTGCCTGCTCGACATTGAAGACGAAGATTTTGCCGTCGCCGATTCGACCTGTTCGCGACGCCTTCTGAATGGCATCGAGCGCGGCTTCAAGGCGCTGGTCCGGCACCACGACTTCGATTTTCACCTTCGGAAGGAAATCCACGACATATTCGGCACCCCTGTAGAGTTCGGCATGGCCCTTCTGGCGTCCGAACCCTCTGGCTTCAACGACGGTAATGCCCTGAATGCCGATTTCCTGCAGGGCATCCTTCACCTCGTCGAGCTTGAAGGGTTTGATGATGGCTTCGATTTTCTTCAACTGCGGACTCCCGGCCCCATCATCGCGTTTCATTATTCGATACGAGCGCGTCTCGCCAGCCGATACAGAGTTATCCACACGCGTTTTGCCCCGTCACGATCTCCTGTAGCGGCAGTCATTTTGCGCGCCCGACAATGCGATTTTTCTTGGCGGGTGCGGGTCACCGCGGTTAACTGGCGCGGCATCCGCGCTATGAAGAACATGTCTGAGCGCCGCTTCAATCCCGTTTTTTCCGAATTGCCGACGACGATCTTCACGGTTATGTCGGCGCTCGCGACGGAGCATGGCGCCATCAATCTCGGTCAGGGATTTCCCGACCAGGATGGCCCACTCGCGATACGCGACGCTGCGGCCGCGGCGCTTCGGGATGGGCCGAATCAGTACCCGCCGACGCGGGGTTTGCCGGTCCTGCGTGCAGCGATCGCGGCGCATGCCAAGCGGTTCTACGGATTCGATCTCGATCCCGACCGCAATGTGTTGGTCACGTCCGGCGGCACCGAAGCACTGACTGCCAGCATATTGGGTTTGGCGGGCAGGGACGGGGAGGTGGTGCTGATCGAGCCTGCCTATGATTCCTATCGACCGATTGCGCAGGCCGCCGGCGCAAAGGTCAGAACAGTAAAGCTGAGCCCACCGCGATGGCAACTGGAGGCCGAGGCGCTGACGGCCGTCATGACGCCGGACACACGTTTGGTCGTGCTCAATACACCGCTCAATCCCATCGGCCGTGTCTTTGACCGGGATGAACTCGCAGACGTGGCGCGTATCATCGCGGATTCGAACGCCGTTGCCGTCTGCGACGAGGTTTATGAGCATCTGGTGTTTGACGACCGGCCGCATCTGCCGCTCGCGGGATTTCCGGGCATGGCAGATCGGACCGTGCGTGTCGGCTCTGCAGGCAAGATGTTTTCATTGACCGGATGGAAGGTGGGATGGGTAACCGGCCCGGCCGCACTTGTTGACGTTATTGCCAAAGCCCACCAATTCCTAACGTTTACGACATCTCCGGCTCTTCAGCGCGGCGTTGCCTATGCGCTGACGAGCGAAATGGATTTCACGCTCGGACTGACGCGTGAGCTTCAGGATAATCGCGATCTTCTGGCAGGCCGGTTGGCGCGGTTGGGTTTCGATGTGCTGCCGTGCGAAGGCACGTATTTTCTCACAGCCGGCATTCGGGGTTTGACGAATGAACGCGACGATGCGTTCTGTCGGCGTCTCGTGCGCGAGGCCGGCGTGGCGCTGATACCTCTCAGTGCATTCTTTTCGGACGGCGGGCCCGATCATCTGGTGCGGTTTGCCTTTTGCAAGAAGCGGGAATTGCTGGAGGAAGCACTCGGCCGGCTCGAAAATTGTTTCGGCGGCGAACCCGGCCGGCAGAAGTAATTAGTCGATGCGGTTTCGATCGATCCCTCGCGGTTCGCTTTCCGTGCTGGGCTTTGACGTATGAAAATGCGCGAGATGATGCATCGTGACCGGTGAAATTCTCACCGTCGCCGAAATGGCTGCGGCGGATCGCTATGCCGCGGAGAGCGGGGTCCCATCCATCGATCTGATGGAAAATGCGGGCGCGGCCGTCGCCGAAGAGATCATGCGAAGGTGGGGTGCGCGGCACACGGTGGTGCTCTGCGGTCCCGGCAATAATGGCGGAGACGGTTTTGTCGTCGCGAGACGGATGGCCGAAATGGGGTGGCCTGTTCGCGTGGCGCTCTTAGGCGACCGCGATCATCTACGGGGCGATGCCGCTGCCATGGCTTCGCGCTGGTCCGGAAGAACCGAAGAGCTGTCTCCCGATTCGCTGCACCACGCGGAACTGATCGTCGACGCAATTTTCGGAGCAGGGCTTGCAAGACCTTTGACGGGCGTCGTGCGGGAAACCGTTCGGTCGATCAACCGGGGCAGCGCCACTGTCGTCGCGGTGGATGTCCCGAGCGGACTGCATGGGGATCTGGGACGCGCCATCGACGGCCCCGACGGTACAGTCGTTCGCACGGATCTGACGATCACCTTCTTTCGTAAGAAACCCGCTCATGTGCTTATGCCGGGCCGGATTTTATGCGGCGAGACTGTCGTCGCAGATATCGGGATTCCGGAAGGCGTGCTTGATCGCATAAAGCCCGGCATGTGGGAGAATGCGCCGTCGGTATGGGGGGCGGACTTCCCTTGGCCGGAGCCGCTTGGACACAAATACGCCCGCGGCCATGTGGTGGTAATTAGCGGACCGTCTCACGCGACGGGTGCAGCCCGGATGGCCGCCCGCTCGGCACTACGCACAGGCGCAGGGCTGGTCAGCGTCGCCAGCCCGCTAGATGCAGTTTCCATCAATGCGGCCGCACTTACCGCCATTATGGTAAAGCCCTTTTCGGGGGACATGGGGCTTTCAAAGCTGTTGGAAGACGAGAGGCTGAATGCCGTCATTATCGGACCCGGCTGCGGTGTGGGCCGTCACACCGAAGAGTTGACGGCAGTGGTGCTGGCGACTCCGGCAAGCGTCGTCCTTGATGCCGATGCTCTGACATCATTTTCCGGCAGTCCCGACAGCCTTTTCCGGCAATTACATGAACCGGCGGTCTTGACGCCTCATGCCGGGGAATTTGCCCGAATTTTTCCGGGCTTGCTGGACAACGCGCCCACACATATCGAAGCGGCGCGCCAAGCTGCCGCGAGGGCGAATTGCACAGTGCTCCTCAAAGGCCCCGACACGGTCGTCGCGGGGATGGATGGGCGAGTTGTTATAAATACAAATGCACCGCCAACACTTGCTACAGCGGGTGCCGGCGATGTGCTCTCCGGAATCATTGGCGGCTTGCTGGCGCAGCACATGAATTCTTTCGAGGCCGCGGCTGCCGGTGCGTGGCTCCACGGCGAAGCGGCAAAACGGTTTGGTTTTGGGCTGATTGCCGAGGATCTGCCGGAAATCCTTCCTGCCGTGCTCAACGCACTCCATGAGGTTCTGCGTGGATAATGTCGTACTCCGGCATGGCGAAACAGCGGATGTACCGGCACTACTCGAGATTTATAATTACTATATCGCGAACACGCATATCACTTTCGATGTGGAAAGGCGCAGCATCGAAGAGCACCTGGCGTGGTTCGAGATTTTCAGGGCCGGGAGCCGCTACCAATGTTTTGTTGCCGTCAGCGGCGGCGTCCCCATTGGTTGGGCTTCGTCGACTCCGTTC
>DASXXW010000202.1:0-3492 GCA_036502865.1 Rhizomicrobium sp.
ACCCTGATCAAGGGCAAGCGCGGCCGCCGCACAGGCGAGTCCCAGGTCGCGCGGGGTCACGGGTGCTTTTCCTCCAGATGATCGACCGCGTCGCTGCAGCGGCGGCAGAGATCCTCATGGCCGGGGACTGTGCCGACTTCCGGCAGGATCATCCAACAGCGCGCACATTTTCTTCCCTCTGCGGGCCGGAATTCGGCCGCGGCGCCTGAAACATCGGAGAGCCGGAACGCCTCGGCAGGCCCATCGCCCACGATAACCTCCGCACCGGACGTGATGGCGATCTCGGCCAGATCCACCGTTTCGAACAGAGCCGCATCGGCAGCATCGGCGACAAACAGAGCCGGCCTGGCTTCAAGGCTTGAGCCAATCACCTTGTCGCGCCGCGCAATCTCGAGCGCGCCCGTCACCACGCGCCGCAAGCCGCGGATTCGGTTCCATCTCTCGATCGTCTGTTCATTCTTCCATTGCGCCGGTGTCTCGGGAAACAATTGCAGATGAACACTCACATCCTCGCCCGGATAGCGGCATGTCCAGGCTTCTTCCATGGTGAAACATAGAAGCGGCGCAAGCCATGTCACAACACGGCGGAATGTTTCGTCCATGACCGTGCGCGCAGCTCTTCGCCGCGGCGCACCCGCACGATCGCAATAGAGCGCGTCCTTGCGGATGTCGAAATAGAAGGCCGAGAGCTCGTTGGTACAGAAATTAAAAAGCTGCGTGTAAACACGGTTGAAATCGAATTCCGCATATCCGGCACGCACCGACGCGTCAAGCTCCGCAAGCTTTGCGAGAATGAAGCGCTCCAGCTCCGGCATCTCGTCATAGCCGATACGTTCATGCTCCTCGAAGCCCGCGAGGTTGGCCAGCATGAAACGGATCGTGTTGCGCAGGCGCCGATAGGCATCGACATTCGCCTTCACGATCTCGGGACCGATCCGCAGATCCTCCGTGAAGTCGGAACTCGCCGCCCACATGCGCAGAATATCTGCGCCGTTCTTGTCCGCTATGGTCTGCGGCAACACCGTATTACCAAGCGACTTCGACATTTTATGGCCGCGCTCATCGAGCACGAAACCATGGGTCAGCACCGCTTCGTAGGGCGCGCGTCCGCGCGTGCCGCAACTTTCAAGCAAAGACGACTGGAACCAGCCGCGATGCTGGTCGGAGCCTTCGAGATAAAGATCCGCACGTTCGGCTTTCGGCCAGGACGGCTCGATGGGATTTTCCACCGTGAACACATGGGTCGACCCGGAATCGAACCAGACATCGAGTATGTCTTTCACCTGTTCGAATTTTTCCGCATCGTAGTCCTTGCCAAGAAACCGTTGCGGCGGCGAATTGAACCAGGCATCGGCGCCATCTGCATTGAAGGCTTCAGCGATGCGCGCATTGACAGCATCGTCGTCGAGAATCTCGCCCGTTTGTTTGCCGACAAAAATGGCGATGGGTACACCCCAGGCGCGCTGGCGCGACAGCACCCAGTCGGGCCGTGACTCGACCATGGATGCGATGCGGTTTTCGCCTTGCCGCGGGTACCAGCGTGTCGCCCTGATCGCCCCCATGGCGCGCTGGCGCAACGTATCGCCGCCGAATTCCGGCATCGGTTTGTCGATCGCCGCAAACCATTGCGGGGTCGCACGGAAGATCACCGGCGCCCGGGATCGCCAGCTATGCGGATATTGATGGCGCAAACTGCCCTTGGCGAGCAATTTGCCCGTAGCGATCAGTTCCTTGATGACCGCGCCATTTGCGTCGCCGTCCTTGCCATCTGGCATAAGGATTCGCTTGCCGGCAAATACAGGCACGTCGGGATAAAATTTGCCTTCTTCATCGATGGTACGCGGTACTTCGAGCCCATGCGCGCGTCCGAGTTCGAAATCGTCTTCGCCATGCCCTGGAGCAGTATGAACAAATCCCGTGCCAGCATCATCCGTGACGTGTTCGCCGGGAAGCACCGGTACATCGAAGTCGAATCCTTTGCCCCGGAATGGATGCGCCGCAATCAACCCGGCCGGATCGACATCGCGCACCCGCTCCAGTCGCAACTTCGCATGCTCCGCCGTTCTGTTCGCCAGCGCATCAGAAAGAACCAGCGTTTCTCCAACCTGCGCGAATGCGCCTTCGCCGGCTTCCGCAACGCGATACAACGCGTAACTCATAGTCGGCGAATAGGCGATGGCCCGGTTGCCGGGGATCGTCCATGGCGTCGTTGTCCAGATAACAATGCTCGCATCGCGCAGATCGGACGGACCGTTTGCTACCGGAAATTTCACATAGATCGTCGGCGATTGTTTCTCGTGATACTCGACCTCGGCTTCGGCAAGCGCCGTCTTCTCGACCGGCGACCACATGACCGGGCGGAAACCGCGGTAGAGTAATTTGTTACGGACGAATTTGTGCAGTTCCGACGCGATCACCGCTTCGGCACGAAAATCCATCGTCAGATAGGGATGGTCCCAATCGCCGATGCAGCCGAGCCGCTTGAACTGCTCGCGCTGCACATCGATCCAATGAGTCGCGAAGGCACGGCAGTCCCGCCGCAGCTGATCGACAGGAACCTCATCCTTCGACTTGCCCTCGGCGCGGTATTTCTCCTCGATCTTCCACTCGATCGGCAGGCCATGGCAGTCCCAGCCGGGCACGTAGGGCGCGTCGCGGCCCAGCATGCCCTGGCTGCGGATGACGAAATCCTTGAGGATCTTGTTGAGCCCCGTGCCCGAATGGATTTCACCGTTCGCATAAGGCGGTCCGTCATGCAGCACGAATAGCGTGCGGCCTTTCGCCTGTGCACGCAGGCGTCCGTGAATATCCAGTCTGTGCCAGCGCGCCAGCCATTGCGGCTCGGCCTCGGGCAGCCCGGCTTTCATCGGGAAGCTGGTAGCGGGCAGAAAAACGGTGGCGCGATAATCGCGCGGCGCGGAATCGTTCGAGGTCGGGGACGTCATGTGGTTCGGGCCTTCAGGAGGTTTGCGGATTCGGGCGATCCCGGCTTACCGCGCGAAGGAAAGCGTCATGCTTCCCGGCGCAGCGCCGGGCGGCGAATTCGCAATATTTCCCTGAAGTCCGGGCGTTTCATGGCTAACCTGCTGGGCAACATTCTGCTTCTACCAGCCCTCCCCGCCTTCCGTCCAGCGGCAGAGGCATATGCAAGCCGGCGCGCTCCGGCGACCCGAAACAGGCGTGGTTCAAGGGGGAAGCAAGTTCATCGCCGCGGTCGCGGGATACCATCGCAGCAATCCAGTCAGTTACTAATAATCGTTCGCTCGAGCGCTTTACGCGCGCTTTCGGCATCGAGAGCGATTTGTTTCTTGAGCGTCTCGAGGTCGGGAAATTTCGCTTCCGGCCGCAGATAAGCAACAAGTTCGACCGCGAGGTGCTTGCCATAGAGGTCGCCGTCGAAATCGAACAGCCATGTTTCAAACAAGGGTGTCTCGACTTCAAACATCGGCCGGATGCCGAAATTGGCGACGCCGTCGTGACGTGCGACAGGCT
>DASXXW010000203.1:0-9965 GCA_036502865.1 Rhizomicrobium sp.
TTTTGCCCATCGGATGAACAGTTTGGGATTCACAGATGCGCGATCAGCGGCACGACCTCATGCGTGCGGCGTCTGCCCAAGCGAAAAGAGATCCTGCTGGCCCAGTTCTGCGCTCCGGCGCCGTTCGAGCTCCTGGGCATATCTTTTGAGCGCATAGGCTTCGGTTATGTAGCCGACGATGCGGGGATCGGCGCGCGCCGACAGAACCGGCAATATTTCAGACTGGCTTTCGTCAAACCGGGCCAGAGCCCCTCTCACATTGTCATTCGGAAGAAGATAAATGTCGCGCTGTTGCACCATATCGGCCGCCACACTTTCCCCCACCGCCTCGTCCAGCTGTACGTCGTGTATGGCAGCCATATCGATCCAGCCTGCATAATGGCCGTCCGGAGCGACCGCAAACACGCGCTTAGCAGTCCCGGGCGGGTACTTTTCCCGAAGAGCTTTCAGCGACATGGACGTGGGCACGATCTTGGGATCGGAACGCATCATGCGCGAAACGGTAAAGTCAGAAATCCATCCGATGTCGTAGGCGCCCCGCAGACCCAGACCCCGGACGTGAAAACGCCAGGTGGAAAACGAATATCCGAATGTCAGCCTTACGATCGTGGCCGAAGCGATGACGCTGACCAGGACGCCCACCGTAACCGGAAAATCGCCGGTCGATTCGAGAACGAGCAGCACCATTGTCAGCGGCGCGCCAATGATAGCTGCTGCTACAGAGCCCATTCCGACCAGAAGGAACGCCACATATTGAATTGTGAAGTGTGGTTCCAGCCAAACAACACATTTCGCAAATACTGCACCAAACAAGCAGCCTAAAAATAACGATGAACTGAACAGGCCGCCGCGGAATCCGGAACCAACGGAAACCGCGGATGCGAGGAGTTTGGCAATCAACAAAAGAAACAGCGGAAGCAGCGCAACGGATGTGTGGAGATAATATTCGATTGCGCCGTGTCCACTGCCGAGAACCTGGGGATAAAAATTGGCGATTGCCGAAAGCACCACGCCTCCCGCACAGGGCCGCAACCAGTCTGGGACGTGCGAATTCTTCAGGCTTCGCTCCGTCCAGGTGACCGCCGTCATCGCAATGATCGCGATGCCCGCTGCAAGCACGCCCATGAAACCGAACAGCGCATAGCTGTGAACGTCCAGCGGCACGCCACCCTGAACTTCGAACAGCGCCTGCGGACCGGCAATAAAACGTTGGGACAGCGCGCCGCATACTGCCGCGACCGCAACCGGCGCCAGCGCATTCGGCATGTAGCTGCCGAGAATAAGTTCGTAACCGTAGAATGCGCCCGCGAGCGGTGCATTGAACGCGGCAGCAATCGCAGCAGCAGACCCCGCGGTCACAAATACGCGGTGATCGGCGCGGCGCAGGCGGAAATATCCTGCGATGCTGGAAAATACACCCGATCCGAATTGGGTGTAGCCCGCTTCCATGCCGAGCGATGCGCCCGAAGCGTTGGCTATGATCGAAGATGCCGTAAGACGAAGGCTGTCGGGTAGCGACATTCGCCCACCGTAAAGCGCATTGGCTTCAATCGGATCGACAATATCCCGCGCGCCAAAACGCTTCGTCATCAGCGCGAGAATGCCCAGCACCAATCCGCCTAAGGCCGGTACCAGCAACATGCGAATATGGTCGACGCGAATCCCGGCCGAGAGATAACCACCGCCTTCAATTGCGAAATCGAACTGATGGAGGAATTGTACGAGCACACGAAGAGCAGCGACACAAATTCCTACGGCCGAGCCGACAACCGCACAAGCAAAGATCTGGGTGAGTTCGTTAGAGCGCAGTTCCCGTTGAAACGCCGCGTAGAACAACCTGATCGGCCGCGCAAACATCTGCCGCACATGCAGCAGCACAGATTTGTCGGCATCGCTCTTGGAGGCTTCCATGGACGCTAGGTTGCTGCGAAACGGCTTGCCGGAATTTGCCGCCCAGAAACAATCATGGGCTAATAAAGCCCGCCAGTGCCCTGGTCCACAGTGGTGTCTTGTTTGTTGTCCGCCGGTTTGGTGGGCTGGGTGGGGTCTGCATCGGCGCTGGCAAGGCCCGGTTCTGTTCCGGACTTGAACGCTTCTTCGATCGCACCCGGAGATCCCGCGCTCACCAACGCGCCGGAATGAGCATCGACGGGAACGAGATCGATTCCCGGAGGCACACGGAAGGGCGTCGGCGGCTGGTCTGCAAGCGCGCCTTCCATGAAATCGCGGAATATCGGCGCCGCCGCCGTCGCACCCTGCTCAACCCGCCCCAACGTTCTTGGATTGTCGAAGCCAACGAATACGCCGCACACCAGATCGGGCGAGAAGCCAATGAACCAGGTATCCTTGGAATCGTTGGTCGTACCTGTTTTACCGGCAAGGGGCTTACCGACGACCCTGATCGAAACGCCTGTACCGCGCTGTACGACGCCTTCCAGCATCGAAACGATCTGGTACGCGGTTCGGGGATCGATGATCTGTTCGCGCGTGTCAGGAAGAAGAGGCTCCGCCTGATTCCGCCATGCGCCGTTACATCCCTCGCAATTGCGAGGATCGTGGCGATAGATATCGTGCCCGTTTCGATCCTGAATGCGGTCGATCAGTGTGGGCGTGATCTTCTTGCCGCCATTGACGAATTCGGCATATCCGGTCGTCATCCGCATCAGCGTTGTATCGGCTGCTCCGATTGCGTTGGATAGCCAAGGTGTGAGGGTGTCATACACGCCGAAACGCACGGCGTAGGGAACGACTTTTTTCATCCCCACATCATACGCAAGCCGGATCGTCATCAGGTTGCGCGACAACTCGATCCCGCGGCGTATGGTCTGAAGGCCAAGAAATTTGTTGCCGAAATTCTTGGGCGTCCACATGGGCAATCCGGGGCCCTGTGGGAGTGATATCGGCGCATCTTCGATCTTGCTGACGGGCGTAAAGCCGTTATCCAACGCTGCGGCATAGACGAATGGCTTGAACGACGAACCCGGCTGCCGCTGCGCCTGCATCGCCCGGTCGAACTGGCTTGACGCGTAACTGAAACCGCCCGAAAGAGCGAGCACCCGCCCCGTATGCGGATCCATCGCGACGATGGCCCCATTGACCTCCGGTACCTGGCGCAAGCCATATTCGCCGTGTCCGACGGGCTCGACATAAACTACATCACCGATTTTCACGACCTCTTGCGGCCGTGTCGGCGGCGCACCTACCAGTGCGTCGTGGAGTTCCTTGCGTGCCCACTCCATTTCTTCGAATGGAATGCGCGCCTGAGTCCCGTCATCCAGACCGATATCGACTGAGCGATCGGGCTCGTAGCCCAATACGGCCGCCGTTCTCCAGGTTTCAATTCCCGACGAGTTTCCAAGCGCCCGTAAGCTGGTCACCCAATCATTGGTGATTTCGATATGACGTTTAGTGCCACGCCAGCCATGCCGGCGGTCATAGCGCACCAATCCGGCGCGTAGGGAATTGACGGCAAAATTCTGCAGGCGCGCATCGAGAGTGGAACGAACCTGTAGTCCGCTGTCGTAAAGCGCGCGTTCGCCATATTTTGTGTAGAGTATGCGGCGAACTTCCTCAACGAAATAATCAGCATCTTCCGTCTGGATTCCCAGGGGCCGCATTTGCGTCACGAGGGGTTCGGCAATCGCTGCCCGCGCCTGATCCGATGTGATGTATCCGTTCTCGGCCATCTGCCCGATGACCCAGTTGCGGCGTTCCAAAGCCGCGGATTTGTTGTTGCGAGGATCGTAGTTGCTCGGCGCCTTCGGCAGTGCCGCGAGGAACGCGGCCTCGGCGACATCCAGCTGATCCAGGGGCTTGCCGAAATAGTTCAGGGCGGCGGCGGCCACGCCATATGAATTCTCGCCCAGGAAAATTTCATTGAGATAAAGCTCGAGAATCTTCTTCTTCGAGTAAGTGGAGTCGATACGGAGAGCCAGCACGGCCTCTTTGATTTTCCGTGAGAACTTGACCTGGCCATTGAGAAGGAAGTTCTTCGCGACCTGCTGCGTTATCGTCGACGCGCCTTCCAGACGTTTATGTTGGAGCGCATTGAAGACATCCTTGACGGCAGCTCTGGCTATGCCGCTGGGATCGATACCCGGGTGATTGAAGAAATTCTTGTCTTCCGCCGATGTGAACGCATCGATCACGAGCTTCGGTACGAAATCTATCGGTACAAATATTCGGCGCTGCCGGGCATACTCGCCCAGCAACGTCCCATTTCCAGCGTAGACGCGCGTTGTGACCGGCGGCTCGTAATGCTCAAGCGCCTCGACACTCGGCAGATCGCGCGTGACGGAATAAATATAGAATGCAAAAATGGCTACGGCGGCAACGATAAGGCCGGCCGTGGTGAGGCCGATAAAGAGGAAAATCCGGCGTAACATTCTGTCCTTCTTTATGAGGCTTGATGGCCTCAAATTGTGGCGCTGGCAAGACGCGGTTTATAGACGACTGAAGTCTGTGGTCATTCGGACGCGACGACCCTGAACTGGCGATCCACAGCATTCGCTATGGCCGATGCAACTATCCCACGCCACTCCCCGCTTCGCATACGCGCGCAATCGTCCGGGTTGGAGAGATAGCCAAGTTCCACAAGCACGGCCGGCACATCGGGCGCCTTGAGTACTACGAAACCGGCGGAGCGGTGCGGGCCGCGCGGCAAAATGTCCGTGGCGTGACCCAAATCCGAAACCAGGGTGTCGGCAAAGCGCACCGATCGATTGATCGTGTCGCGCTGCGCCAGCCCGATGAGGATGGAGGCGACCGGGCTGTTTTGGCCTCCGAGATCGACTCCGGCGATGATGTCGGACTGGTTCTCTTTCCGGGCCAGCGCTGCCGCTTCGGCATCCGAAGAGGCCTCGGAAAGCGTATAGACCGATGCCCCAAAGACACGGGGATCCGGATTGGAATCCGCATGTAGCGAGATGAAGAGATCGGCACGGTAGTTACGCGCCGTATCCACCCGCTCGCGTAGCGGAATGTAATCGTCGGTGTTTCGCGTCAGATGCACGGCATAGCCGCGCTGTGCGAGCACCTTTGCGAGACGGAGAGCCTCGTCCAGCACGAGGTCTTTTTCCAGCTGGCCGTCATAGCCTCTCGTACCGGAATCCACGCCCCCGTGCCCGGCATCAACCACGATCACACGTTTTTCGTCTTTCGAGGCGACAATCGATCCGACGGCCTTCCTGGGTGACGGTTTCAAACCGTCACTCGAATGGCCGAAACCCAAATCCTTTGAACGCAGGTCCGCCGGCCAGCCGGCACTTCGTTCGAAAGCGGTCTGCGAACTCGGCAGAAAATCGATGACGACACGGTAGCCGTGACCATCCTGGGGCGGCAGGATCAGCGGCTCGTTCACCGTAACCGGCCGCCTCAGATCGACGACGAATCTGGAACTTCCCGGCTGGAATGGGCCAAAGCGATAGCCGCCAACTGCACCCTGCCCGCTTGGTCGGTCGACCGACTTAACCCGCCAAAGGGACTCCGGCAGATCGATTATCACGCGGTCGGGATTCGCCAGCGTGAAAACCCGCACATTTACCGGGTCGGAGAATTCGACGACGAAACGCGTCCGGTCGGAATGCTCGCCGATCCGCGCATCAAGGATCACGGGCTCGACGCCGGCCGTTTTCGAGCCAGAAACCCCGAATGAAGAATGAGATGGTTGAGCAAATGCACCCGCGCTGCCCGTTATGAGAAGCGCGACCAGCACCCCATCAAGAAAGGCCCATTTCACGAGGCCAACCCCACCCTGATCGCCGGAATCGATTTACTTAATGTTAGCAGTTTTTCATCCCATAATGAATCAAAGATTAACCACTTGCCGCCGCCGGACTTCGCACATAAAAGGGTCCACGGCCTGCACCGCTGATCGAATTCGGTGTCCCGCCTCCCGGAGCGTATCGGAAACTGGCAGACATGCCGTTTTCAGATCGGGAGGGCCAGGAGCAAACAATCCGGCAGCCTGACGGCCTCGGCGCTTCGCGACCGTTAAGTGAAATATGATGATTTGCAGAGCCTCGCCATTATCCGATTTCCCCGCGAGATTTTCGCGGAAATTGATGCTTGCGGGCTTATACCCAACAACGCGACCTGCGACCCCCTTGATGCGCTGCGGCTTCTCGACGATGCCGCGGCCAGGCTTGCGCGTGGCAGCGTCGCCCGGAGATTCGAATGACCAAGCGCATGATTATAGACGCCAACCACCGGGAGGAGACCCGCGTCGTCGTTCTCGACGCACACAAGGTTGAGGAGTTTGATTTCGAATCGGCGTCCAAGCGGCCGCTGAAAGGTAATATCTATCTTGCCAAGGTAACCCGCGTCGAGCCGTCGCTGCAGGCGGCGTTCGTGGAATATGGCGGCAACCGGCAGGGTTTCCTGGCATTCGCCGAAATCCATCCCGATTACTATCAAATCCCGATTGCCGATCGTATGGCGCTGCTTGCCGAGCAGGAAGAAGAAGCACGTCGGCGCGCCGACGACGAAATCGAGTCGGTTGATATAATTAGCACTCCTCCGCAGGATTCGGCGACCGAAACTTCGGTATTTTCATTTGATCTGGGTGACAGCGAACTGCACCAGGATCAACTTGGCGAAGAACTGATCGCCCCGGCCTCCGGCAATACGGAATTTTCCGGATCCGAGCAGCATCACGAACACGAACACGATTTGGATCACGAGGAAACGTCGGCACCGGAGTCGGAGCACTCATCGGCTCCCGCGAACGACGAAAGTTCTGCCGAGGCGAATTCGGGCGAAGCCGACACCGACAAGCAGATGAAATTGCGCACGCCGCGACAGCCGCAACGATGGACGCGCCGCCGCCATTATAAAATCCAGGAAGTCATTAAACGGCGCCAGGTCATTCTCGTGCAGGTCGTCAAGGAAGAGCGCGGCAACAAGGGTGCGGCGCTCACCACCTACCTCTCGCTGGCCGGACGCTATTGCGTGTTGATGCCCAATACGCCGCGCGGCGGAGGAATTTCCCGCAAAATCACCAGCGCAGCAGACAGGACAAGGCTGAAATCGGCCGCTCAATCCCTTGAGCTTCCGGAGGGCATGGGCCTGATCATCCGCACAGCAGGCGAAAACAGGACCAAGGTCGAAATCAAGCGGGACTACGAATACCTTCTTCGCATGTGGGATACGATCCGCGAGCTGACGCTGAAATCGAATGCTCCGGCGTGCGTTTACGAAGAGGGAGACCTGATCAAGCGCGCGATACGCGACCTGTATAACAAGGACGTATCGGAAATACTCGTCGAAGGCGAAGACGGATATCGCAACGCCAAAGAGTTCATGCGCATGCTGATGCCCAGCCATGCCAAGAACGTCAAACAATACAAGGAGTCGATTCCACTCTTTCAGCGATATCAGATCGAAGCGCAGCTCGATGCGATGTTCATGCCGACCGTCACGCTCAAATCGGGCGGGTACATCGTCATTAACCAGACGGAAGCGCTCGTTTCGATCGACGTCAATTCGGGCAAGGCTACCCGGGAACACTCGATCGAAGACACGGCCTACAAAACCAATTTAGAAGCCGCCGAAGAAATCGGTCGTCAGCTACGCCTGCGGGACCTCGCCGGGCTGATTGTGATTGACTTCATCGACATGGAAGATGCGCGCAACGACAGAAATGTCGAAAAGCGTTTGCGCGATTGCGTCAAGAACGACCGCGCGCGCGTCCAGATCGGAAAGATAAGCCAGTTCGGGCTTCTGGAAATGTCACGCCAGCGGTTGCGCGCCGGCGTCGTGGCGGGCTCGACGGTTCCATGCCCCCATTGTGGCGGCCAGGGCATCGTTCGTTCGGTAGAATCCACGGCGTTGCGTTTGCTGCGCGGACTGGAAGAAGAGGCCCAGCGTCAGCGCGCGGCTATGTTGAGGGTGCGCACGCCGACGCAGGTGGCAATTTATGCATTGAACCAAAAAAGGCCGGAAATTGCCCATGTCGAATCTGAATACGGGATATCGATTCAGTTCGAGCCCAATGACACAATAATAGCCGGCACATTTGAGATCGAAAGGATTGGAACGCGCGCACCGGAAGATCGAGCGAAGCCAATCACTTCGGAAGTACCACTGGCGCCAGTGCAAATTGTTCCTCCCACGGAACCCGATGAACCGGAATTGGAGAGTTCGGAATCCGAAGAGCAACCGCCCGCCTCTGAGCCCCAACCGGCGCAAAGCAGCGGGAAGCGCCGGCGACGCCGTCGCCGCGGCGGCCGCGACAGAGACCGTCAGGGGCAAACAGTCGAAGCTTCCGGAAGTCCGTCCCAAACATCCGCGCCTGCTCATCACATGGAAGACGCGACAGCAGGCTTTGTTGAGGCGCAAACAACCGAAGGCCATGCAGACGATGTCGCTGACGGTGCGCTTGGAGAGGGAATACCTGCCGCCGGCGCGGCCGAGGGCGCGGATCCCGCAGCTCCCAAGAAACGGCGGAGGCGCCGTCGGGGCCGCCGCGGTTCCCGCGAAAACGGTTCGATCTCCGCGTCTGCAGAAGCGGGATCGCCTTCGCTCGATAGCAATCTGGAAACAGATAATAACGACTTCGAGATCGCCGCCGCGCGACCGCACGAGCATGCCGAACTGCCCGCCTCGCCGCTTTACAGCACGGCGGTAATTCCCAACGCACCCTCCGCTCCGGTGTGGTCGCTGTCATCCGACGATCATCGCGAAACCGCGATTGTGGCGAAGCATGAGCCGGATGAAATGACGGAGAAGGTTGAAACGGAAACACTCCACGAGGAATCGCCGATCGCACCACTGCCCGCCCCGGAACCAATGCGGGTGGCAGAGCCAGAGTTACCTGCGCGAAAAGGATGGTGGCAGCGGCCGTTCCGCAAGCAGTGATGATTTACGGACTGCCCGATGCGCCGAGGCCATGAGCACCGGGATCCGCCAGAGCGGCACAGACACCATTTTGGCATGCGATGACGTTGACCGTGTCGTAAGGCGCGAGGCCGGTGGAATGTAAGGCGCCGGGCGCGGCAATGTCTTTGCCGGCGGTGAGTTCGAGCAGCGCCAATGCGATTGCAGCGGTTCCATTGGGTCCTCCCGCACCCGCGCCGGCAAATGACGTGATCTTGTCGGCGTTCGCGGCAATGGCGGGAGTGAGAAACGTGGACGCCTGCGACGACTGATCCGTATTTGGAGCCGCAGCCAAAATAATTCCGGTGCCGCTGGCGGTGTGTCCAGATCCAAACGGACCATTCATGGTGACTGCACAGGCGGTAGCCATTCCGTTTGAATCTTCCGAAGCGAAGCCGGTGGCACCAAAATCTCTTGGAAGGGATCCGACGCCCGACGCATCCATTGTGGCTTTGGTCGCGGCGGCAACGGAACCGCCCAGATTGTTGGTCGCGGCCGGATGTCCCTCTGCGTCCAGCAATCGTGACAGCAACGCGGCTGCGTATTTACCGGCGCCGAGATCAGTTGGCGGAAAAAACACAGTGTCATCGCCCATCCGAACACTATTGGGCGTTATACGCCGGGGCGAATACGCGGCAAGATCATCGGTCGAAAACCCGTTACTACCAGTGTTGGTATACGCAATCAGTTCCGACGCAATGTCGCCGCGATAAAACACAGCGGCACCTTCCGTGCGGATTTTTGAAAGTGTATCCGCGAGTTCCGGCGCAACAACAATGCTCCCCGCCGGTTTGACGTGACCGGATTCGTCGAGAAATTCAGCCGAAAGACCGGCATCGAGACGGATATAATCCTGAGTGCTTGCCAGGCGCGTGCTCAATGCCTGTGAAATCGGAAAGCCTGCTGCGGCTGCGCGCTCCGCCGGCGAGATGACCTGTGCCCATGGCAGTCGCCCGTATGAAGACTGGAGAAACGAAAACCCGCTGACATTTCCCGGCACGGCGTAGGCACCATGCCGTTTCGCGGCTCCTGCGAGAAAATCGAAAATTTCCGCTTTTCCGGCTGCTGGATCATGTACGACACATAGCCCT
>DASXXW010000204.1:0-9046 GCA_036502865.1 Rhizomicrobium sp.
GCGTTGCGTTGCGTGTGACGATGGCGACGCGATGACCTTTCAGTTTGGTACGTTCTGCAGGCGATGCATCTTTCAGCGCGGGTGCGGGAATGTTGAACCAGAATGTGCTGCCGCCGCCGTCACGCGGTCCTACACCGATAGTACCACCCATGGCTTCGACAAGCCGCTTGGAAATGGCGAGCCCAAGGCCCGTGCCTTCGAAACGCCGCGACTGGCTGGAATCCACCTGCACAAATTCCTGGAAGATGTTTTCGCGCATGGTAGTCGGAACGCCGATCCCCGTGTCGTGTATTCCAAAACTCAATATCTGTCCGTCGCGTTCTCCCGATGTGCCGACATCCACGCGTACGCCGCCGCTTTCGGTGAATTTCACGGCATTGCCGATGAGATTTGTAAGTACTTGCCGCAGCTTTATTCCATCGAGCCGCACGACGGATGGGGTATCCGGCGCGATTGCCGCTACGATCTCGATGCCCTTTTCATGGGCACGCGGCGCCAATAGTTCGATGGTGGCTTCCGCAATCGAGCGGATATCGAAAGCGCCCCGTTCGATCTCGATCGTTCCCGATTCGATGCGGGAGAAATCGAGTATTTCATCGATCAGCCGGAGCAATGCGTCGCCGCATTGCTGTATGGCTTCCGCATAGGTTCTTTGTTCCGGAACCAGTTTTGTTTCGAGCAACAATCCGGCCATGCCGAGAACGCCGTTCATCGGCGTGCGAATCTCATGGCTCATCGCGGCCAGGAATCCGGTCTTGGCGCGATTGGCGGCTTCAGCCCTGTCTCGCGCCTCCGTCAGGGCATCTTCCAGGGCCTTGTGCTCGGTGATGTCGCGGCCGACGCTTTGTACTTCGAGCAGCCGCCCGGTGGCGTCGCGGACGGGATAATCCTCCCACGAAATCCAGCGCCATCCATAGATCGTGCGTATGTTCTGATCGTAGCGGACGCGTTGCGGTCCGGACTCCAGACGGGCAAAACTTTCGAATGCGGGGATGCGGCTGTCGGGATGGGGCTCGGGTGCAAAGGCTTGGCCTATCGCCTGCCGGGGATTGAGACCGAACAGCCTGAAGAATGCGTCATTGCCATAGGTCAGGCGGCTATCGGGTCCGCGCCGGAAGATCGCATCGCCCTGTGCGTCGACCAGGCCCTTGTAGCGGACTTCGCTGGCATGGAGCCGCGCATTGAGCGCCGAAAGCGTCGCCAGCGATTCCTCCAGCTTTTCCGTCAGGGTCTGAAGGGCGGAAGCGCTGGCTTCGAGCCGGCGCGAACGCTGCCTCTCACCAAGCAGCGCAAAGTAAAGCTGAAGCACGCCAAGCGAAGCCACCACGCAAAACAGCATGGTGGACAGCGTTGTCATGCCGTGATGGCGCACAGCCTCAAGCACGGCGAGCAACCCGGCCGCGGCAATCATCAGGGCAACGAGGGCGTTGACAACGCGCCGGATTGGCATGCCCCCTCCCCGGGGTTAATCTGGATCGCTAGAATCGAGCTTGGAATCTTGCCAAACGCTTAAGGCAACCGGGGCGACCTCGCAGAACGCCGAGGATTAGGGCAAAAGGGACGGCGTTGCTGTCACAGAAGCTTTGCATAAATGTGGTGGACGTTTCACCCCTTGGCACACTTATTGGCGTCGCGGGATTTGAGAGGTGGCGTCGCCGGCTCTGATGGAGCGCGGACCATTTCAATTCCGGTTTGCCTGGTGTTCTGTCTCGATACCCAAAATCACCCACGCCTGGGGCTCAGCAACTCATGGCCTATATTGCTGCGACCATGACCCGAACCTCTTCGCCTTCGGCTGCGGCCCTCAAGAAATTTGGCCGTAACGATGCCCTGTTCCGGTGGGGCGCGTTCTGCGCGTCCTGTCTGGTGGTATTGGTATTCGCTGGCATCATCATAGCGCTGGCACAAGGCGCGTGGCCGGCGCTCCACAAATTCGGCTTTGGTTTCCTGACGTCGACCGCGTGGAATCCGGTAACCGAAAAATTCGGGGCGCTGCCGGCGATCTACGGCACGCTTCTCACGTCCGTACTTGCCATGCTGATCGCCGTACCAGTGGGAATTGGCATCGCGATCTTCCTGACGGAGTTGTGTCCTCGGCCGCTCAGACGGCCGGTCGGGATCGCTGTCGAATTGCTGGCGGGAATACCGTCGATCATCTACGGCATTTGGGGCCTGTTTGTTTTCGCGCCCTTTTTCCAGCAATTCGTCGAGCCGCGCATCGTCAGCGCGCTCGAGAATATTCCGCTGTTGTCGGATCTCTTTGCCGGACCGCCTTACGGCATAGGTATATTCACTGCGTCGCTTATTCTTTCCATCATGATATTGCCGTTCATTTCAGCAGTGACGCGGGATGTTTTCGAAACCGTGCCCACGATGTTGAAGGAAGCCGCTTACGGGCTCGGCTGTACCCGATGGGAAGTTACCTGGAATGTGGTGCTGCCCTTCGCGCGTACGGGAGTGGTCGGCGGGAGCATGCTCGCGCTCGGCCGGGCGCTGGGCGAAACCATGGCCGTGACGTTCGTGATCGGAAATGCACACGCCATCTCCTCATCTTTATTTGCCCCGGGTACGACGATTTCCGCCACTATCGCCAATGAGTTCACCGAGGCCGTGGGTGATTTGTATGTTTCATCGCTGATCGCCGTCGGCCTCGTTCTGTTTGTCATTACATTCTTGGTACTCGCTGCCGCGCAGCTCTTGCTCCGCAGTCTTGAGGCGCGGGCGGGCGGTCGTACGCAATGAACAAAGGGCTTTACGCGCGTCGCCGGATGAAGAACGCCATTTTCATCGCACTCTCAGTCGCTGCGGCCATTTTCGGAATTGGCTGGCTTGGTCTCATCCTTGGGGCGTTGATCGTCGAGGGTGCGTCGGGAATGAGCGCCTCGCTGTTTACGCTCATGACGCCACCGCCGGGCTCCAGCGGCGGTGTCGCCAATGCCATATTCGGCAGCGTGATCATGAGCGCATTGGCGGTTATCGTCGGCACACCGATCGGCATATTCGCCGGCACCTGGCTTGCAGAATATGGCCGGCACACCTGGTTCGCCGTGATTGTGCGCTTCGTCAACGACATCCTGCTCAGCGCGCCATCGATCCTCGTAGGACTTTTCATCTACGAACTCTTCGTGGTGCGTATGAGCCATTTCTCCGCCCTTGCAGGCGCTGCTGCATTGGCGGTTCTGGTCATTCCCGTCGTCGTGCGCACCACGGAAAACATGCTTCTTCTGGTGCCCAATACGTTGCGCGAGGCCGCGGCGGCGCTCGGAACGCCCCGCAGTTTCATTGTCCGCACCGTTACTTGGCGGGCCGCGCGCGCCGGTATCATCACCGGCGTCCTGCTGGCCATCGCCCGCATATCGGGCGAAACTGCGCCGCTCTTGTTTACCGCCTTCGGCAATCAGTTCTGGAGCACCGACCTGAACGCGCCGATGGCGAGCCTGCCAGTAGTAATCTTCCAGTTCGCAAACTCTGCCTATGACGATTGGCACCGGCTGGCCTGGGCAGCGGCGTTGCTGATTACTTTCGCAGTGCTGTCGCTCAGCATTCTTGCCCGTATCTTCGAGTCGAAGCGGATCAGCCAATGACCGAATTGAAGCCTGACGATCTTCGAACACGGATCGATATCCGCGACCTGTCATTCTATTACGGGCAGCACAAGGCGCTGAAAGACGTGACCGTGCCGCTTTACGACCGGAAAGTGACTGCTTTCATCGGGCCATCGGGTTGCGGGAAGTCGACTCTGCTGCGTGTCCTCAATCGCATCTACGAGCTCTATCCCAATCAGCGCGCGACGGGGCAGGTGATTTTCGACGGCGACGACATTCTCGAAGGCAATCTCGACGTCAATCTTCTGCGCGCGAAAGTTGGCATGGTTTTCCAGAAGCCGACGCCGTTTCCAATGACGATCTACGATAACATCGCATACGGCATAAAATTGTTCGAGCGCCTGCCGAAATCCGAACTCGACGCACGGGTGGAAAACGCGTTGAAGCGCGCCGCGCTATGGAACGAAGTCAAAGACAAGCTGAAACAGTCCGGACTGAGTCTTTCCGGCGGCCAGCAGCAGCGTCTTTGCATTGCTCGTTCCGTGGCGACGCGGCCGGAAGTGATCTTGCTTGATGAGCCGTGCTCGGCCCTCGATCCGATTTCGACGGCGAAGATCGAAGAGCTGATTGACGAACTCGCGAGCGAATACACGATCGTCATGGTCACGCACAACATGCAGCAGGCGTCGCGCGTCTCCGATTTCACTGCCTTCATGTTTCTGGGCGAGCTGGTCGAGTTCGGCACGACGGAGAAGCTGTTCACCAGCCCTGCCGTCAAACGCACGGAAGAATATATCACCGGCCGTTTCGGCTGACGGCCAGGCGATCCCCCGGCATGGTGCTGCGGACTCTTTTGGGTTTATGCTGGCCCACGCAGCGAGGGGGAATTCGCTATGAAGATTTTGCTGGCCGGCATCCTGGGCGGCATCGTGATGTTCATCTGGACGTCCGTTGCCCATATGGCGCTGCCTTTAGGGCATATCGGATTCAGCGGGATCCCTGATGAGGCACCGGTGCTGGCGTCGATGCAGAAAGCGATCGGTGGACAGACCGGGCTCTATTTCTTTCCCTGGGTCGATCCGCGGCAGAGCAACGCCATGGCCGAGGAAACCGCCAAGCTCAAGACGAACCCTTCGGGATTGCTGATCTACCGCCCGCCGGGTGGAGGCGGCATGACGGGGGCCATGCTGATCACCGAATTCCTGAAGGAAGTCGTCGTCTCTTTGATCGCCGCATTCCTGCTGGCGCGTACGATCCTTGTTGCATACCCGGCACGCGCGGGGTTCGTCGCACTGGTTGGACTTGCAGCGACATTGACCACCAACATGTCGTACTGGAACTGGTACGGTTTTCCGACGGACTACACGCTCGCCGCCATGATCACAGAATTCGTCGGCTATCTGGTTGCGGGCCTCGCCAAAGCCGCGATCCTGCCGCGCAGCCGGACTTTCGGGGCCGCATGACGTTCAAGGAGGCGACCTTCGAAGGCCGCCTCCAATGAACTAATGGCTGGCGCGGGCGTAGATGGCCCAGAGATGGGCGATCATGGAATTGTTCGCGTCATCCGCAGGCACGGCGTTGAAGGTGCGGATCGCGGCGTCTTTCTGTCCGGCCTCGAGATAGGCGATCCCAAGCTCGATCTGCGCACCGTTCTTGTCGGTCGGGCCCTTTTGGATGCCTTGCTGGATCTGGGTAATGGCATCCTGGCCCTTGCCGGCGCCTGCCATTTCTTCGCCGAGCTTCACCGCATCGTCGCCGCTCCGGGCTTTGCCCGCTGCCGCGGCCATCTTCCCGAAATTCGGGGCGTCTGCGGTGGCCTGTTTCTGCGCCGTGGTGAGCAGCTTTTGCGCGCGATCGCCGGTAAGTACTTTAGCGTCTAAGCCCTTCTGCACGAAATCGGCGGCTTCTGCAGCCGAACCGAACTCCAGCGCCATTTCGGCCGCAGTCGTATAATCGTCGGCCGACTTCATCGTGCCGGTCCGAAGGCGTAGGCGATAGATATCCAGCGTCTGACGGTCCTTCAGGCCTTTGGCATTTCCCGCCAGCTGCAAGAGGTTGTTCCAATATTCCGCCTTCGGGTAATCCGTGACCAAACGCTCCAGCGCAAAACGCATGGCGACCGAGTCATTGGCCTTGTAAGCGGCGCTGTACATCAGATGCAGCGCATCCTCGCTTGGATGCGATCCGGATGTCAGGCCTTTGAGATAGGTAATCGCCTGCTCGGCGCGGCCGGACAAATAATAGGCCTGGGCAACAATGATCTGGTCCTGAGCGGTGAACGCGCCATATTTCTTGAGCAGTTCGACGTCTTCGCCCGTGACCGCCGTATAACGCTGGGCGTTATAATCAGCGGCGAATTTGGCGGCCGCGGCAGTTGCGCTGCCGCCGCCACCGCTGAAATTACCGGTCTTGGCGGCGATGAAGCTCTTGGTCTGCGCTATCGCCTGCTGCTCTGCTCCCGTGAGGCCGCTCACGGATTCGGCTTGCCTGACTGCCGCGTTCGCTCCGCTGGCATTGCCTCTGTTGGCTTCCGCAATCGCTGTTTGAAGCGGTTTGCCAACTTGCGGACGGACGCCGCCCGCGGCTTCGGCAGCGGTCGATGTCATCACCGTCATGCCCGAGGCGCAGCCGGTCGCCAGGAGAAGGGTGAGCGCAAACGCGCGCAAGCTCGTCGAAGTCATTCGTATTCTCTCCCGCATTTCTCCCGAGGGCGCCGATTTCCCAACGCCGCGCGACAATTTCAAGTTCCGTAAGTCGCGGCTGCCTCTCGGGCTATTGCATATATTGTTCTTCGCCCGTGAAACCGATTTTCTTGACACCGATGCGCGATGCTTCTGCGAGCACTTTCGCAACCGTGTCGTATTTCGCCAGCCGGTTTGGACTGACGTGGATTTCGTCCTGATTATCCTGCTGCGAAATCTGCGTGAGGTAGGTATCCAATCCCTGCACGCTGGATACGGCATTGCCATCCCAGGTGATCGAACCGTCGAAATCGATGGCCAGGGTATGTACCACAGGCTGAACCGTAGGCGGTGGCGAATTGGGATTGGGCATGTTGAGCTTCACGGCGTGCGTCTGGATCGGGATCGTGATGATGAGCATCACCAGAAGCACAAGCATGACGTCGATGAGCGGGGTGGTGTTCATATCCACCATCACCTCATTATCGCCGCCGCCTTGTCCGACATTCATTGCCATGGGGAATTACCTTTGACCTGTGGTCCTATTGCTCGTCGTTGCGCGGTTCGGTGAGGAAGCCGACCTTCTGGATGCCCGCTTGTTGGCAGGCAAGGATCACCTTGCCGATGGCTTCGAAACGGGAATCCCTGTCGCCGCGGATATGGACTTCCGGCAATGGGATGCCCCTGCTCAGCGCACTTTTGAGAGCAGCAGTAAAACGATCTTTCAGTTCGCTGGCATCGACCGGCTGGTTGTTCCAGTAGATGTCTTCGTCCTTGTCGACCGCGATGACGATATTTTCCGGCTTCGTCGTCGTCGGAGTGTTCCGCGCGTTGGGCAGCTGCAGCGGCACCTGCTTGATCACGACCGGAACGGTGATGAGGAAGATGATCAGCAGCACCAGCATCACGTCGACAAGCGGCGTGGTGTTGATCGTCGTGTTCAGTTCCGCATCATCCGCATCGGCGGAGTGGACGTTGATGGACATGTCCGAATCCTCTCGTGCTCGAAAACCTCCAGCTCTTATTTCTTGTTGTTGGTGATGAGGTAGGTCTGGAGATCGCTCGCGAAGCTGCGCAGGCGCTCATTGATGACCTTGTTGCGGCGCACGAGGTAGTTATAGCAGAGCACGGCAGGCACGGCGACGAACAGGCCGATTGCCGTGGCGATCAGAGCTTCACCGACCGGGCCGGCGACCTTGTCGATCGAAGCCTGGCCTGCCACGCCGATCGAGATCAGCGCTTTCAGAATTCCCCACACCGTACCGAACAATCCGATGAACGGAGCGACCGAACCAACCGAGGCGAGGAAGGCGATGCCGCCCTGAAGCCGTGAATTGGCTTCTTCAAGCTGGCGATTGAGTGACATGCCGATCCAGTCGTTGAGATTGACGAGGCCCGTGCCCTGCCCGGACGACGCACGCACGCCGCTTTCGGCAACGCTGCGGAACAGGCTGTTCTTCGGGAGTTTGTCGATGCCTTCATTGAGATTGGCCGAGCTCCAGAAGCGGCGTTCAACCACTTTCGAGTGGTTTAGTACTTTGGACTGCTCCCAGAACTTCATGAAGAAGATGTACCAGGTACCTACCGACATGATGGCCAGGATGCCGACAACGGATCTCACGACGAAGTCGCCGTTCTTGACGAAGGCGTAGAGACCGTAGGGATTGTCTTGCGGGTTCGACGAAGCCGCCGGTGCAGCCGCCGCGGGAGCAGGCGCCGGAGCGGAGGCATTGTCGTTGCCGCTGCTTGCGGGAGGAGAAGAATTATCCGACGGCGCCGAAGGAGCCGCGGCCGGGTCATTGGACGGAGCAGCGCCCGTTTGAGCGGAGGCGTCGGGTGCCGGATTTGCCGCTGGCGCGCTTGCTGCAGGCGGATTGGCGTTTTGCTGGGCGAAAGCCTGCCCGGCTCCGACCGCTGTCAGGAGGGCGACGGCTGCCGCGATCGCCAGATGCTTCATATTCATTTTCTTCTCACTCCGTAAGTAGATCCCCACAGGGGTTTAATTCCTCAAACTCACTCAGTTCAACTTCCACTGGATTGCGACTTCCGTCTGCGCGGCAATCGCCGAACCATTCTCGAGAGCGGGCTTGTAGCCACCCCAACTGCTGCTCATCACACATTTGATCGATGCCGCGTCGAGCGAATCGGACCCGCTGGAGCCGACAACTTTCGCGTCTGTGACCTGACCATCGGCCGAAACCGTGACACGCACGCGCGCCGTACCCTGTTGATTGAGGCGCACTGCAATCGGCGGATAAAACCTGTCCGCGCAGTTATGCGACGATTTAAGCGACACGGGCGCCGTGATTCCGGCCGGTTTCGGCGGAGCTTCAACATGAGGCGTCGGCGTCGGCGGCGGCGTAGCAACTTTCGACTGCGTTGTAATCGTAGGTCCGCTCGACTCGGTCTGTATGTTGATTTCCGGCGCCGGCACAAAGGGCGGCGGCGGTTTCTGAAGCTCGGGTGGCGGTGGCGGCGGCGGCGGCTTGTTCTGTTCCTTCGGCGGAATTACCTCCGCCTTGAACTCTGTCGGGAGCTTCAACATTAAATTTTGCACCAGCCCCGTTGCAAGCGCGTAGATCGCTATCAAATGAAACAGCGCGACAAGCCCGACGCTGACGAAGCGGTGGGACGATGAATGTGCGGCCTTAAAAGGCCGAAGATCGTGCAGAGGTTGGTCCATCGTTCTATTCTAACCAGACAAAAGGAAACCCGGCGCGGTCGCGCCGGGCGGCGTTGCGACGCTTCAAACTTGCCCGAAAGTCCCCACTCGCCGCCCGGGGCTGCGGCCATCCATCTATTCTGTCACATATGGTAATC
>DASXXW010000205.1:0-22244 GCA_036502865.1 Rhizomicrobium sp.
GTTGGCACCTGCCCGCCCTCCGGCAGATGGCGCCAGAGTTTTATTCATCGCATTATCATCACAAGTCTCGCGCGATGGGGCTGCTGAAGTTCATCTTCGATCGCCGCATCGGGCTCGACAGCAGGCCGATCCGGGAATTGCGATCCTTTCGCCTGACCGCCAAATCCGCCGCCTGAAAAAGGCGCAAGCGTCGAACGCCGATGGACACTGACGGGACTATCAATACTTCTGCGGCGGAACGCGACCTCGACGGGTTGATGGAACAGATGCGCGCCGAAGTCGCCGAGAGGCGCCAGGCAGCCGAAGCAAACGCCTCATCGGAACCGCCTAACGAACCGGACAAACTTGCCGTGCGCCGCTGGACGGCACATGCGCTTCTGATGCTGCCCGCACCGGAATTCGCGCGCGCCGTCTATCTTGCATTCCTGGGTCGCGAGCCCAGTCCTGACGAGTTTGTGCGTCTGCGCGACCGGCTGCTGATCGAGCATGTCGGGCGAATGAGAATTCTCCGCGAATTTCGTGCGTCGCCAGGCGCGCGAACTGTCGAGGGTTTCTGGCTCGAGTCCGTGAAGGACCGGCTCTATTGGAGCCCGCCCGCCAAATTCGGCCGAGCTTTCATCCGCGTGATCGTCAACATCTATCACAGCCCACGATGGACTCGGGAGTTCATCGCGCGTGTGGAGCTGCTGGAGAGACGCTCTGCGGAAGCAGCCGCCGCGGTTCGTGCCCTGCAATCGGGCCGGGCGACGGACCGCCAGAACATGCTCAAACAGGGCAAGCAGCTACAGGATCAGCTTGTTTCAACCAAACAGGGCTGGGACGCTGCTCTCGCCAACCGCGCGGGCGCGCTGGAGAACCGCATATCCAGGGAAATACACGAAGTATCAACAAGACTGACTGGTGTCCGGACCGATCATTGGCGCGCCATTCGCGATCAGAATTTGAGAGTAGAAGCACTACTCGCAACGGACAGGCCCACGGTACTGGACGTCGACGGCACCCAAAGCCTGCACGACCGCGAGAAATCCCATCTTCTCGATGCTTTGTATTTGTCATTCGAAGACCGCTATCGAGGCACGCGCGAAGACATCAAAGAACGCCAACGCGTATATCTCGGGCGAATTTCGGATTGCGTCGCCGCGACCGGTCACGGCGCGGTTATCGATATCGGTTGCGGCCGTGGCGAATGGCTCGAACTATTGGGGGAAACCGGCATTTCGGCGAACGGTTACGATCTGAACCGGATTGCCGCCGAAGAATGCCGGGAGCGAGGACTGGACGTAACTCTCGGCGATGCCATCGAAGCACTTTCGAAATTGCCGGATGAAAGCTGCGCGGCGATTACGGGTTTTCATATTATCGAGCACCTTCCGTTCGAGATTCTGGTGAAGCTCCTCGACCAATCACTGCGCGTATTGAGACCCGGCGGCCTGCTCGTTCTGGAAACGCCAAATCCTTCCAATCTGGTCGTCGCAGCCGAGACCTTTTATTTCGACCCGACGCATCGCAATCCCCTGCCGTCCGAACTGACCTCTTATTTGCTCAAATCCCGCGGCTTCTCCGATATCGAAATATTGCCGCTGCATCCATGCAACTGGCCTCAGCGGCAGGATTATACCGATCCCATGCTGAGCTATTTGCAGGATAAGCTGTTCGGGCCGCAGGATTACGCCGCAATCGCGCGGAAAAGTCCTTGACACCACGTGTCGCGATCGTGGCGTCCCTCTCGTCGAATGGCGAGCAAGGCGGCGCCGAGCGGTTCTTCGTAGGGCTTCGCGATGCGTTGCTGGGCGCGGGTCTGAACGCAGAAATTCTTGAAGTGTATAACAATGAAAGCAATTTCGATCAGATTCGGAAATCCTATCTGCGGTTCTACGATCTCGATCTCGCCCGCTTTGATGGAATAATATCCGCCAAGGCGCCTTCATTCGTCGCAAGGCACAGCAATCACGTCTGCTATCTGATGCATACGATCCGCGTGTTCTACGACATGTTCGAATCGGCCTTTCCACATCCGACGCGCGAAGTTCTGGAACAACGTCATCTTATTCACGCGCTGGATACGGCGGCTTTGAGCCGGCCGAAACGGGTTTTCACAATCGGCGAAGAGGTCGCGCAAAGACTGCAAAACTATAATGGGCTGCAGGCGTCCGTCATGCGCCATCCAACCTCGCTCCAGGGCCTGCACAAAGGAGCCTTCAATTATTTCTTCCTGCCCGGACGATTGCATCGCTGGAAACGCCCCCATCTTGCCATCGAAGCCATGCGTCTCATGAAAGCGCCCGTTGAACTCGTTATTTCGGGTACCGGCGAAGACGAAGAAACCTATCGCCGGCTGGCGGCCGGGGACGAACGTATCCGCTTTGTCGGCTATGTCGCGGACGAGGCTCTTGCGGACCTGTATGCCGGTGCCCTCGCCGTGATTTTCACGCCTCAAAACGAGGATCTCGGCCTCGTGACGCTGGAAGCGTTTGGAAGCGGAAAACCCGTTATCACCTGCGACGACAGCGGAGAGCCCG
Organism: Rhizomicrobium sp.; assembly: GCA_036502865.1. GTDB lineage: Bacteria > Pseudomonadota > Alphaproteobacteria > Micropepsales > Micropepsaceae > Rhizomicrobium. Next base: position 2,520 of record DASXXW010000205.1, read on the forward strand.
CGCGGATCGTGAAAGATGGCCGAAGCGGATTTATCTGCCACGCCGATCCTGCGCATCTGGCCGCGGCGATGGAACATCTCGCCCACGCGCCGGACCGCGCCCGACAGATGGGTCAGGCGGGAGAGGATTCATTAGTCGACGTGACATGGTCCAAAGTCGCGGGGAATTTGCGCGATGCGCTCGGCTTCCGGGAATTGACTGCGCGATGAACACCAAAACGCCTTTGAACGTCGCAGTGCTGGACATGCAGCCTATCGAACCGGCCACGGGTGGCGGACGATTGCGCCTGCTTGGCCTCTACCATGCGTTAGGGCCCGACGTGAAAACGCTTTATGTCGGCACCTATGATTGGCCCGGGCCGGGCTATCGCCGGCAAATGCTTTCGCAATCGCTTGAAGAATTACTCATTCCGCTCAGCGCCGAACATTTCGCGCAGGCCGACGCGCGCTCCCGCGCCGCTGGCGGGCGCGTCGTCATCGACAGCATATTCCATGAACTCGCTCATCTCTCTCCCGACTATGTCGATGCTGCGCGGAAGGCTGCGCTGGAAGCGGATGTCGTTGTTTTCTCTCATCCATGGATCTATCCTCTGGTCCGCGATGTTCTCGACCGCAGCCGGCAACTGATTGTCTACGATGCGCACAATGTCGAAGGGCTGCTGCGCATGGAGCTGCTCGATGATGGCGGAGCAGGGACCGATATCGTACGCGAAGTCATCCGGATTGAACGCGAACTGTGCCAGGCCGCGGACCTGATTCTTGCCTGCTCGCATGAAGACCGCGCGGCATTCAACCGGCTCTACGGCGTTGCCTTCGACCGCATGCGCGTATTTGCGAATGGAACGTTCACCGCCAATATCATTCCAGCCACGCCCGAGCGGAAAGCGGCCGCGCGCGCGTCTTTGAAATTAGGTCCGTCGCCGGTGGCATTTTTCATTGGCAGCAATTACGTCCCGAACGCCCAGGCCGCCCGATTCATCGCCGACAAGCTCTGCCCCGCGCTGCCGCACATTCTTTTTGTTGTTGCGGGCGGCGTAAGCGAGTCTCTTGCCGACGCACCCATGCCGTTCAATTTGCGTTCGGCAGGTAGCGTATCCGAAGACGTCAAGAAGCTCTGGCTGCAAGCCTCCGATGTGGCGATCAATCCGATGTTCGGCGGCTCGGGCACAAACATAAAGATGCTCGACTACATGGCCGCAGGATTGCCGATCGTGACGACGCATGTCGGCGCAAGAGGCATCGTGACGGGAGAAAGGGCTTTCGTCGCCGTCGAGTCCGGCAACTTTGCCGAATCCGTGCGCGCACTCGTGGACGAACCCGTGCGCATGGCTGATCTGTCGAAAGCGGCACGCACGCAGGTCGAAATGCTGTTTTCATGGGAACGCATTTCGGCGGAACTGGGTGTCCTGCTCCGCCGTCATGCTGAAAAGCACAACGCGGAGCGACCATGCTTTTCCGTCGTAATCCCGACGTTCGAACGCCATCATTTGCTGTCGCGCCTGATCGCGCGGCTCGAAAAGCAATCATTCCGGCGCTTCGAAACCATCGTCGTCGATCAGAGTTCGACGCCCTGGGCGGATCGCGATGCAAATCATTCGATCGACATTCTCTACTATCGTACGGATGTCAAAGGACCGGGTTTCGCGCGAAACACCGGAGCAAAGCTTGCCCGCGGAACCGTAATCGCCTTCGTCGACGATGATTGCGAGCCCTTCGACGATTGGCTTGAGAGCGCCGAAAAAGAATTTCGCGAGCGTGAGATCATCGGTCTCGAGGGATTGGTGGTCTCGGGCCGCATGGGCGATCCGGACTGGCGTGCCGTTACCAATGAAGGTTTCGAAGGTCTCGGTTTCATGACCGCCAATCTGTTCTTGCGGGCCGAGGCGTTTCATTGCGTCAACGGCTTCGATGCCGCATTCGGCGACATGCCCTTCCGCGAGGACACAGATCTCGGCTGGCGCGCGCAGGAGCTGGGCGCCATTCCCTTCTCCAAGCTTGCCAAGGTCTATCATCCGCCGCAGCCGCGCGCGATGGAACGCGAATCGCTGGGTACGCGCTCACGCTTTTTCGAACGCGATGCGCTTCTGATGCGGAAGCATCCCAGGAAATATGCCGAGCTGATGCGCCGCGAAGCGCAATGGGCGACAAATCCCTATTTCTGGACCTATTTACTCAGCGGCATCAAACGCTACGACGTCAAAGTCCCGGACGAAGTCCTGGCAATCATGCCGAGAAATGTACGTGCCCGGTGCTGATGGCGATCCGAATGCCTGCCGTGTCTTACACCGGGGAATGTTCGTTTCCGAAGGCGTCGCCTTCGAAGAAAGCCGAGATGGCGAAGGCGTCGAATGCATCGTTCCGGTCCGTCTTCACCAGGGTGAGCTTGTAACCAAGCGCCCTCAAACCGGGAAGCAGCTGGTTTCTCGCGAATTCCATGAAATAGCGCTTCGCGATATTCCTGCAGAGATAGGCTTTGTTCATCCCTACCAGGAAAATGCTCAGATCCGCGGGGCCTGAGTACAGATATTTGTAAACCGCTGCCGGAATCTGGGGAAACAGATCGGTGTGAAAATCATCCACCGAGATAATGCCAAAGTTGGACAGCAAGGCTTCGCACAGAGACAAATCGGAAATCACCGCCGAGAACCGGTGCATTCCGTCGATATGCGCGAAAGCAATACTCCGCCGGTTGTCGGCAAGAAAATTCGAATGGATCAGGGTCTCGGACGCCGACTCGATATAACGCAGCCGGGGCGAAATCCCGTCCAACCGCTTTCGCGTTTGCGGACGAATTTCAGGATCTATGATCGTCAGAGAATTGCCGTAAGCACTGCTGAAATTCGCAAGCACGCTTGCGGATTTCCCGTTCAGAACGCCAATCTCGAGATAGTCACCGGCAGTAAGACCATTCCATTTCCAGGTCGCGTGCTGGGCTCTCAGCAATTGATACCAAATCGCAGCGCTTTCCTCGAGCATGCTGCCGTCGATCTCTCTTTGCATTCCGATGACGCGCGAAAAATCGGGACCCGCCTCAGACAACATCTGTTCCACCCCCTCGATCTACCATCACTCGAATGAAAACAGATGAACACGTTCCTTGATCGGCTGTCCACGATAAGGCTCGAAATTGCCGTTCTCCCACAATATATGCAATGGACGCCCCTGCAGAATTGCGAGAACGCGTTCCACGCCATTCGGCGGCAGGAGATCGGTGTGAAGCTCGATCGCCAATCTTGGAATGCGGTCTATCAGAGGGCGGCTGGTTTCGAGGATATCGAGTTCGCAGCCTTCGACATCGAGTTTCAGCACATCCACGCGTGGCGGCAGGATGTCCTCCAGCATGACCATGACGGTCGAAGACGATGAAGTCCCGTCACCGGCCTTTACGATCACATTGGATTCGTTGAAACAATTCATCAGCCCACGTCTGCCGCCGATGGCAGCGCAATAGGCTGCCGCATTTCCCACCTGATTGAGTTCGAAATTGCGGCGTGCCACGAGCGCATTCAACAGCACCGCATCATAGGCCCAGACGAATCCTTTCGGGCCCGCCCAGCTCGCCAGCATGATCGTCGTCAGGCCATGATGGCAGCCGCATTCCACAATCCTGTCGCCCGGACGGATCAGATGATCGCGCAGGATTCCCAATTCCTTCCAGTCGGCCGTCGCGTGCCGATCCACTTCCAACGGCAGCGCCAGAGCCTCCTGCATGCTGATCTCTTGGTGGCGTGGGGTGTCGTACCAGAGCTCTGCGACGCGGTCGGCGATGATGCAGCTGTACTTCACGCCGCACGAATGTTGGCGCACGATTCTGGGCTCAAAATCGGAAAGCATGGGCTCGTCCTGTTGGGGGCGGATAATTGTAGCCTGCCCTCCTCGCACTCGCCAGCGGAGATCGCCCGGCAAGCCCGATACGCGATGATCCGCGTCGAAGATCAGTCTGCGGCGACGCCTTCGATTTCCCGGACCGGCAGGTCGGAAACGAACGGGGAATGTGCCATGTCAATCCACTCGATGACGGGTTCGAGCCGGCAGTAACCGATAAAATCCGGTTCGCCCAGCTGGGCGACTTCGAGTTCGGCGACATTGTCGCACCAGTGAAAACAGCGCTCGGTGTGATCCGGCCCGGTATGGAGCGCCACGCCGATCGAATAACGCCCGCGGTTGAGATTGGCGCGGAATTTGAACACTACGTCGTAATCATGCCCGGCGGCGACACTCTTGCTCATGCCGCGAATAAACGTATTGGTCCCGAATACGACCTCCCCGAAACCGTCGCTCAGTTCCATGCCGACGGTCAGGTCCGGCACGCTGACATGCGCGCCGATCGCAATACGAAACAAAACCAGCTCTCCCGGAGCAACGGTGTTTGTTCCAGACTCCGTGCCGGCGATATGGACCGCTATCACTTCGATTTCTTTTCCGCCGAACGATTCATATTTGCGCGAATTCCGGGGCGCCGGTATGTCTGTTTGCGCAGGCGGCGGAGCAATTCCGTTGGTTGGAGCGGAGTTTGTCGACAGCAACTTTGCATAACGCCGTATCGGCGCGGGCAGGAATTTCTTCGTAGCCTTTGCGGCAGTGCCGAAGCGAATTCGCCGCGCGCGGCTGCTTTTCCTGACCAGTTCGCGAAACATGCGGCGTTTCTTCGTTTCGAAGTCGGATAGCGCCTGCTTGTATAACTGGATATCGAGGTCGTTCATTTCCGACAGAAGCTGGACGGTACGCCTGTCCATGTCGGCCAGCCTGACGCGGGTCTCGGTTACATTGACCCGCGGAATCCGCTGCACGGCGGGGAATCCGAATTGCCAGCAGAACATGTCGATCGAATCGTGCAGGAATTCGTGGATGCCTACGAACTCATACTTCCGCAGCGACTGTATCGCCATCGGCAGCAATTTGTCTTTGTCGACGAAATCGCGCGTGATCCTGCTGGCGAAATGTTTCGTGCAGAAATTTGTTGCCGCGGTCTCGTTGCTGTCTTCGCGTGCTTTGAAAAAATCGCAAATATCGTAACGTTGCGCCCACTCGCCCAGCCGGTCCGCAACACCTTCATGCGCATGATGACGCCAGTAGAAATATTCCGAGATCGCCCGATCCACCGGATCGCGCAGGATCGTGAGATGAGTGCGGCCTCCGGTAGCCGCGTCGGTCGGAAGGAGTGAAAGAAAATGTCCGGAGATCATCTGGTAGCTGGCATATCTCTGAATGGCCCAGACCTCGGACCGGCCTTCCAGATGCGGCGTCACATTCTCCCGGCCGAAAATCTCTTCGAGAACGGTGCGCCACGCAGTTCCGCCCGTTTTCGGAAGATGATCAAACAGAAATTTCCTGCGAGATAGAAACGCCATTGTTATCTGGTCGGATCATGGGAAAGACATTTCTCAGGACACTGGATGAGGCGTCCGCGTTGCGGCCGCTTCACAGCGCATGAGAACCCCTACCCTATTCGACTGACACCTCCCCATTGAATCGCTGTCAGACAAAATCCTACAATGTACTCGGCCGCTTTGAAAAGGCCATGCGCACCCGAAACCGACGGGTGGAGAGATTTATGGCGGTCCGGTTTCAATCCCTGTACGCCTTGCCGCCGGGCGGCATTCCGGGGCTGCCCTTGTCAAAAAGCCAGGCCGGATATCACCGGGCACAGCAGAGAATGAAACGCCAGTTCGAATATATCTACGCCCACGACGTCTGGGGAAACGGCTCCGGCGAGGGGTCACTGGAAATCCATACACGGCCTTATGTACGCTTTCTGCAGGGCTTTCTTCGCGACCGCGCCATTGCGAGCGTGGTCGATTTCGGCTGCGGCGACTGGCAGTTCTCGCAGACAATCGATTGGAGCGGGATCGACTATCGTGGCTTCGACATCGTGCCGTCGGTCATTCTCGCCAACCGTGCCAAATATCAAAAAGCCAACATCATTTTCCACGAGATCGAACCGCCTTACAATGCATTGCCGGAAGCCGACCTCCTGATCGTCAAAGACGTTTTGCAGCATTGGTCGGATGAATCGGTTTTCGCATTTCTTCCGGTACTGGCGCGATACCGCTATGCACTCGTAACCAACTGCGTGAATCCGGCCGGCTCTACCAAAAATCTTCCCATCGAGGATGCGGGTTTCCGCTATCTCGATATTCGTCTTCCGCCTTTCAATCTCGCTGCCCGTGAAGTTCTCTCCTTCGCAAACCATCGCGGCTTGCGGGAACGGCTTTTCGAAAAGCCGCGCTGGCTGAAGAAAGTTTTACTGGTAGAAAATATTGGCCGTTAAAGAGGCGGCGCGCCGATCGTATCGATACGAACACTTCTGGCAGGAATGCCGATGAGACCCAGCCGCACCGGCGTCCCGGTCACTGTCAAAAGTACTGCTTCCTCGATCCAATGCACATGGATGTGGTCTTCCTGCGTTCCTTCGGTGATCGCCACCGTGAACGCATAGGTGCCATTCGCCAGAAGAGGCATCTGGAAAGTGAACTTCGCAACAAACATCTCGCCAGCGCGCACGGATATCCCGCGCTCACGGCAGGCAAAATAGGTACTATCGCCGAAAACATTCTGGCCCAACCTGTCGCGTAACAGGAAGCCGATGATCGGCGCCGGCAGGTCTCGGTCGGCGCGGCATGCGATATGGAGATGAACCTCATTGCCGCCTTCGATCCTGTCCAGGCGCTGGCCGTCGCCATCACAAAAATAAACGTCGGTGACGACGGCGCCCCCATGACCATGCCAGGGTGCATCTGTGTTGAAGGACGAAACGCCGATGGAATTTGTTGCGCGCGTGCGCGGATCATTGACCAGCGAGGGCGGTTCGACAGTTTTCCAGCGCGAGGCCGGCGCAACCTTCCCGGCCGCCTCTTTCTTCTCCACCCGCTCCGCCAGCTCCGTGATGTAATTCGCGCAAACTTCGGCAGCCGGCCCGATTTCCCGGCTTTCGCCGTGTTCGAGCCACAATGCGCGATCGCATAATCTCGCGACCAGCCCGCTATTGTGCGACACGAATAACAGCGTTCCGCGCTCCCGGAATTTCTCGAAGTACCGCCCGCATTTCTGCGCGAAAGCAGCATCCCCGACCGCGAGAATTTCATCGACGATCAGAATGTCGGCATCGACATGTGCGCTGACCGCAAATGCGAGCCGCGCCTGCATGCCGCTGGAATACATCTTCACCGGCAGATCGATGAATTCGCCAATGCCGGCAAAATCCGCAATGGCGTCGAAACGCTCGGCGATCTGCGCTTTGCTGAGCCCATGAACCGCGGCACTCAGCCAGACATTTTCACGTCCGGTGAATTTCGGATTGAATCCGCTGCCAAGCTCCAACAGCGCCGCCACCCGGCCCGATATCGTCACGCTTCCCGTCGTCGGACGAAGCGTCCCGCACAACAGCCGAAGCAGAGTCGATTTTCCGGCTCCGTTTTCGCCGATCACGCCCAGCGCCTCGCCGCGCCGCAATTCGAGATCGAGATTCCTGAGAGCCCAGAAAAGATCTTCCGGAGCGGCATTGCGGCCGAACAGTCCGTGTTTGACTCTGTCACGGGCCCGTGCGTGAAGCCTGTAAGCCTTTCCGAGCGCTTGCGCGGCTACAACGATCTCTCCGCTGTTCATACCACAACTCCGGCGGCATTTTCCGGCTCATGGACTGAACTCTCTGCAGCCGCTAACGATAGCCCACCGCCAATTTCAATAGACACATCGCGCATTGCTATATTGGCGAGACCGTTCGAGGGATGAACGGACTGCACATAGAGAAACTCCTTGCCGGACATCCGCGCGAGCAAATCGAATCCGTCTTCATTGCGTGCAAACACGAAGGCGTCGATGGCATAGGCGCCGCTTGCCAGATAGGGGAGAAAGAAGTCGAAACGGGCAGTGAAACGTTTCCCGGCTGCCACATTCAACGGCGCGCCGGACGAACCATTATATGTATCGTCGGAAAAAAGAATTTGGCCGAGCCGGTCGCGAACCACGAACGCGATTGCCGCTTGCGCAATCGCACGCACTGCACGGCAGATGATTCGCAACTCGAACGCTTCGCCACCCGCTGCGACGCGGGCTTGAGCACCATCCGCACCAAAGAAACCGACGGATTCGATCTCCGCGCCTCCGCTTACAGGCACATGATCGTCCGCGTCGAATATCAGCACGTCCGGCTCTGCAACCGATACCTCGGCTGATATAGGATTGCTCTCCTCAGACGACGAAATGCGCGGGGACGGTTTGCGTCCGCCCAGATTGAATTGCGTCCGGTCGTCCGCGCCTTCTTCGGCCTGTGCAGCGAGATAGAGCCGGCACATCTCCTTGGCGTCGCCGAGACCGCGCACGGCTCCCTGCTCCAGCCATAGCGCGCGATCGCAGAGTCTCACGATGGAACCGCCATCATGCGATACAAATAACAACGTGCCGTGCATCCGGAAGCGATTGAGGAACCGCATGCATTTCTGTTGAAACGCGGCATCGCCCACCGAAAGGACTTCGTCTACGATGAGTACATCCGCATCCACATTGGCGCAGACCGCAAAGGCAAGCCTTGCGTGCATGCCGCTCGAATAATGCTTGAGCGGCTGTTCCATGAAGGCGCCGATCTCCGCAAATTCGACGATCGTCTCGAAGCGTGCCTCGATTTCTTCGGCGCTCAATCCCAGAACGGCAGCGCCAAGTCGGACATTTTCTCGGCCGGTGAATTCGGGATTGAAACCCGATCCCAGTTCCAGCATTGCCGCGATCCGGCCTTGCACCCGGACGTTTCCGGCGCTAGGCCGCAGCGTGCCGCAAATCATCTGCAGCAGCGTGGATTTGCCCGATCCGTTCCGGCCGATGATGCCGACTGTTTCGCCGCGGCCGACGCGGAGGTCGACATCGCGCACCGCCCAGAACTCTTCATAATAACGGCGGCGCTTACTTCCCCAAAGGAGTTGTTTCAACCGGTCTTCGGGCCGGCGATAGATCGGATAGGCCTTGCCAAGTCCCCGCGCTTCGATAACGGGCTCAGACGACATCTGCAAAGCCGGGCTTCACGCGCAGGAACCATCTGTAGCCCGCCGCAGCAATCAGCCACGCGATCGCGCAATAGAGCGCGAGCGCAGACCAGTTCGGCCACGCATCCGCAAAAAGAGCAGCGCGCGTCGATTCGATCGGGAAAGCGAGCGGGTTTGCATAGAAAAACATGCGCGCCCGCGCCGGCACCATCGTCAACGGAAAGAAGATCGGGCTGAGATACATCATGATGAGAGCCAAGACGCCCATGAGTTGCCGGAGGTCGCGGACATAGGCGCCCAGCGCCGACAAAAACCAGATTATTCCGAGAACAAGCAGTGCGAATGGAGCTACGACGAGCGGTATGGCGAAGATAGTGAGCGGCGGAATGCCTTTGATGACGAGAAAGAACGTCAACAGGATGGCACCCGTCACCGCCAGCCTGACAAGCGCCGCTCCCAACGTGACGAACGGAAGTATCTCCAGCGGGAACACAACCTTCTTCACGAAATTCACATTGTCGAACATCAGGCTGGGTGCTGCGTTTATCGCCTCCATGAAGAAGTCGTAGAACGTCAGTCCGACAAAATAGAGCAATGCCGTATCGAGGGGCCTGTGTTCGTGCCCCGGCCATTTCACTTTGAGAATGAAACCGAGAACCGTCGTGTAGACCGCAAGCCGTAACAATGGCACCAGCGCGGTCCAGGCTTTGCCCAGCAGCGAGCCACGAAAATTCGCTTCGACATTGCGTGTAATCAGCAACGAAGCGAGATGGCGATGCTTCCAGATACGCAGGAACATCCCTAAAAACAGACTGTTATCGTGCCGGGCTAACAACGAAGACTGCGTCGCCGCGGACGCATTGCCACGCACGCGCCTGTCATCCGCAGAACCAAATGCCTGATGTTCCGTCAAGTCCCCAGACGCAGCTCGGAATCGGAATCGGCGCGTGAAGCTTCGCCGCGACGAAATTCCGACACGACCGCCGCGACCTCATCAAGCGCGCCGATGATGTCGGCCTGGCTGTGACTTGCCGAGATGAAGAAGCGGATGCGCGGCTTGTTCTTGGGAACCGCCATGATCGGGATTGGCGGCGCATAGTAGCCGGCCTGCAAAAGCCTTTCGGCGGCGCGCATGCAGATATCGTAGTTGGGAAACTGGATCGATACGACGCCGGCGCCCACTGCGGGGCCGACATTCAAATCCCTCGCGCGAGCTTCGTCGACGAAAAAGCGGGAATTGTCCTGCACGCGCGCCGTGCGCCACGGCTCGTTGCGCATGATCGACAAACCCTCGCGCGCCGCAGAGGCGATGACGGGCGAAAGACCGACACTGAACATGCTGGCCGGAAGCGTAAATCGCAGCCACTCGATCACCGTCTTGCGACCGGCAATAAAACCGCCGCTCGCGGCAAATGTTTTCGAAAGCGTGCCGATGATGAAATCGATCTCGCTGGGATCGATTCCGAAATGCTCGGAAATTCCACGTCCGCCCGCGCCCAGCACACCGATCGAGTGCGCCTCATCGACCATCAGCCATGCGTCGTATTTGTGCTTGAGATCGACCACACGCCGCAGGTCCGGCATATCCCCGTCCATGCTGTAGAGACCCTCGACGACGATCAGCGCACGCTTGGCGCGCAAGCGATGCTCGGCCAGCAATGCCTCGAGATCATCCAGATTGCCGTGATCGAAGCTTATCACCTTTGCGTGGGAGACATCGGCGCCCACAACAATGCTGTTGTGGGCGAGTTCGTCCACGATGATCAAATCGCTTCGCGTCAGCAGATATCCCAAGAGCGATGCATTGGTCATCCAGCCGCTGACGAGCGTCACCGCATCTTCCACGCCAAGAAACTCGGCGATCTCGCGTTCGAGATGGTCATGCACGGTCCGGCTGCCACCGACAAGGCGCGACGCCTCTGCGCCCACGCCCAGCGACAGGGCCGCATCGGCCGCTGCCTGGCGGACGCGCGGGTCTTCTCCAAGTCCCAGATAGTCGTAATTGGCGAAGCTGACGAATCGTCCCGCCCGCGCCATCACCTCGGCCTTCAGCGCATCGAGCGGCTGAAAATAGATCTGCTTCAGCGCTTTCACATTTTCTTCGATGGAGCCGTGCGTGAGCAGGGTGCCCCCTGCGATCCGCATGCGGCGCCAGATATAGTCGTCCAGGCTACGCGTACCGCTCATCGCTTTCATCCTCGACTGCCGGTAGATACTTCAACCGGCCATCGTGAACCGGAGTGCCCCTCGCGTACCCTTCCCTCATACCGCAAAACCAGCCTCTCAGCCGATCGCAGCACGATCAAGCCCTGTCGTCCGCCGTTTTTTTTGTCTCTTTCCCACCAAACTGGACCCCCTACTGCGGCCATGATTCCATTCCGACTCGCAATCCAAGATGGTTTTCCCGCCTTCTTGGGGCTGGGGCAACAGATTTGACGCCATCCCATATGGCGCCCGAGCGCGGAACACCGCGCCGAAAGAACCTTTCCAATATGCACCGCCATCTCGGCCCTGACGGAACCCACGGAGTTAACCGGTAAACCCCATGCGAGGCAAGCAAGACGCCCTGTTTCCGCCCGGCGGGACATGTCGCTGCATCGCCGCGGGTCGGCCAAAATGCAATAGGGCTATCCCCTACGCAGGCTCCGCCAAGGGGATTTACAGAGGTTTCTTTTTACAGCGTTTCCGCTGCCAATGACGCAAATGCGATAGCAGAACCGCCCAGCGCCGCGAATATAAAAAAAGCGCGCCGGTAGGTGTAACCGGCGCGCCACAATCCGAAGCTGCTATTAAATATGCGGTTGAACGCTCGGCCGTCTGGCTTTTCCGCCTCCGCATGATGTGGGCAAGCCGATCAGGGCGCCCCATTTCGCCGGCCATTGGAGTTGCTCGTTGTCGTAGCAGTCCGGCCCCCCCAACGACGCTTTGTTGAACCACGGCTCAACCGCCGGTACGCACCACGAGGCCATAAGTCCATTTGCAGTCTGGGCATCCTGCAGAGTGGTGTTGGAGATTTGAAACGCCATCATCACGTTCTGAAGCAGAGGCGAACATTGTTGGGGCATCGTCCCGCCATTCACGACGCTGAGTGCTTGCTCCCAGGATGTTTGGATGCTGTTAAACCGGTTCCCGCTCCACAACAGGATCGAATAGTAGTTGAAACCCGGAAGGGCCATGATCTGCGGGATGGAAACGGCGTCAAGCCCGCTCTTCCACGTATTGGTGCGGGTGTAACCCTTTTCCGAGGTCGGCACGAGTTCGTCGCCCCAGATGTTGAACCGATAGGTGTGCGGCAGCTCGGATGATCCCAGCGGCGATGTGTTTTGCAACAGCTGGGACACCTGTTTGAGGAACGCCACGGTACCCACGTCGCCGATGTGATCCGCCCGCTCATAATCGAGCTGGACTATGTAGGTCTGAAGCGACGATTTATCTTCCACCATCTGATTGACCGGCATCACGACATAATCGCCGACCGCAACGGCAAACGCCCACGGCCGCGAACCGGATTTGGACCAGCCCTGCAGCTGGACCGTTCCATTTGCGACATCGTCCATGAACGCCCGCGAACCGTCGCTGCACGGATCGGAAATGCAGGTGTAGACGTGATTGTCTGGAATTCCCGCAGCCTCGGTCCAGTACAGCCAATGCTGACCGCCGAGCCACCAATCGAGCTGCGCGAGCGTCGCTGCATTTGCGTTGGCGACGGAGGAGTAAGGTAGCCTGATCGGCAGATTGGATTGGCCGTCTAGCTGTTGATTATAAAGCGGCTCGCCGCTGATCGGATTGGGTTTGACGCGGCCGCAATCGGCGGTCGTGCAACGATTGGTCCACAAATCGCCGGACACGAGACCGGTCCAAGTCGTACTGGCGCAGCTGCCACCGCCATGATTGCGCGCGATGGTGAGTGGATAGTTCGCGAATTCCGGATCGTCATTCCGCTGCGGACATTTCGTCGGCACCTGAACAACAAGCCCGGGCGGACTCACGAGCTGAATGTCTTCCTGGGTGAACTGCGTCGACGGCGGACCGGGCAACCGGTTCTGATCGGCCTCCGCCCGGCCTGTCACTACGGTGGACAAGAGAGCAAAAAGGAACACGCGTCTCATAGCACTCCAACTCCCTTGTAGCGCCGCCGATATCGATCGGTTTAAGGGTGTGACCTACAAGGCAAATCACAGCCTTCGGTGCGCGTGCGCGCGCCGGTCGATCGATCAGCAGACGTTCGTTGATTGCACGGGGATGGTAGGCGGAGAGACGTTACTAATTCCTGTAACGCACAGGCGATCGGGGCCATAACGACCCAAAGCGGCACTCCTTTGCAGGTTAGACTCAATAGAGTATTCGCGGGATAGAAAGAATTTGAACTATCCTCCGCGGCTTCGCGGGGCACGCGTTTCCCGATACGTCATTAGCGAATTGTTAAAGCGGATGACTCTCCGCCGATATGTGCATTCATACCGCGAAAGGCATGACGTAAATCCCGCCGCGTCCTCCTCGCCGATAGACCGCGGCCGGCAGCCGACCGACACCTGCCCCGTCGAGACAGGTGCTGCATCTGCGGAGGCTCGATACGTTTTTCACACGCAACGACGATCTCGAGCTTGCGTGCATTTTCTACAAAATGACCGATTCGAAATAAACGAATTTAAGCCGGATTGCGATGTCCCCTGCAGTCTTCAGCAAAACATGGACTGTCACTGTCTCGCTTATACCAATCGGCAACACTTGGCGCCTAGCTTCCGTCGCGATCGAGCCAGAAAACAAACGCAATCGCCCGAAGCGACGACTAACAGAATTCGCCTGGAATTCAAAACACAGCAGACGTCTCAACAACTTGGCCTATGGGAGCCGGGGGTGGCATGCGAACTATTATTCTGAGCAGCCTTGTTTGCGTGGCAAGCGGAAATCTTGCATTCGCCGACAACAACAGAATGCCGGCACCGCCTTCGACGCAATTCGCCCAGGAAGACATCCAGTTGGTCAGTCCTCCGGGCCTCATAGTCCAGGTTCCTACCGACTGCCCACGCGAGAATGACGATCCGAACTTCGCCAATTATCCCCTGACCATCGCCCATAATCACGGTGGGGGCAGCTGCAAGCGGACCACATGGTCGGGGTTGGTGACGGGGGATATGTGGACCAACCGTTGTACGACGGCCAAATGCGGTTCCGGCTCGCCCAATCAGATCGGCGCCGGCCCCATAGACACACAGGAGGTCGATGGACAGGCCAATCTTGAAGTGAGACTTCCCTATTCATCCATCGCCAGCGCCAATGCCGCGACGCTTGCGGAGCTCGACTGGTGGCTCGGCGGCAATCACTGGCTATCCTTTACGGAGGCTGCGGGGATTGCGGACAATCAGGTTTACACCTGCATATCTGCCCCCTGCGGCGATGGTTCGCGCGCCTTCATGGATGATGTCGAGAATGGAACAATACCGATGCAAGGCTGGTCGAAATCCGGACAGCCTCCCTGGTCATTCGCCGTTCCCGTCGGCGACTACGTCGTGATGCCCATCAACCAGTTGATCAGCGACCCTTCCGACCGCCAGAACTATGTCGTGCAGCTGGACTATGAGCGCGGAGATCTGATCGGCGACAAAGGAACGGTCGATTTTGTTACCCAGGTGGACCAACTTCTTCAAAACACCTCGTCGCTCGGGCCGGCGGAACTGCCACACACTTTCGGTCTCAATATCTGGGCCGATGAATTGCTGCCGAAATCCAACAAACATGACAAGAATACCAACACATGGAGAAGCGGCCTTGACGCCGTATCCATTCCCCAGATCATAGCTCTGCCGGGATTTAACTACTATTCGATCCTGCTGTGGTCCGGAAACCGCTACCACAACATTCAGACCTCGTGGGAGCAGGCGCTCAGTGTCGTCAATGGCGGTCCGATGCCGCTCCAATGTTCGCCGCTGCTGCAAAAAGTCATGATGGGATTCCAGATATCCAGCACCACGCTGCGGGATGCGCGGAAAGCCAATAATCTTCTGGCTTCGTGGTGCGCGCCGGCAGTGGAGCCATGGCTCAACAGGGCGACGTTAGGGGGCCCGGATTGTTATGGCAGCTCGCAACTCCTGTGGCCTGCGAAATGGGGCGCACTAATAGGCTTGCCCACATCATGCGCGAGCAACGTTCAGCAGCAATAACGGTGTCGCCGCTGTTTCTAAGGCTTTAGCTGGAATATGGCGCCCACATCGGAAGCGCCGCCATAAGCCGTTACGCCATAGAGCGTGCTGTTCTGGCCCATGAACAGCGTGCCATAACCCTGGCAACCATCGCTCGCTCCGCCCGCAAACGAATACAGAGTCTTGCCCTGGCCGCTGGAATAGATCTCGTACAGAACGCCGCAGTCGCTCGTCCCCGCTCCGGCCGTGACGCCGTACAGATTGTGGGAACTATCCGAGACAACAGTGCCGGTCGGGAAAGCTCCATGTTTGCCCGCCGCAAACCGGAATGGTGTTGTTTCTGCCCAGCTATTCTTCCCCGTTTTTGCAAGCTCGAAGACGGCGCCGCAGCCACCGCCGCATGATTTCGAGCCGCCCTGCGGCGTCGTTCCCCACAGATTTCCCTGGCCGTCCATCATCAGATTGGATGCGGGATAAGCGCCGTCCCCGCCGTGAAGCGGCGGCTTGAAGAAGTAGATAACTTTGTTGGTCCACGAACCGTTACCCGACGGGGATAGTTGGAAGACAGTGCCACAACCTGTTGGGCAGTGAGTCGACGCTCCGCCGAAACTCGTCGTGCCGTAAAGATTGCCGGACGAATCTTCGACCAGTCCTCCTTGCGGACCGTCACCGTCGTTTCCGCCCTGAAATGAATAGATGACGCTTTCCGTCCAGCCGCCGCCCTTCGATGGCGAGAGCTCAAACACCGTGCCGCAACCACCTTCGCAATTCTGCGAACCGCCCGCATAGGTCGTGCCGAAGAGATTTCCCGAGCCATCCATAAAGAGGCTTGCCTGTGGATTGAGGCCGTCTGCGTCGCCCTGGAATTGATAGATCACCTTTTCCGCACCGGCGGGCGTCACCTCGAAGACAGTGCCGCAACCGGCATCGGAACAATCTCCCGAACCTCCATTGACGGTCGTGCCGTAGAGATTCCCCAGGCTGTCGGAGATCAGGCTTGCGGCGGGAATTGCGCCGTCGCTCGCACCGCCTGCGAAACTGTAGAGTACACTCTCCGTGCCGCTCGATGACAGTTCGAAGACAGTGCCCAGATTGTTCGTGCCCCCATACTCCGTCGTGCCGAAGAAATCTCCGGAACTATCGGCGATCAGGCCGGCAAAGGGGTACGCGCCATCCGAAGCATTAGCCCCGAACGAGTAAAGAAGGGTGTCGTGGTCCTTGATCTTCTTTGGTGCGGCATCGCCCGCCAGCACGGGTGCAGCCGAGAGTGCGACCAGCGCGCTACAGGCCAAAAGGCATTTACCAAAAAAACGGGAACCCGAACGCATCCAAACCTCCCCTTATCACCCCGCACCGTTTGCGAGACTAATCGCAATTCTATTGCGTGTCGATGACAGGGCGCGATGAACATGTCGAGCGCTATAGCGCGTTCCGGTTGTCACCGGCCGCGATGCACGCTAACCACGTTTGATCGCTCCATCTGCGGATTCCAGCTGTCATGATCGAGACAAAGCGCTTGAGACTGAGGCCATGGACTGAAGCCGACGTTCCGGAATTCATGCGCGTCACCAACACTCCAGCAGTCATGGAATTTCTGGGCGGCGTGCAGCCAGCGGACTCGTTTGAGGGCGCATTCCACCGAGTCAGCGCCAGCCAATCAGAGAATGGTTTCTGTTTCTGGATTGTGGAACGGCTGAGCGATCATGCGCTGCTTGGCTTCTGCGGACTCAAACGCGGCAATGTCGGTCCGGTCGTCGGCGAAATCGAGATCGGCTGGCGGCTGTGTGCCGATGCCTGGGGACAAGGCTATGCGTTCGAGGCAGCGTCAGCCAGTCTCGATTGGGCGTGGCGCAATTTGACCTGCGCGCGCGTCGTCGCCGTCACGGCACAGGGGAACAAGAGAAGCTGGAGATTGATGGAGAAACTCGGCATGCACAGAATGCACGGACTTGATTTCGAACATCCGGATGTGCCTGCCGATAACCCCTTGCGCCTACATATTACTTACGCGATCGATAGGCCCGGAACCAACCCGACATCCTGATACCACCCGGGTTTCTCCCCAATCGGAACTCCCGATACATATATCATCCATAGCCTCTCTCCCGCCGCCGGCAGACACAAATCTGTTGCAGTAAAAACGATTCCGGTTTTAGCTTCCGAGTGAGACCGTGAGAGGGGGAACTCTACGGCCTCGCGCCCCTCTGCCGTTCGGCGCCTTTCGAGGTGGCCTGGAACGCAGTGGGGCGCTGATTTTCGTTGACAACAACACGAGCGCCAAAGTCGCCTATTCCGCAAGCTGGGTTCCGACAAAGGACGGCGTCGATAGCTTCGGCAAACCGGACGATTTGTACTCTGCTACAAGACGCTTCTTTTCTTCCGCGAGTTGCGCACCGAGTTCCGCGAGATCAAGGCCTGCGCTGCGGGCCTGGGAGAAGAGACCTCCGCGTTGTTCCTCTTCCTTGACGTGGTGCTTGATCATCTCGGATAGAACCTTGACCTTCGCTTCGTAGAACTCATCGGAGGTGCCGGCCTTTTCGATTTCCGCGATCAACACCTTGGCGCCATCATGCTCGACATAGGCCTCGTGGGAAATATCGTCGTCCACTTCACCCTTGCAGGCCGGATAAAATATATCTTCTTCGATCTTGGTGTGCACGCTGAGTTCTAGGCAAATTTGCTCCGCGATCGTCTTTTTCCGTTCGGCTCCTCTCGCCTTTTCGAATTTTTCGAACAGGTCTTCAACTTTGCGATGGTCGGCCTTCAGCAATGCAATCGCATCTGCAGAGGTGGATTTCGGCATATCGTTCTCCCGGGGAATAAATCTGACGGTTAACAATCATAGCGTTCAAAAGTTTCATTGCACTCGATCAAACCTTCCTGCAAAGAAAAAGCCCCGTTGTAATTGGCAACGGGGCTTTTTTTTACATGCGGGACTTAGCGGCTTCCGCCGGAACCTGACTGGCCAGTCTGGCCAGGTTTATCCTGTCCCTGTTTTCCGCCCTGGCCGGACTGACCATAGCTGCCGCTTTGGTTTTCAGCGGACTGACCACCCTGGCCCTGTTTATCCTGGCCGGGCTTTCCGGACTGGCCGCCCTGGTTCTGGCCGGATTGGCCGCCCTGATTGAGCTGTGTCATTCCTATTTCTCCTGATGAAACACGAATAACAAACGGCTGCGCTACACTCTCCGTTCCGGCTAACATAAGCATGGGTTGTCTTTAGGATCGCGCGAAGGTGGCAGATGAGATTTCATTCTTTCCAGAGAGAAATCAGTGGGCCACGCGCGCCACGGACCGGAGCGAAAAACATCGGAGAAAATGAATGAGGACTTTTGCCGTTGAGGACAGAGGTTGCGGATTAACATGGACAAATTTTAAGCCCATCGCCGGATCGTTCCAGCGATGGGCCGAAAACAACCTCGCGCCGGAGCTAGCGGTTTTGGGTGCCGCCGCCTCCCTGCTGGTTTCCTCCCGCACCACTTCCCCCGGAGCCATGACGGCCGGCATGCTTTCGGCTCGCAAGCTCGGATTCTTCGCGTGCCTGCGAACCATGACCTTGCGCGCTATGTGCGTGATGTGCGCCGGTTTCGTGCTTGTCGTCTTCGTAGTTTTTTGCCGCTTCCTTGTGATGACGCGCGGCGTTTTCGTGATGCTCAGCGGCGCGGTTGTGATGCTCGGTGGATGGATGCTTGTTAGCCATTGTCGTGTCTCCTGGAGTTAAGCCCCACGGCCCCAAACGGCCATCGCGAGACTACGTTCCGAATTGTCTCAAACGTCTCGGCTCTGCGCCGATCGGCTTCACACAGGCTATTACTAAAGTAGGGGAAAGCCGGTTACGGACTCGCCGGCCACGTCAAAACGATATTTGCGGATCGGCCATCCACGCTGCCGCCGACATTGCCTCCGAAGACCTTCACGCCTTCGACCTGGAAATTTGCCCGATGTGCATGGCGTCCCCCAATGCCGCATGCGCAGGCGTGCAACGGACCCAGAGAAAAGCCGCGCGAGGGATCACCCTGTTGCCAATCGCTTCGTTGAGGAATGGCAGCGTCGTCGTTCTCAGATGAGTAGTGCATGGTGGCGCGAAGCGGACGCGAGATATCGATCGGCGTTCTCAAAACCGGTCCCGGCGATGACGGGTTCCAAGACGGGCTATGCAGTTGCGCCAGCGCAGGCGTGATCACCGAAAGCGCAATCGCGGAGCATAAACCCGTACGAAGCATGGCACTGCCTCCCGAATCGCACAACGCGCCATGCCATGTTCCGTTTCCGGCGCCACGCCCAACATCCCGATAAAACAAATTTGTGTCGATTACAGACGGGATTTGGGGCGAAGAGCGCGCCAACAGCACCCCCAATTCACCATCGCCTTAGGGCTCTTCGTGACCGCCGGTCTTATAAGGGCTCGACGGCGAGAACCGTTATCTTCGCCGGAGGCTGACGGTTCTCCAGAAGAACCGTTTCTCCCACCTCGGTCCCCAGAAGAGCTTTGGCCAAAGGAGACTGCCAGTTTATCCGCCCCTCAGCGGGGTTGGCTTCGTCCTGACCGACGATCTCGACCGTCAGGATTTGGCCGTCGCGATCTATGGAAACCCGCGTGCCGAATTCGAC
>DASXXW010000206.1:0-23406 GCA_036502865.1 Rhizomicrobium sp.
CTCCTTTGATGACCCGCAACTTGACCACGCCGGCTATGCCCTCAAATGGGGAGCAATTCTCCTTTTAACCCCCACCTCTTATCAATGCATTCTCGCGTTAGCGGCGGGTTTTTGCAGGCCATTCCCGAGCCCAAGGTTGACACATTGCGGCCCGGTCCCTAGAAACCCCGTCTTTCCGGCAGGCCGCCTTGGAGATCGTGTCATGAAACGCACCTATCAGCCGAGCAAGATCGTGCGCAAACGCAGACACGGCTTCCGCGCCCGGATGGCCACCGTCGGCGGCCGCAAAGTGCTTTCCCGCCGCCGCGCCCAGGGCCGAAAAAAATTGTCAGCCTGACAGGCTGCGACGGGACCGGGCAGCCTCCCAGCGCCAGTCAGCCTCAAATCGCCAGTCAGCCTGAAATCGAACGTCTCAAGAAACGGCGGGATTTCCTGCGTGCGGCCCGCAATATCCGGCGCGTCGCGGCGGCTGTGACCGTGGAACTGTCGCCCACTCTCGAGGGGAACGCGAACACTATCCGGGTCGGCTTCACCGCCAGCCGCAAAATCGGCAATGCCGTCGCCAGAAACCGGGCGCGGCGGCGGCTGAAAGCCGCGGCGCAGGAGCTGCTTCCTCTTTATGGTCTTGCCGGCAATGACTATGTTCTCGTCGCGCGGCGGGAGACTCTGACCCGATCTTTCGGCGATTTGCTCGGCGATCTTGAAGCGGCGCTCGGCGCCGCCAACGAACGGCTCGGACAATCTCGAACGGAAAGCAGCCGGAGATGAATTCCTTTGTGCAGCTTTGCCGCACAATCACACTCGCACTTCTGAAGACGCCGATTTATTTCTACCGCTGGTTTATAGGACCCCTACTTCCCAATGTGTGCCGCTTCACTCCCAGTTGCTCGACCTATGCGCTTGAAGCGCTTGATGTGCATGGGCCATGGAGAGGCACCGGTCTCGCGCTGCGCCGTCTGTTGCGGTGCCAACCTTTCACCTCGCTCGGCGGTTCGTCGGGCTTCGACCCCGTGCCGCCGCGCCGATAAGAAACGATGAACGAAAACCGCAATCTCTTTCTCGCCATCATCCTCTCCGCGATCGTATTGCTGGGATGGGAGTATTTCGTCGCCCAGCCGCAGATGCAGGCCGAGCGCGCGCGACAGGCCTTTATTCACAAGGTCAACGCGCAGAACGCGGGAAATGTCGCGCACAAACCCGCGGCGCCGGCGACTGCACCATCGGGCCCCGGACAATTATCGCGCAGTGAAGCGCTTGGGCAGTCCGGTCAGCGCGTCACGATCGATACACCAACGCTCGATGGTTCGTTGCGGCTGACAGGCGCGCGTTTCGACGATCTCAGGCTCAAGCGTTATCATGAGACGATTGATCCGAAGAGCGCAGAAATCACTCTGCTCTCGCCGGTGCGCACGCACTATCCCTATTATGCGGTGTTTGGTTTCGTCGGAGCGCCGGGCGCGCATATTGCCGTCCCGGGTGAAGACACGCCCTGGAAATTAGCCGGTGCAAACACGCTCTCGCCGGGGCGCCCGGTGACGCTGCAATGGGACAATGGTCAGGGTCTCATATTTACGCGCACGATATCCGTCGACGATCAGTACATGTTCACGATCAGCGACACGGTAACCAATCATACGTCGCGCCCCGTGCAGCTCTACCCTTACGGATATGTTGCGCGCGACGGCGTGAGCGACACCAAACATTACTGGGTGCTGCATGAGGGTTTTGTCGGCGCTGCAAACGGTGCGCTGACCGATGCAAGCTACGACGATTTCAAGAAGGACGACAAGCCGCCGGTTACATTCCATTCTACCGGCGGCTGGGTCGGAATCACCGACAAATATTGGATGGCGGCCGCCATACCGCCGCAAAACCAGTCATTCGACGGCTCCTATCGCGCGACGCCGCTCGACGGCACCAAAGCCTATCAGGCCGATTATAGACTCGAAGGCCGGACCATCGCACCCGGCGCAACACTCGATCTGACGCAGCGTCTTTTCGCCGGCGCCAAGGTGGTCTCCGTGATCCGCCATTACGAAGACACGCTCGGTATCGAGCGCTTCGATCTGGCGATCGACTGGGGTTGGTTCATCTTCCTGACCAAGCCGATCTTCTGGCTGCTCGATTTCTTCTATGGCTTCATCGGCAATTTCGGCATTGCGATCCTGTTGCTCACAGTCGCAATCAAGCTCGTCTTCTTCCCACTCGCGGACGCGTCCTATCGCTCGATGAGCCGCATGAAGAAATTGCAGCCGCAGGTCGAGCGGATTCGCGAACGTTTTGCAGAAGATAAAATGCGCCAGCAGCAGGAGATGATGGCGCTTTACAAAAGCGAGAAGGTCAACCCGGTGTCCGGCTGTCTGCCGATGTTGATCCAGATCCCTGTGTTCTTTTCGCTCTACAAGGTCTTGTTCGTCACCATCGAGATGCGGCATGCACCGTTCTTCGGCTGGATCCACGATCTCTCCGCACCCGACCCTACAAATTTCCTCAATCTCTTCGGTCTTCTGCCCTTCGGAATACCGGTCTGGATACCGGCTTTCCTGCATATCGGTATTTGGCCGATGCTGATGGGCGTGACGCAATGGCTGCAGACGAAAATGAATCCTGCACCCGCCGATCCGGTTCAGGCACGCATGTTTGCATTCATGCCGCTGATCTTCACCTTCATGCTCGCCACTTTCCCGTCGGGGCTGGTGATCTACTGGACCTGGAACAATCTGCTCACCACCGCGCAGCAATATCTCATGATGAAGCGCCAGGGCGTTGAGGTGCATCTGTTCGAGAATCTGAAACTGCCCGGGTTTTTACGCCGGCCGGCGGATGGCAGGGCAGACGCAAAAGCGCGCGCAGGTGAATAATACCAAGGTGTCGTAACTGATCGTCTATTCGTGCCGCAGCGCTTCGATAGGGTCGAGGCGCGCGGCACGGCGAGCGGGGAAATAACCAAACCCGACGCCCACTATGGCGGCGAAGCCGACGGCAATCAGAACAATCGCCGGCTGAAAAACGAAGGGTAGTTTCAACGCGGCGCAGATGGCCGCCGAGCCACCCAGCCCGACCAGCACGCCGATCACGCCACCCAGCGCGCTCATCACAATGGCTTCGATGAGGAACTGCAAAAGCACGTCGCGTTCGCGCGCACCGATGGCGAGCCGGATTCCGATTTCGCGCGTCCGTTCAGTCACAGACACCAACATGATGTTCATGATGCCGATGCCGCCCACAAGCAGACTCACGGCCGCTACCGCGGACAGGAATGCCGTTAGTACCAAAGTGACCGTGGTCACGATCTGCGAAATCTGCTGCAAATCCTCGACATCGAAATCATCGACCTGACCGGGAAGAATGTGACGCGCTTCGCGCATCAGGCGCTGGATCATGTCCTTGACATGCGGGATGTTCTCGGAGCGATCGACCAGCACGCGGATGACGTTGACTTCGGTGTTGCCCGCGATTTTGCGCTGCACGGCCTTCAGCGGCATCAGCGCAAGCTCATCCATGTCCTGACCGAACGTATTCACGCCTTTCGGCTCTAGAATACCGATCACTTCGCAAGTGATTTTGTTGATGCGGATACGCTGCCCGATAGGCATCTGGTCGCCGAAGAGCTCGCGGCGGTCAGTCTCTCCAAGGATACAGACGGATTTGCCCGCGAGGAGTTCGGCAGGGGAGAATTCGCGCCCGGCAACGAGTTTCCATTCCCGGCTTTCCATATATGCGTTCGTTGTACCGTTGACCTGGCTGTTGTGATTGTGATCGCCGTTGACGAGTACCGCCTGCACTGCGAGCTCGGGCACGACCTGCGCCAGATTGGGGATTTCGCGCTGGATCTTATCGACGATGGCCATATCAAACGGCGTGACTGCCGTCGGCGGCCCGTTCTGCTGGCCGGGAATGATCGCCAGGAGGTTGTTTCCCAACGAAGCGAACTCGCCGGTGACTTTCTGATTTGCTCCCGCGCCCAATGTTACCATCAGGATTACGGCACCCACACCAATTACGATGCCGAGCGTGGTGAGGCCGGCGCGCAGGAGATTGTTGCGGATTTCGCGCAAAGCGAGGAGCAGCGCATTCCAGATCATCGGCGCGTGCCCGTATCGGAGACGATCAACCCGTCATGAAACCGCACCTGGCGCCCGGCGTAAGCCGCGACGTCTTCTTCGTGAGTCACGAGGACAATCGTCAGTCCCCGCTGTGCGTTGAGCGAACTCAACAATTGCATGATCTCGTGACTTTTCGAGGAATCCAGATTGCCCGTTGGTTCATCGGCGAACACAACGGACGGCGAACTCACCAATGCGCGTGCGATGGCGACGCGCTGTTGCTGGCCGCCAGATAATTCCGCCGCCGTGTGATGCCAGCGATCGGCAAGACCGACCTGTGCCAGCGTTTCCATGCCGAGACGATGCCGCTCGGCCCTGGAAATGCCGCGATAGATAAGCGGAAGTTCCAGATTTTCGAGTGCCGTCGTACGCTTCAGAAGATTGAAGCCCTGAAACACAAAACCGATGTAGTGACGGCGAAGCAGTGCGCGCTGCTCGCGAGTCAGCTCGCCGACATCCGCGCCGCGGAAGTAATAATGACCTCCCGTCGGTATATCGAGACAGCCAAGAATGTTCATGCAGGTCGACTTGCCCGAACCGGATGGTCCCATGACCGCAACAAACTCACCATCATGTACGGAGAGATTTATCCCCGCGAGTGCAGCGACTTCCGCCTCACCCGATCCGTAAATCTTGGTGACGTTGCGAAGCTCGATGAGAGGTTGACCATCGGCCATCAGAGACACAACCGAATGCACATCGCGCGACGGCGCATTATGAGCCGGGCTGCTTGGCGGGTTTGTCGGCGAGATCTGTGACAACCTCATCACCCGCCTTCAGGTCGCCTGTCAGGACTTGCGTCGAGCGTCCGTCGGTCGCACCGAGCCTGAGATCATGCGGCTTGAGCGTCTTGCCGCTTTCCGTCCAGACGCGGCCGCCATTGAGCCCGTTCAGCGCAGGCGGCGTGGGTGGAGCTTTTTTCTTCACGTCATCGGGTGGCACGAAGCGTAGCGCTGCATTGGGCACCAGAAGCGCGTCTCGGATTGTGGCCGCCTCGATTTCCGCCGTCGCCGTCATACCAGGCCGCAGCATGCCGCCCGGATTCTGCTCGCGCAGAACGCCCTGATAGGTGACGACGCCCTGAACCGTTTTTGGCGCGTTGTGGATCGAAACGAGCCGCGCAGAAAACAAATGCGTGGGATACGCATCGACGGTGAAGGTTGCTCTCGCGCCCGAACGAATGAGTCCGACATCGGCTTCGTCGATATCGACATCCAGCTCCATCTGGCTCAGATCGCTTGCCAGCGTGTAGAGCACCGGCGTCGAGAATGTTGATGCGACCGTCTGGCCGGCAGAAACTTTTCGGTCGAGGACGACGCCATCGATGGGAGAATAGATGGTACAGTATGACAACAACGTTTCGTCCTGTTCGACCTGCGCCTGCGCCAGTTTTACGCCGGCTGCCGCGCGCGCCAGGTCGCCGGTAGAGGTGTTGAGAAGCTCCCGCGAGATTGCGTCGTGCTCTCCGAGGGCGGCGTAGCGTGTATGCGTGAGTGTCGTTTGCTGAAGCGTCGCCTGGGCCTGAGCCAGAGTGGCCCGCGCCTGCTGAAGCTGCGCCACATATTGATCAGTGTTGATGAGAGCCAGCACCTGCCCTTTTTTCACATGATCGTTGAAATCCACATTGAGCTTGTCGATACGGCCCGACACTTCAGCGCCGACATCGACCTGGCTACGCGGCGCAAGCGTCCCGGTGGCACTGACAGTCACCGCAAGCGTTCCGCGGGAAACCTGTTTAGTGACGTAGGTATGGGCAGGCCCGCCACGCAGGTAGAGCCAGCTGGCGCCCGCCAGAAGCAGAACCGCGAGCCCAACCCACAGCCAGATACGGCGCCGTTTTCCCTTGCGACCGAGCCCGATCCGCGATTCGAGCATGCGATCAGGCACCGGTTTGGTGTGGATATCGTTCAAGTGCTTAAACCCCGAAACCCCAAAGTCGCCCGCCGATACTATAACATGGGATCGAATTCTATGAAATCAAAGTCCTTCCCCCCAAATTCCGCGGCAATGCAGCGATCGAAACGAGATGATTGGAATGACCAAGTCCGCAGCCGGGCATACGCTTATTTTTAAGTCAAAATGAATACTAGCGGTTGAATTTCTGGTAGACGGCCGTCTTATGTAGTCCGTTCAACAATGAGTATCTGGTTCGAAAATGGATAGTCGGAAGCTGTTTGCCGGGCCGTGCGATTTCGTGGCAGGAGCCGCGACAATCGAGGCGGTCCCAAAAGGATCCCTGCCGGAAATTGCGTTTGTCGGGCGTTCCAATGCCGGCAAATCGAGCCTGATCAACGCACTCACGAATCGGCGAACGCTGGCGCGCGTCTCACATACCCCGGGCGCGACCAGGCAAATCAACTTCTTCAACCTCGGCAACACATGCATGCTGGCCGATCTTCCCGGCTACGGCTATGCCAAGGCGTCGCGCACCCTGACGCGCGAATGGCAGATCCTGATTTTTGCCTATCTCCGCGGCCGTGCAAATCTCGCCCGCACGCTTGTGCTGATCGATGCCCGGCGCGGAATCATGCCTCCGGATCGGGACGCCATGGATCTCCTCGACCAGGCCGCCGTCTCCTATGCGGGCGTTCTCACCAAGCTCGACGAACTTACGAGCGACGAGCTGACGCGCGTGAAGGCTGCATGCGCAGAGGAGTTGAACCGGCGCACGGCTGCCTTTCCGGAGATTTTCGCCACTTCCGCGCGTAAAGCCGAGGGTCTCGAGCCGCTTCGCGATCATATTGCCGCGCTGGCAGCGGCGTGGCGTCATGGGCTATAAGCGGTAGAATCCGCCGGAATTCAACGGAATGGCGCTGCAGGACGAAGTCGGCCAGGATCGGAACCTGCGCGTTATGGCGCGCTGGCGCTCGACCGCACGCATTCTCGTCGAAGCCCTTCCCTATATCCTGCGTTATGACGGCGAATCCATCGTGGTCAAATATGGCGGCCACGCGATGGAAGGCGGTGTCTCCGAGCATTTCGCGCAGGACATCGTGCTGATGAAACAGACGGGGATCGACCCCGTCGTGGTCCATGGCGGCGGTCCGCAAATCGGCTCGATGCTGTCGAAGCTCTCGATTCCGTCATCTTTTGTCGACGGATTGCGCGTGACTGACGGCGCCGCGATCGAAGTCGTCGAGATGGTTCTGACCGGCGCCATCAACAAACAGATCGTGAGCGGCATCAATGCCGCTGGCGGGCGCGCAGTCGGGTTGTCGGGCAAAGACGGCAATCTCGTCATCGCGAAGAAACTCGAACGGCTGAAGCTTGATCCGATGAGCCTTGAAATGAAGCCGGTCGATCTCGGCTTTGTGGGCCAGCCGGATGAGATCAATCCGGAGGTGCTGCGCACGATCATCAATTCGGATCTGATCCCCGTGATCGCGCCGATTGGTATCGGCAGACGGGGCGAAACCTATAACATCAATGCCGATACGGTTTCGGGCGCGGTGGCAGGAGCAATGAAGGCGGCGCGCCTGTTGCTGCTCACCGATGTCGAAGGCGTACTCGACCGCGAAGGCAAACTGATTCCGCGGCTCAGCATCGCCGAAGCGCGCGCCCTCATGGCGGACGGCACGATATCGGGCGGCATGATCCCGAAAATCGAAACTGCCATCGACGCCGTCGAAACAGGCGTACGTGCCGCCGTGATTCTCGATGGGCGCATCCCGCATGTGCTGCTGCTCGAACTTTTCACCGAGCATGGCGCGGGAACGATGATCACGCGGGAATGAAACGGTTCGCGTTGTGCGCGGCGCTTGCCGTTGCCGCAATTTGCCAGGCCTCGCCGTCTTACGCCGATCTCAGGGTCTGCAACCGCACCAGCTACATCATCTACGCAGCCGTCGGCTATGAGGCGAGCGTGCAGATGCTGACGCGCGGCTGGACTCGCGTCGTGCCAGGCGATTGCGCGACGACGCTCGAAGGACGACTTTCACAGCCGTCTTACTTTCTCTACGCGCGGACCTCGCGCGCGCATTCCGGGCCGGCACATGCATGGGGCGGGCGCATAAGGCTCTGCGCCAAAGAAACAAATTTCGCCATCGACGTGCCGGTCGGCACCGCGCATTGCGGCTCGGATGACGCATTTCTCATTCCTTTCGCGTCCGTGCCCACGGGTCACAAAGCATCCTGGACAACGACCCTGACCGGAACGCGGCGACTGTCCAACCCGCAGGCGGCGCGCGACGCGGGCATCGAACGGCTGCTCTCGGACATCGGCTACCACGTAAATCCGGACGGCAGTCCCGATGCAAAAGCGCTTGGAGATTTTCGCCAACGCATGCGGCTGCCCACAAATATCAGCAATGCGGACCTGTTCGATGCGCTCGAAACGGAAGCGCAAAAAAGCGCAGCGCCCGAAGGTTATTCCGTTTGCAATGACGGACAATCGGAACTCTGGGCAGCCGTTGCGTTGCGCTCACCGCGCCTCAGCGTGGCGAGGGGATGGTGGGACGTCCCGCCGGGCGCCTGTGCAAAAATCCTCACCATGGCGCTCAATTTCGATACCGTTTACCTGCTGGCGCAGAAGCATGGGAATAATAAACTTGTCGGCGGTACCACGAATTTTTGTGTTGCCGACGTTGCCTTCGAAATCTTCGGCGATTCCGGTTGCTCCAAGCGCGGCCTGAATCAGGTGGGCTTCATCGCGACGAACACCAAGGGCCAAAGCGGTTTCGTCGCGCATATCGGCGACGATGGATTGCTTCCGCCCGCACCCAGGCTCCCGCAACCGGCTGCAAAGAAATAATTCACCCGGACGGCAAGAATCTTAAATCGCGCTTTCGGCGCTGTAGCGGGCAAGAAGGCCGGTGCGGACGGCTGTGCGAAATACCTGCCGGAAGAAAATCGCAGCGGCCAGAATGTAAAACACGGAAAGCGCCAGGCCGATCGCAAGATCGGTGACATGCCAGGGTTCATTGCGGATGATCGCGCGCATGCCTTCGAAGACATAAGCAGGCGGCAGCACGCGCGAGATGGCCCACATCCACGTCGGCAGAACAGTGGTGGGATAATACACGCCGACGAACGGCGCGATCACTGCCGGTAACGGCCATACGAACCATTCCGAGGCCGGTCCCAGGCGCAGAACCATGGCGCAGCCGGCAATCCCGAGCGCCAGACCGGACAGAGACAGCACCAGCAGGAAAGGCAGCAGTGCAAGGCCGTAGATAAAGAAGGAAAGACCGAAAACTGCCGACGCAAGTACAAACATGATAAAAATGCCGATCAGGCTTGTGCCGATCGAACTGATCACAAGACCCAGAAGATATTCGGAGACCTGCAAGGGACTCGCAAACAAATTGAGGAAATTGCGCGACCAGACATCCTCAAGAAAGGCCATCGAAACGCCCTGCATCAGGCGTGTAAGAATATCCCATAGCAGCACGGTGCCGAGCAGCATGGGGATAAAACTGAATCCCGGTGACGACACGCTGTTCAGATAGCGGGAAACAAACCCCCAGACGGTGATATCGAGCGTGACCCAGACGAAGAGCGGCACGATCCGCGTGAGACTGCCGCGATAAAGATAGAATTGCCGCAGCACCACGGCTGCTACACGTTGGGCGCGCATCACGCCACCTCCGGATGCAGCCGCTCGCGCGCCACATTGACAAACAGATCTTCGAGATTGGCTGCGCCATGCTCATGCGGCAGCGTCTTGGGATCGCCTTCAAGCAACAAACGGCCATGCGACATGAACAGCACGCGGTGACAGACTTCTTCGACTTCATACATATTATGGCTCGTCCAGAGCACAGCGCTCTCATTTTCGTCGGCAAATGCGCGGATAGTGGCGCGTATCTCGCGCGCCGTAGCCGGATCGATGGAAGCGGTCGGCTCGTCCAGAAGAAGCAGCTTCGGACGGTTCAGAAAGGCCTTCGCAAGCGTGAGCCGCGTCTGCTCGCCCGATGAGAGAACGCCGCTTTTGGTGTGGCGAAACCGGACGAGGTCGAACCGGATCAGCAGATCCTCGATGCGGCGGGGAAGATCGGGCACCTCGTAAAGCATCCCGAACACACGAAGATTCTCTTCGACATTCAGGTTGCCCGGCAGCGCCGCGTAAACGGCCGAGAAATTGGTGCAGGCGAGTGCCGCGCTCCGGCGCCGGGAAAGGTCTATGCCGCCGATCGCGATGGTCCCCGTCGTCGGCTCCAGAATGCCGAGGATCATATTGACCGTCGTCGTTTTTCCGGCGCCGTTCGGGCCCAAAAGCCCCACGATTTCGCCGGCGGCGACGGAGAAGGAAATGCCTTCCACCGCAACGACGTTGTGGTAGGCCTTGTGCAAATTCGAAACGACGAGGACGGAGTCAGCGGGCACGCGAAAATCCGGCGAGGCTTGCGCCGTCTTTTGCCATCGACCATGTTGCGCGCGCAATGCAGCCCGCCACCGCGATCCATTCCGCGCCGGATTTCCGGCATGTCGATGTCTGGATCTTCGATCTGGACAACACGCTCTACCCCGCCGACAGCAATCTATTCGCGCAGGTCGAATCGCGGATGACTCTGTTCGTGCAGAATTTTCTCGGGCTCGACAGGGACGAAGCGCGGCGTGTCCAGAAAGCCTATTACCGCGACCATGGCACGACGCTGAACGGGTTGATGCGCGTACATGGCGTCGACCCGGAAACCTATCTCGCTTTCGTCCACGATATCGATATCTCCGCGGTGGACGCGCATTCGGCGCTTGCTTCCGCCATTGGGCGCCTGCCCGGCCGCCGCTTCGTCTTCACCAATGGCTGCCGCAACCATGCCGGCCGCATTCTCGACCGACTCGCATTGAGGCATCTGTTCGAGGACATGTGGGATATCCGCACAATCGACTTTCGCCCCAAGCCCGATCCGGGCTCCTATCGCGCGGTGATGACATTGGCCGATGCGAGGGCCGGGAAAACGGCGATGTTCGACGACATTGCGCGTAATCTCATGCCTGCGCATGAACTTGGTTGTACGACGGTGTTGGTAGGGACTGGTTCGGAGTGGTCCAAACAAGGGCCCGAGCTGCCGCAAGTGACGCCGGCTTTTATCGATTATGAAACACCGGACCTGTGTGCTTTTCTTGAAACAATCAGGATGTGAGATGACGCAGGATCTGACTCAGACAATCGACGAAGCATGGGACGCGCGCGAAACGATTGACGCTTCGACGCGTGGACCGGTTCGCGACGCTGTGATCGCCGCACTCGAAGGATTGGACTGCGGACGGTTCCGCGTGGCGGAGAAACAATCGGGCGAGTGGCATGTTCATCAATGGCTCAAGAAAGCCGTGCTGCTGTCATTCCGTCTCAACGCCATGCAGATGATTTCAGGTGGTCCCGGCGGCGCGCCCTGGTGGGACAAGGTCGATTCGAAATTCAAGGACTGGGGCGAGAGCGAGTTCCGCGCGGCCGGATTTCGCGTCGTGCCGCACGCCGTGGTGCGACGCTCGGCCTATGTCGGCAAAGGCGTGGTACTCATGCCGTCCTTCGTCAATGTCGGCGCCTATGTGGGCGATAACAGCATGATCGATACCTGGGCGACGGTCGGCTCCTGCGCGCAGATCGGCCGCAACTGCCACATCTCGGGCGGCGCCGGCATCGGCGGTGTGCTTGAGCCCCTGCAGGCGGGTCCGGTCATTATCGAAGATGATTGTTTCATAGGCGCGCGCTCGGAAGTGGCCGAAGGAGTAATCGTGGGCGAAGGGTCTGTGCTCTCTATGGGCGTCTTCCTCGGACAATCGACCAAGATCGTGGACCGTGAGTCGGGCGAAATCGTTTATGGCCGCGTTCCACCCTATTCCGTTGTGGTGCCGGGTGTTCTCTCGCAGGCTGCGGATCGTCCTGCCCTCGCCTGTGCCGTGATTGTGAAAAGGGTCGATGCGCGCACACGCGCCAAGACCTCGATCAATGAATTGTTGCGCGACTGAGGAAGGGTTCGGGGAATGAGTATCGCAGCCATCATCGCCGCTCTGTGGTTTGCCTTCGTGGTTTGCTGGATTGCGCTAGCCGCCTGGAGCAGCCAGGCGGAGAAGCGCGTAGGCCTCGGCTCCGAACTGCCCTACAGGATTGTTTTGATAGTTGGCGGGATCGTGTTTCTTATTCCCGCGCATGGCTATTCCGGGCCGCTGCGGCTCTGGCTTGTCACGCGCACAGAGGCGTGGATGTGCGTCGCGTTGATCGCGGCAGGATTCGCCTTCAGCGCCTGGGCCCGGGTATGGCTCGGCCCGCTCTGGTCGGGTACCATTACTACGAAAGCCGATCACCGGATCATCGACACGGGACCCTATGGCATCGTGCGGCACCCCATTTATACGGGCATATTGATCGCCGTTTACGCAACCATGGCGGCGAAGGGAACCGTTCTCGGGATCGGCGGCGCTATCATCATTACTATCGGCATCTGGATGAAGGCGCGGCTCGAGGAGCGATGGCTTCGCGAACAATTGGGCGCAGACGATTACGATGCCTACCGCCGAAGAGTACCCATGCTGATACCCTTCGGCCCGAAAAGCGCTTAGTGATGACTTGCTGAAGCAGCTGCTGCCGCCTTTGCTGCAGCAGCCTTCTGATCGGCCGCTTTCTGCTCGCGCGCCTTGACCGTCAAATGATGCCCGATTGCGCAACCCGCCATCGCGCCCAGCACGGCATGATGATGCGCGTAATGACCCGCGACTGCGCCTACCACAGCGCCTTTCAGGCACCCGGCGTCGGCAGGCAGGACCGCTCCAGCGATCATAAACGCAGCCAGAATTCCGGCGATTCGATGTGTCATGTCCTCCTCCAATTCCCCTTGTACCAGCAGATAGCTGGGGAGTTGCTCATGCGTCATCAAGGGCAAGCCCCATTGGAGCGGAGGGAAAATGGTGCAAAGTAACCACGGACGGCATCGAAGGGGATCAAATATGATCGGTATGCACCGCGCTTTGAGAACGCTTCTCACACTTGCCACGGCGGCCATTGCT
This sequence comes from Rhizomicrobium sp., assembly GCA_036502865.1. Taxonomy (GTDB): domain Bacteria; phylum Pseudomonadota; class Alphaproteobacteria; order Micropepsales; family Micropepsaceae; genus Rhizomicrobium. The sequence continues at coordinate 13,050 of DASXXW010000206.1, forward strand.
ATGGGCGCGGCACCCGCGCCGCCATCCATGAACGATATTCTGGCAGCCTCGCCGAAGAGCGATTGGCGCCCGGTCGATCCCGCCAATATGCTCGTCATGCAACTCCCCGCCGGCCGCGTGGTGATCGAGTTGGCGCCGGGTTTTGCGCCCAACTCTATCGCCAACATCAAGACCCTGGTTCATGAGAAGTATTTCGACGGAGCCGCGATTGTCCGTTCGCAAGATAATTACGTCGTGCAATGGGCACGCAGCGATCACCATCCGCTCGGCACCGCAAAAGCGACAATCGCGGCGGAGTTCGACCGGCCGATCGGCCCCGATCTAGCATTCACCTCGCTGCCGGACCCGGACACCTATGCCCCGCAAACCGGCTTCTCGTCGGGGTTTCCGGCGGCGCGCGATCCGGCCGAGAATCGTACCTGGCTGACCCATTGTTACGGTATGGTCGGCGTCGGCCGCGATGTCGCTGCGGATTCGGGCAATGGCGGCGAGCTCTATGCCGTCATCGGACAATCGCCGCGCAATCTCGACCGCAATGTCACGCTTGTGGGCCGCGTGATCGAAGGCATGGAATTGTTTTCGACCCTGCCGCGCGGGACCGCGGCACTTGGCTTCTACGCCAAGCCCTCGCAAAACGTCCCCATCACGTCGATCCGTCTTGCGAGCGAAATGCCGGCGGCACAGCGGCCGGAATTTGAAGCGCTCCGTACCGACAGCGCCACATTCCAGGCGGTTCTCAAAGAGCGCCGCACAAGGCCGGATCCCTGGTACAAACATTCGCCGGGTCACATCGGCGTCTGCAATATGCCTCTGCCCGTACGTGCCGCCCAAGCGGCACCACCATCGAAGAAGTAATTATCACACGGAGGCACAGAGACACAAAGATAGCGTTCGCCTCGCACTGGAGGTTCTGAGCCTTGCGAAGACCCTGGCATTGCGCTCCGTGACTCTGTGCCTCTGCGTGCGATTCGGGTTCAACACCAATGTCAAATAATTACTTCAAATATTTATTGAACCAGGCCAGTGTGCGGTCTTCGGCGTCTTTTATATGTGCCGGGTCGCGCAGGCCGTGCCCCTCACCGGGATAGATTGCATAGGATGTCGGCACGCCGAGATCGTGCAGCGCATGCCAGAATTCCTGCGTCTGCGGCGCGGGGCATTCGATGTCGTTCGCGCCCACATATGCGAAAACGGGCGTCTTCGCTTGACGGATGAAATTGATCGGCGAGGAGCGCGCGTAAACTTTAGGGTCTTCATAGGCGCTGGCGCCGAAATAGGGGATCATCCATTGGTCGATGCCGTTCTCGCCATAATAGGAAAGCCAGTTGCTGAGGCCGGCCGAAGCGACCCCGGCTTTGAAACGATGGGTCTGTGTCACGGCCCACATCGTCATAAAGCCGCCATAGCTGCCGCCCGTGATACCAAGCCGCTCGGGATTGACAGGCGCATGCTGCACAACGGCGTCAAGGCCGTGCAGTATATCGCGTAGATCGCCATGGCCGAGATCGCGCACATCGGCTGCTGTGAAAGATTCGCCCTGTCCGAAACTGCCGCGCGGATTAGGCAGGAAAAGCGCATAGCCCTGTTCGAGCAGCGACCGGTTTGTACCCGGCCCGTAAAACACAGGCGTGGATGCAGCAGCCGGGCCGCCATGCACGATGGTAATCAGCGGCACTTTTCCATTCGCATTCGCAGGCAGAAGCAGCCAGCCCTGCACGTCGAAGCCGTCGCTCTTCCAATCAATGCTGCGCGCGGTGAGCGGCATTGTCAGCCCATCATTGGCATGGGTGAAATTGTGCCAATGACCGGTCGGACCGACTTCGATCTCGGGCGGAGCCGAAAAATTTTGATGAACGGTGGCCGTTACAGATGAGGGGCAGGTGCGCGCCAGACCGCCATCATGCCCGCGCACTGTTTCTTCGCCCTGCCAGAGTATTTTGGGCGCGTTTGCTTTCGATGCGGTTTCGAACTCAACAAACTGCGTAGCCGCGCCTACGAGGAATTGCGCGTTCAGATGGCCATTACAGTCCCAGGCGAGGCTGCGTGCCGAGGCGTGCATGCCAGGCGTGATATTGACGGCCGTGCCGCCAACGGAGGGCAGCGTGAACACATCGCCTCCGGTGGAACCGAAATCGCTCATGATACCGCCGATGAAAGCGATGGTGCCGTCCTTCGCGACGACAGGGTCGGCGATCTGGTGGCGCGCATCTGCCGGAGCAAATATTTCATGCGCGGTCGCATCGGCGGCGTTGAAACGATACAGTTTCGCCACCCACCAATTGTCGTCGCCGTCGCCGGGCGCCGCAGTCCCTACAAATCCGCGTGCGTCGGGCAGCCAGTCAAACTGATAGACAAACAAATCCGGCGGCGATGCCCACTGTAAGGCTCCGTCCTGCAGAATGGCGATGCGTTGCTCGGCAGGCGGCGCAGTCAGATCGCCCGTGATCGGCGCGCCCGCCTGGGTGGCGCCGACTTCTTTATCGGCGTTTGCGACTGCCAGCATGGCAAGCCTGCCATCGGGGCCGTAACGCAGATCGTCGATCGTGCCGTCGAAGGCGAGAAGGCGCGTCAGATGCGTCGCATCGGCAGAAACGGAATAGAGCGACCGCGCGTGACTGCCCGGCGTTCGCAGTGCAAACACAAGTGATTTTCCGTCCGCGCTCCAAACCGGCGAAGACGGCCAGCATTCCCGGACTTCGCCGCAAGGCAGCGTCACGCGCACTTCGCCGCTTCCGCTCACGGCGCGTATCAACAGCGCGCGGATGACGGGTTCGCCGCCCCAAGGAGACGCATCACCTTCGATGGAAGCAACATGCCGTCCATCCGGCGACACCGCTACTTCAAGGAACTGATGAATGACGCGCTCCGCCGCGTGGGCGCCGAGCGAAAGAAATGTCAGAGCAGCAATAAGGGCCGCGTTCCATGTGCTGCGCGATCCCGGCAATCGTCTTACTCTCATTGAGGTCCTCAATGCGCTGATGGGGAGTTGTCTGTCTCGATCAGGGCGCGATGCGCGAAGCGGCAACAGTCTTGCCATCGATTTCGCCGTGAATCTTTGCCTGGGCATCGGTTTCGCGATCATTCCAGGTGAGCTGCAATTTTCCTGTGTGATCGCCGGCCGAGAAATCGACGCGCGCCTCGATATTTCCATTCAACTGATTCCAGTCGATGGTCCCCGAGACGCTCATATCCTCGGACCATTTCAATGCCTTCAGATCGAAGGCGTAGCCGGTCCTGGTCGGAGTCAGCTTGAACTTTCCGCCGCGCAAGCCTGAGTCCGTATTGCCGAGCAGAACACCATAACGGGCCAGCGCATCGCCGAGCGTTTCCGCCGCAGCGGAGGCCAGTGTAAGCCCCGTTTTATCGACGTCATTGCCCTGCTCCGCCGTCGCAGGCGAGACATCGCGCCAGCTCGCAGCAAAGGCGGGAACGGCGCGTACCGGCCTTATCTCCGACAGACAGGATGTGTTCGGCATCCGGCCTCCCGAATCGACGAAGGAAAGAACAATCGGACTCGCGCATCGCGCGAGATCACCGCCGAAGGGTGGGACGTAAACCCCGCCATCACCTATGGCCGATTCATGTACGGTATTTGGTACTTCCAGATAGTTTGCGTTCGGAAAGAGCGCCGTCGTCCAACGGCCTTCCTTGGGCGATGTCACTGTGTCCAGTTCGCCCGACAGAACGAGAACCGGCACTGACGGGAATTTCGCATCTTTCGGCACGGGTGTTCCGGGATGTGCCCAATGCGGCGCACGCGGCCAAGCCTGACAAAGATTCAGGCCTTCGGGATTGGCAACCGAGTGAGTGGCTTCCTCGAGACGGAACGGCGCGTAGATTTGCGGGTCGTCTGTCTCGGTCTTCGCAAGGCTCGCTTCATATTGCGTGTGACGATCAGCTTCGCTGTCATGCATGTCGTAAAGCTGAACGTAATCGGTGCATTCCACGGCGAGCTCAAGCCCGGTGCTGAACGCGTCCGGCGGGCCGCCCGTATCTTCGCCGTCTATAGCTTCGGCGACCAGACGAAGGAGCGGAAGTGCATCCCCGGATTCCAACCAGGCGCGCCCCGCAGCATCGATGTCGCGATAGGCGGTGTAATTATTTCCTGCATTGGCGACGATCGTGAACAGCGCGCCGGGATCGGCCGTTACAGTCTTCAACTCGCCAGAGGCGCCGGGCGCGCGGCCGCTGACGGGTTTCTGGCGCAGCGATTCGACCAGCACCCGGAATCGCTCTTTCGCATCGCCGCCGAACGCATTGCAGGACGGTGTGCGCCGGCATGCGATGGCGAAGGCCACCGGCCCGTTTTCGATTTCGCTACGAAAATAGGGACCGTCGCCGTTCACGGGATAGGCGCTATCGAGTACGACGGTGCGCAACCGGTCGGGATGGCGCGCCGCAAAAACTTCGCCGAAATAGGTGCCGTAACTGTCCCCATAATAGTCGACCTTGTCGATATCGAGAGCGGTGAGCACGGCGGCGACATCGTCTGCGGCAAAGTCCGAGCTATAAAGCCAGGCCGTGTCGCCAAGCTTGCTACCGCAGGCGCGCACGGCTTCCAGACCGCCGCCCTTCTGAATGCCTCGGCAGTGGATAGCGCCGGAGCGTCCCGTGCCGCGCTTGTCGACCAGCACGATATCGCGCCGATTGCGAAGCGGCGTGAACAGCCGCACATAGCCGTCGCGCGAACCGGTCGTCGAATAGCCTGGACCACCTTCCTGCGCGATGATGACGCCGCGCCGATCCTGCTGCGTGTCCGTATGCGGATAGAACTCGAAACCGATGGTGATCTTGCCGGAGATGTGCCCGTCAGGATCGAGCGGGCGGACAAGAGTGCCGCAATAGCCGTCATATTGCCGGATGCATTTGGTAAGAACGAGCGAGCCAACCCTGATCGTCGCTCCGCCGGGGGCTGCGGCCAGTGACGTGGCGGCGAAACACAGACACAATACCGCGAAACAGGCACGCACCATCTGCCCAATCCCCTGGGTAAGACCTCCCGATGGAGGCCGATGCATGCAACACTACGCGGCTTGAGAGGGGCGGAACAGATGCAGACACAGATCGGCGATGCCACGGAGCGCGGGCCGGTGCGGCAGCCATTGCTCGTTGCACTGGTCGTTTTGCTCTTTTTCGCTTGGGGCTTTGCGACGGTGCTGCTGGATTCCCTCGTTCCCAAGCTCAAAGGCGTGTTCTCCCTTTCCTACACACAGGTGATGCTGACCCAGTTCAGCTTCTTCATTGGTTATTTCTTTTTCTCGATTCCGGCGGGCTTTATCCTGTCGCGCATCGGCTATGTGCGCGGCGCGATCCTGGGACTCGCGGTCATGGTCTGCGGGTGCCTGTTGTTTTCGCCCGCCGCAGCTTCGGGGCTGTTCGCGGCTTTTCTCTTGGCGCTGTTTGTAATGTCCGCGGGCATCACGCTTCTGCAGGTCGTTGCCAATCCCTTCATCGCCGAACTCGGACCCGAAGCGTCGTCTTCAAGCCGGCTGACATTGGCGCAGGCGTTCAATTCGCTGGGAACGACGATTGGTCCCTGGGTGGGCGCCATTCTTATTCTGAGCAGCGGCGTCACATTCAACACGGCAAATCTCACTCCGGCAGAACTCAACACCGCCCGCATCACCCAAGCGCATGCCACACAGTTGCCGTTCCTCATTATCGCCGCGGGCCTGACCGTCGTGGCCATTCTTTTCTGGATCATGCGGCGTAGCGCTGCGCCGCCGGTGAGCGCGCAAATGGCTTCTTGGCGCGCCGTGTGGGCGCTCAGAACCCAGCCGCGCCTGCTTCTCGGCGCCGTCGCGATCTTCGTCTATGTCGGAGCGGAAGTATCCATCGGCAGCATGATGACGAATTATCTCATGCAGCCGTCGACGCTGGGGCTTGCCGCGGAACGCGCTGGAAAACTGGTCAGCTTCTATTGGGGTGGCGCGATGATCGGGCGTTTCCTTGGCAGCTTCGTGCTGCAGAAAGCGCGGCCGGGCTTTGTCCTTGCGATCTGTGCGGTTTGCGCCTGCACATTGGCGCTTGTTTCATCGCAATCGACCGGCGCTTTTGCCGCCTGGTCGCTCATCGCGGTTGGATTGTTCAACTCGATTATGTTTCCCACCATCTTCGCGCTGGCGAGCGAAAATCTCGGAGATGAGAAACCAAACGGATCGGCGCTGTTGTGCATGGCGATTGTCGGCGGCGCCATCATTCCCGAAATCACCGGCGCGGTGGCCGACGCGACGAAGCTGTCTTCGGCACTTTTCGTTCCTGCCGCCTGTTATATCTGGATTGCGATTTACGGCGTATTGACCGCGCGCGGGCTGGGAATCGCATCTTCGCAACAACCGGCGTAGGCTGGGGCATTCGATTATTATCCGGGAAATGCGATGCGGCGATCTTTCCACTCACCCCTGACAGCCATGTTGCGCGAAGCCGACGCGGCGGGGCTTGAAGCGCGGATCACGAGCGCGCCGATCGATGAAATCGGCGCCATGCGCGCCGAGCGAGCGCAGCAGCCAGCACGCAGGACCGTGTTGTCAGGATTGGCCGCCACCACCGGCCTCGCTTTTCTTCCTTCACGAAGCCTCGCCATCGGCAAGCCGCGCATCGCCATCATCGGCGGTGGGCTCGCCGGCCTGCGCTGTGCGGATATCTTGTGGAATGAAGCCGGGCTGTTCGCTCCGGTGTTCGATTGGAACGATCATGTCGGCGGCCGCGTCGGAACGCTCCGTAATTACTTCGTCAACAACCAGATCACCGAACAGCATGGCGAATTCATCTCGTCGGAGCACAGTGCCACGCTGAAACTGGCGCAGGATTTCGGCTTGGACCTCTGGAACACCAACGCCTATCCAGGTGACGAACAGGATATCTATCGCTTTGAGGGCGCGCCCTACACACAGGCGGATCTCAATGCCGATTGGCACAGCTTCGGCTGGAAGCTGTTTCGACACGCGGTCGATCTTGCGCCGCACGCGAACTATCAAAGCTATTCGAAGTCGGCCCATGAATGGGACCACATGTCGGTGCCGGAATGGATCGAAACTTACATCCCCGGCGGTACCGCGAGCCGTTTCGGCCGGTTATGCCTCTCGGATGTGATCAGCGAATATGGCGGGCCGCCGGAAGACCAGTCAGCGCTCAATCTGATTTATATACTCGGCTATGATACCAGCACGCGCAACTCCTATCAGCCGGTGCGCCATCCGACGCTCGCGGGAACCAACGAGAAATGGCACATCAAGGGTGGCAATGATCAGCTGATTACAGGTCTGTCCGCGCGGCTGCCCGAGGGCGCGATCCGGCTCGGCCATCGCCTCATTGCGCTGCGCGAGAACAGCGACAAGAGCTACACATGCACGTTCAGGCGCGGGCATGGCAGCGTGGAATTCAAAGCGGATCATGTGGTGATCGCCATTCCGTTCAGCACGTTACGCGAAGTGGATCTCGAACGCGTGCATATCTCCGCATTGAAGCAGCGTGCGATCGAAACTTTGCAACTCGGAAATAATGCGAAGATTCAAATACAGGTCGCGGGAAGCCCATGGCGGCGCGACGGTTTTACCGGCGACATGCTGTCCGGCGCTGCGCCGCAGGGCGGCTGGGATGGAAGTTTTTATCAGGAAGCAAAGAAGCCCGGAGCGACGGAAATCTATGTTGCATTGCCTGGCGGACAAGACGGCAAAGGGCTCGCCTCGAAATACGGGATGAAATTCGGCCATTTCGAAGGACCCGCTCCGTCGGCGCTCGTGACTGATACGCTTATGGAACTCGAGAAGATTTATCCTGGAATCACGGACGCATGGCAGAAAGGCCCGCAGCTTGCCTGGGTGAATGACGGCAATATCGATCCGCATCTGCGCGGCGCGTGGTCGCAATATAATATAGGCCAATACACCGGTTTCAGCGGCATCGAGAAAGAGGCCGAGGGAAACATCCATTTCGCGGGCGAACATACGTCGCCGGGTTATCAGGGCTTTATGGAAGGCGCGGTGCGCAGCGGCGAGCGCGCGGCGCGCGAAATTCTAGGCGCCTGACCGCGCTGCATCGGGCTCGCCGAAGACTTCGATAAACCGGACTTCTCCGTTGCGCGTGAAGCGCAAAGCACGGCTGTTACTTTCCCGCGTAATCCATTTCAGATCGAAGAACCGCTGAAGCAGTGCGGCGCCGAGCGTTCCTCCCAGATGATTGCGGCGCATGCTCCAATCGAGACAGGGACGGCATAGCGGTCGTCGCGGCGAAACAAGCTGGTTTGTATCGAGGCCCAATCCGCCAAGAAACTTTGCGCCGGTTTTCGTCAGGTCGAGAACCTCATCCGCGCGCGAAATATGGCGCGCAGCGACGAGAGAATCGAGCAATCGCACACCCATCTCGCCGGCGAGATGATCGTAACAAATACGCGCCTTGCGCAGCGCCGGATCGCGTGGACCCGGACGCGTGCGCATCTGGCCGGTGCGCGCAGCCACATTCATGATCGCTTCGAGCATCTGGGCGACGTCATTGTCAGCCAGCCGGAAGTAACGGTGGCGTCCCTGGCGTGTAGCCACAATGAGCCCGGAGGATTCCAGTTTCGCGAGATGGGAACTAGCGGTCTGCAGCGTAACGCCGGCCTCGCCCGCCAGTTCGCTTGCCGTCAACGCCATCCCGCCTGTCAACGCAGCGAGCATATTGGCGCGCGCCGGATCGCCTGCGAGCGCGGCTATGGGCGCAATGCTGGGGCCGTCTTTCACACTTCGATATCTATCGAATTAAGTCTGCAGGCGCAAGCGCTAGACTGCGAGGCAGCCAACGGGAGCACGCACATGAGTATTGTCTGCCATATCCGCTATCAGATCGATCCGTTCAAACGGGCGGCGTTCGAAGCCTATGCGCGCAAATGGTTGACGGTCATTCCCGCCTGCGGCGGCGATCTGCTCGGCTATTTCATGCCGCATGAAGGCACAAACGACATCGCGCATGCCATGATCGGATTTGACAATCTTGCCGCCTATGAAGCCTATCGCGCGCGCCTGCGAACGCATCCCGACAGCCTGGCGAATTTTAACTTTGCGGAGAGCGAGCGTTTCATCCTGCGCGAAGAACGTACATTCCTGCGGCGCGTGGAAGCCTAGGGCAGGGTACGCCGTCGCGGGCGTCGCGACATTTGCGGCGATCGGTTAGTATCCGCACGGGAGGATGCTCCATGACCGCGTTGCCGCTCGCCGACTGGCGCGATTTCTATGTGACGATCGGCACGGCGTCGGGCGCAATTGTCGGCGCGTCTTTCATCGTTGCCACACTCGCCTCCAACCTGAAGGAAAAAACGACGGGCTTGCGCGGCTTCATAACGCCGACCGCCGTTCACCTCGGAAGCGTGCTGGTGGGTTCGGCGATCCTGACGGTACCCACGCTGACTTCGCTTTCGCTTGCGGCCCTTCTGGGCACCGGCGGAATTGCGGGGACGGTTTATGGGTTTGTTGTTGCCGCGCGCATCTGGAAGATGCGGCTCGATTTTGCCGATCGCTGCTGTTACGCGATCGTTCCGCTGCTCGCCTATGCCGCAATTGCCGCGGCGGCGTTGATCGAACGCTGGGCCGTGGCGTTGGCCCTCAACACGCTGGCCATTTCTCTGGTCGTGATCCTGATCGTCGGCATGCGCAATGCGTGGGATATGGCGACATTCATGATCACGCGCGATCCCGCCGCGTGATGCCCGGAGAATAGTTGCGTCAGATCAGATCTGGCGCAGCGCCTGTTTGCGCAACTGGCGGCTGAGCGCCAATTCATCAAGCCGCATCCGGCTGCGCCGCATTTGTGTTTCGGCGGCACGGCGCGTTTCCTGTTCGGATGCGAGTTCGAGCGCCTTCAATTCCTCGGCGGCCTTGTCGAGATCGAGGGCTGCCTGGGTCCGCTCCCGCCCGATTTCCTTAAGCGTCGCCTTAAGGTTTTCACGACGTGCGTCCATCGCCCGCAAGAAACTCGGAAAGGCCAGACGGCCGATATCGGACTCATTGGCCCGCTGTTTTTCGCGCGCCACGGACTCTTCAAGATCGGCAAGCTTGCGCTCGACATCGGCCGACATGGTGTCCAGCGTCGCCGTGCGGCGCCTCAGCTCGTCGGCCCGGAAACGCTTGAGGCGCAGCAGATTTTCGCGGCGTTTCATTCCACCCCCGCCTTTCACGGACTGGGAAAAATCTGTGTCGGTCAATGGGTTATGCTCCATGGCGTCCGATAACCCCTTGATCGGCGCAAGCATGGCGTGCGCCCTTCGTGTTCAAGCTCAATTCGGTTGTCCGAGACTTTTTCGACACAGCTTCCAGTCCTTCCGGCAACCACAATCTTGAACGGAAGGGTTTAAGTCGCGGTAAACTTAACGAGGCGAATCAAG
>DASXXW010000207.1:0-4459 GCA_036502865.1 Rhizomicrobium sp.
AGCCCTGATGGCGCAGATACGACTCGACCTGAAAGTCGGCGTCGAACGAGAAGGTCGGATTGTCGCGATCCTGAAAGCGCCGCCCGAATTTGCGGTGCAACGCTGCGTCCGACAGATAAGTAATGTGCGCGCCCATGCGCGCGACAGCGAGCCCGCGGCGCGGATAAACACCGCTGGCAAAATAGCGGCCGCCGCGCCAGTCCGGATCGGCCATCACGGCCTGACGCCCGACTTCGTGAAAGGCGATGTTCTGCGCCGAATGGCGGGTGGCGCAGGCAATCGGCAGCGCCGAGAAAACGCGCTCCGGATAGGAAGCGGCCCATTGCAGCACTTGCATGCCCCCCATCGATCCGCCCGCCACCGAGAACAAAGTCTCGATGCCGAGATAATCGAGCAGCATGGCTTGCGCGCGCACCATGTCGCGAATCGTGATCAACGGAAAAGAAAGACCGAACGGTACGCCGGTGGCCGGATCGATGTCTGCGGGACCGGTCGAACCCATGCAACCGCCGATGACATTCGGACACAGGATGTAGAAGCGATCCGTGTCGATGGGCTTTCCCGGGCCGATCATGATATCCCACCAGCCCGGCTTTCCGGTGACAGGATGACGGCTCGCCGCGAATTGATCGCCGGTCAGAGCGTGGCAAACGAGTACGCAATTGGACTTTGTTTCGTTCAACGTGCCGTAGGTTTTATACGCGACTGTGAACGGTGTAAGCGCACGGCCCGAATCCAGGAGCAATGGCTGCGAAGCCGGAAATGTAAGCGCTTGCCCGGCGTCGGCGTCGGGCGCCGAGAGCGACCGCTGGAATTGCGGAATCGCCATTTCTGCCATCTGAGATGATCCGTTCCCGAATGCGGAGCAGAAATCACAGGCGCACTGCGCCGGACGTCTCCGGTTTCTACAAACCTCTCGGCGAGAAAATAGCCTTTATGCTGAGCTTTTCGAAGTCAGGCATCTGCCAAGCATGGCCGACTTATGACGAAATGTTACATACAGCTTCGATGCCGCCTGTCAACGCGACGTGAGGTGCCCTTTGCTTTCCGGGGCGGCCCCAGTATCAAGGAGCCTCTTCGTGGGGCCGACGTTGAGAACTGGTCGTAAATCGCAGTCAGGATCGAGCAGAGACGATGTGCCCCGATTCCCTCGGTGAATCGCGACGCGAGCTGCAGCCCGTTGATCGAGAGATTCATGATCTTCTTATGCGGCGCGTCGAAGCCGTGGCCGGCGTTACGGTTCCACCCGCGCAAGCAGCGCGAATTTTGCGTTCGGTTCTCGCGCGGCATTCCGGCCCGTTTCCTGTACGCGCACTGGTGCAGATTTGGTGCGACATATTTTTCGCCGGCGATACCCGGACTGTCTTGCACGTTTTTGCCGGGGAAAATGCGGCCGGCTTTCGCGATCTGGCGCGGACCTGCTTCGGCTGCACACTGCCGATCGTAAGCCACAACTCCTCGATGGCAGTGATTTACGCCTGCGCGGATGATCCGCTCGGCATCGGGCTGGTTCCACCGCCCGAAAGCGTGGAAAGCGGGCAGGCCTGGTGGGAGCAACTCGCGCCGGCAGGGCAGCAAGGCCCGCGCATCATTCAGAGCCTTCCCTTCGTCCGTAACGATCCGTGCGCTGTCGTTCTTCCGCAGGGCTATGCAATCGGTACGCTGGAGCAGGAATCGACCGGGCACGACACCTCGATTCTCCGCCTCGAATGTCATGCGGATATGAGCCGGACGCGGCTCCAGTCATTGTTGCGGCAAGCGGGCTTCGACGCCCAGATACTTGCGGGTAGCCGCGAGACCTCCAAAACAGCGGCTAGCCGCTTGCTCGTCGCGAACAGGGGGTTTGTGCCAGTCGACGACGAACGGCTCACCTCCATCACCAACCAGGGTGGCGAGACAATCGAGCATGTGGCGCTGGTCGGCGGCTTTACCGACCCTTTTGATCTGGCGACAGCACCGTGAGCCCACAACCCAAACCCGGCATACTCGATATTTCGCCTTACGTGGCTGGCCGTGGGCCGGAGCCCGGAGGGCCGCCCGCAATCAAGCTTTCGTCGAATGAATCGGCACTGGGGCCGAGCGTTGCCGCAATCGCTGCCTATGAGGCGGAACGTGGCGAGCTTTCCATCTATCCCGAAGGCAGTGCACGTTTGCTGCGCGAGACCATTGCGGAGGTTTATGGCCTTGATGCCGATCGGATCGTTTGCGGCAATGGCTCCGAGGAGTTGATTGCACTTCTGGCGCGCATCTATCTTTCGCCTGGCGACGAGGTCGTATTCACCAAATACGCATTTCTTGTTTACAGAATTGCGGCTTTAGCGAGCAGCGCGCGCCCGGTCGTTGTCGCGGAAAACGATCTTCACGCAAATGTCGACTGGATCCTGACGGCGGTCACGCCGCGCACGCGGATGGTTTATCTTGCCAATCCAAACAATCCGACGGGGACATGTCTTCCTGCCGAGGAAATTCGCCGGCTCCATGAGGGATTGCCGGACAATGTACTCCTCGTTCTCGATGCGGCCTATGCCGAGTATGTAGAACGCAGCGATTACGACGCCGGTGCCGAGCTTGCCGGCCGCTTCGACAATGTCGTGATGACACGCACATTCTCGAAAATACATGCGCTCGCCGGGCTTCGCATCGGCTGGGCTTATTGCCCGTGGGCCATTGCGGACGCACTCAACCGTGTCCGCGGAGCGTTCAATGTTTCCGTGCCGGCGCAGCGCGCGGCCGCAGCCGCACTGCGGGATCGCGATCATGTTGCGCGTTCCGCCGCTCATAACTCCAAATGGAGGAGATGGCTCGCACAGGAGATCCGCGCGGTGGGGCTGCGCGCCGACGATAGCGAAGGAAATTTTCTGCTGATTCAGTTTGGCTCGCCACAGCAGGCGCAAGCCGCCGATGCTTTTCTCCAATCTCGCGGCTTTATATTGCGGCCGGTTGCAAGTTATGACTTGCCGCATTGTTTGCGCCTGACAGTTGGAACGGAGGACGCTAACCGTGGCGTGGCGGCGGCGCTCACGGATTTCATGAAACAAGATATGTCATGACCGTGGATTCGCGGCCGATGTTCGCCAAAGTCGCGGTGATCGGTATCGGGCTGATCGGCTCCTCGCTTGCCCGTGCGATGCGGCGGGCCGGGCTCGCAGCGCATATCGCAGGATTTGACCGGCTCGAAGCGCTGGAAAAGGCGCGGTCGCTCGGATTTGCGGACACGCTGCATGACACGCCGGGGCCGGCTGTACGCGATTCCGATCTTGTCATACTGGCGACGCCGGTCGGCGCGTTCGGCGAAATTGCGAAAGACATAACAGCGCATTTGAAGCCTGGCGCCATCGTGAGCGATGTGGGTTCGGTGAAGATGGCGGTGATACGGGATGTATCGCCCTTCATTCCCGAAGGCGTGCATTTCATCCCGGCACATCCCATCGCGGGTACGGAGCAGTCCGGTCCCGACGCCGGGTTCGCCGAATTGTTTGACGGAAGATGGTGCATCCTGACGCCGCTGCCCTGCGCAGATGCGGCGAGCGTGGCGACGCTCAAATCATTCTGGCAACGCTGCGGCAGCCAGGTCGAAGTGATGGATGCGAAGCACCATGATCTCGTTCTCGCCATCACCAGCCATGTGCCGCATCTCATCGCCTACAACATCGTAGGCACGGCGGACGACCTCGAAGCCGTCACGCAGGGGGAGGTTATCAAATATTCGGCAGGCGGTTTCCGCGACTTCACGCGTATCGCGGCGTCCGATCCCGTGATGTGGCGGGACGTGTTTCTCAACAATCGTGAAGCGGTGCTGGAGATGCTGGGTCGTTTTAACGAAGATCTGAGTGCGCTTCAGCGCGCGATCCGCTGGGGCGATGGAGACATGTTGTTTAATCTATTTACACGTACGCGCGCCATTCGACGTTCGATCATCAATGCCGGGCAGGATAGCGGCGAGCCTAATTTCGGGCGCCCGCGCGCGAAGCAATAGGACACCACTATACCGACCTAATTCGAGATTTCGGGTGGAGCACTCGCGTCCGGGCTGTTCTTCTGCATGTCGCCATAAGCGAGCCAAGTTAATCCCCGTGCTCCAGCCATCAGGAAAACACCCACAAGAACGTAGTAAATCATAAAGCTGATATCTTGTCGTTGCGTGAGTTGGGCACTGGCTGGTCCATTCCCGACCGACTTTAAAAAGCACCAAAAGCCGGAGTAGCCCGCTAGCGTCCAAAACCAAACGGCGAGGAGACGCACGCCAACTCCGAATAACTCCCTCGGCCGCATAATCATTTTCCCTTCCCCTCCGCCGGGACTGCCGCCTTAACGGAGCCCGCGGTGCTGTTGATTTGCAGCAAGCGTAACATGGCATGGGGCCGGGAACCGGCCTACCGCTCGCTTTTGGGAAGTCCTTCATCCTCGCGCACGATTTCATAGTCGGCGAGGCCCGAACCCATCAACATGCGAAGTGCAA
>DASXXW010000208.1:0-16748 GCA_036502865.1 Rhizomicrobium sp.
CGCCGCTGCAACATTACACGCGGATTTGCATTGACGAAGGGTAGGACTCCGGACCCAAATAGGGCCGGAGGCGCAGAGCAGGAGAACGAATATGAAAACCTTCGCAGCTGCAGCGTTCCTGGCCACATGTTTGGTGGGATCCGCCATAGCCGAGCCACCGCCGATGACCGCGCCTACGACCGGCGTAGGACCGGTCTGCCTGAAGCCGTTTTCGTCCTCTCAGGATACGATCAACCATACCCATGTGCTCGATCCGCAGCATGTCCTATTCTACATGCGCGACGGCAGGATCTGGTTGAACACGCTCAAAGGCCGCTGCCCGGGCTTGATGTTCCACGGCTTCAGCTTTGTGACGCCCGAGGATGATGTCTGCGCGAACTCGACGCCAATCAAGGTCGTCGAATCCGGGGAGACATGTACATTGGGTCCGTTCACGCCCTATACGCCGCCAACTCCCAGCGCCACCCCTTGAAGATGGACGTTCGCCCTGTGACGCTTGAGGCAATAGGGCGGGATTGTTAGCGCCGGGCGATAATCACGTTTGGCGCGGACGCTCTATCTTCACCTTGGACCGGCCAAGACCGGGACAAGCGCTGTGCAGTATGTCCTTAGTCGGCATGACGGCAGCATCATTCTTTATCCGGGGGTCGGTCTCTGGTCCGATGGTTCGCATCACAACCTTGTCCTGAATTTCTTTGGTAATTATCAACGCCCCGACGTGGTTCGCGACGATCCGGCGCGCTTGCTTGCCGAGCTTGGCCGGCAGGCGAGGGTTTCGAACAGCGATGTGGTGATCAGTTCGGAAATCCTGTCCGGGCATCGCGATATTAGCGAGTTTGTGGCTGCGGTGCGGGCAGCAATCGGCGAAGAATGCCGCGTGGTTGTTATCGCCACGGTGCGCGAGCATCGCGAGCGAGTGGCATCGCTTTACAATCAGCGGATCAAGGACGCCGTGATTGGCGAAACGCGCGAGCCCGACGTTTTTTTGGTCGATAACCCCGAGCGCTTTTGTTATGCGAGCCTCTTGCGGCGATTGATGAGAACGGGTTTCGAGCTCGTCGTACTCAACTACCATCCGGCGGAGGATTTCGCGGCGCGGTGCCTCGGCCTTTTCGGATTCACGCCGGGAGACGTACCGTTAATCCCGCGCCGCAATGTCTCTCTCGGGCGGGTAGCACTCATCGCTACGCTCGCCGCCAATCGGGCCGCGGAATCGCGCGAAGACCGCGCATTGTTTGATGCCGCGTTGAGCCGGATCGTAAACCGGTTTGCGAATGGCGATGTCCTGTTCGGCAAGACGGCGATCCGTGCGGTGCGAAACCTTTTCATAGCAGACCGGAAATTTGTCCAGCAACAATTCGGTGTAGATATTCCCAGGCCGGAAAAGGCCGTGTCGACGAAGCCGTTTGTCATCAGCGAACGCGAGTTCGACGCGCTGAACGCCACGATGCGAGAACTCGGGGATCATGGCGCGCGAACACGCGAACACCTTCGTGGCTTTGTAACCGTCGCAGAGCCCGTTTCATGAGGTGCAAGCCGATGGCACTGAAACAAAAAGGGCCGGAGTTTCCTCCGGCCCTTTGCATTTCAATCGGTGACAGAACTTAGAAGTCCATGTCGCCCATGCCGCCGCCGCCGCCATGCATCGGCGCCGGGCTGTCCTTCTTCGGACGATCGGCAACCATGGCTTCCGTCGTGATCAGGAGTGCAGCGACGCTCGCTGCATCCTGAAGCGCGATGCGGACCACTTTGGTCGGGTCGACAATGCCGGCCTCGACGAGATCGACATACTGCTCGTTCTGTGCGTCGAACCCGTAGGTGTTCGACTTCTGCTCGAGCAGCTTGCCCACGACGATGGAGGCTTCCATGCCGGAGTTTTCGACGATCTGGCGGATCGGGGTCTGGATCGCCTTGCGGATGATCGCGATACCGGCGTTCTGGTCTTCGTTGTCGCCGGTCAGGCCGTTGAGCGCCTTGGTGGCATAGAGAAGTGCTGCGCCGCCGCCGGGAAGAATGCCTTCCTCGACTGCCGCCTTCGTGGCGTTGAGCGCGTCATCGACGCGATCCTTCTTCTCCTTCACTTCCACTTCCGTCGCGCCGCCGACGCGGATCACCGCGACGCCGCCCGCGAGCTTCGCCAGACGCTCCTGCAGCTTCTCTTTGTCGTAGTCCGAGGTCGTCTCCTCGATCTGCTGCTTGATCTGGCCGACGCGCGCCTGGATGTCGTTCTTCTTGCCGGCGCCGTCGATGATCGTGGTGTCGTCCTTGGTGATGCGGACGCGCTTGGCCGTGCCCAGCATGTTCAGCTTCACGTTCTCGAGCTTGATGCCGAGATCTTCGCTGATCACCTGGCCGCCGGTCACGATGGCGATGTCTTCCAGCATGGCCTTGCGGCGATCGCCGAAGCCCGGCGCCTTCACCGCCGCAACCTTCAGGCCACCGCGCAGCTTGTTGACAACGAGCGTCGCCAGAGCCTCGCCTTCGACCTCTTCCGCAATGATCAACAGCGGACGGCCGCTCTGCACCACCGATTCGAGAATCGGCAGTATCGGCTGCAGCGAGGAGAGTTTCTTCTCGTGGATCAGGATGTGGGGCTCTTCGAGCTCCGCCATCATCTTGTCGGCGTTGGTGATGAAATAGGGCGAGATGTAGCCGCGGTCGAACTGCATGCCCTCGACCACTTCCAGCTCGGTCTCCAGGCTCTTCGCCTCTTCAACCGTGATCACGCCTTCATTGCCGACCTTCTGCATCGCTTCCGCGATCATCTTGCCGACGGTCTTGTCGCCATTGGCCGAAATCGTTCCGACCTGGCCGATCTCGTCGTTCGACTTGACCTTCTTCGAGCGCTTCTTGAGGTCGGCAACGACGGCTTCCACCGCCTTCTCGACGCCACGCTTCAGGTCCATCGGGTTCATGCCGGCCGCAACCGACTTCGAGCCTTCGCGAACGATCGCGTGGGCCAGAACGGTCGCCGTCGTGGTGCCGTCGCCGGCCGCGTCATTGGTCTTGGATGCGACTTCGCGCACCATCTGTGCGCCCATGTTTTCGAACTTGTCGTGAAGCTCGATCTCCTTCGCCACCGTCACGCCGTCCTTGGTCGTGCGGGGTGCGCCGAAGCTCTTCTCGATTACGACGTTGCGGCCCTTGGGACCCAGCGTCACGCGAACGGCGTCGGCGAGGATGTCGACGCCGCGAAGCATCTTCTCACGCGCTTCGGCACCGAATTTTACGTCTTTGGCTGCCATGTAATTTTCTCCGGAATTCAGTTGGTGATGTTTGTTGGCGAATGGTGAGTAGCGAAGGGCGAGCAGATCTTTCCCCTGTTCGCGATTCGCGATTTCGCCATTCGATTAAGCCGCCTTCTTGGACGGCTTGGACGTGCGGCCCTCGAGGATGCCCATGATGTCGGACTCCTTCATGATCAGGAGCTCTTCGCCATCGACCTTCACCTCGGTGCCCGACCACTTGCCGAACAGCACGAAATCGCCGGCCTTCACTTCGGGGGTGACGCGCTTGCCGTTGTCATCAAGGGCGCCCGGTCCAACAGCGATGATCTCGCCTTCCTGCGGCTTCTCCTGGACGGTGTCGGGAATAATGATGCCGCCAGGGGTCTTCTGGTCTTCCTGCAGGCGGCGGACGACCACACGGTCGCCAAGCGGACGGAACTTCATGGGGGATTGTCTCCTCGAAAGCTCAATAAAAACAAATGGTTGACGTGCCCGGCCAGCCTGAAACCGTCCGGTGGCAGCACTCTCGTGGTGAGAGTGCCAACCTTCACGCCGCGATATAGGTTTGGGTTATTAGTTCGTCAAGGGCTCTGCTGCGGCGCAGCACGGTCGGATTGAGTCAAGCTCATTGTGGGAATTTCAGACTTAGTCTACAAGACTTAGTCCAGTAAGGTTGCGACATGAAAACCGTCAATATCCATGAAGCCAAGACGCATCTGTCACGCCTGATCGACCGCGCCTCGAAAGGCGAACCATTCGTCATCGCCAAGGCGGGCAGGCCAATGGTCAAGGTTGTGGCGGTGGAAGCCCCGGATGCGGGCGCAAGGCGCACGGGCTTTCTTAAGGGCCAGATGGAAGTTCCCGACGATTTCGACCGGATGGGATCGAAAGAGATCGAACGGATGTTCGGCGTCGACCCGTGAATCTGCTGTTGGACACCCATCTCCTGCTGTGGTCGGCCGGGGCGCCGGACAAGCTTCCGCGCGCCGCGCGCGCGCTGATCGAGGATCACGACAACGAATTGTTCTTCAGCGCCGTCAGCATGCGGGAACTGTCGATCAAAGCGCAGCTCGGCCGAGACGATTTCCAGGTCGATGTGCGGATTCTGCGAAGGGCACTGCTCGATAATAATTACAGGGAAATCCCGCTCACCAGCGAACATGCCGTGGCGATTTTGGATCTGCCGCCGATCCACAAGGATCCCTTCGACCGGGCTCTGATCGCGCAGGCACGTTGCGAAGGGCTCACGCTTCTCACGCTCGACACGCAGGTGTCGCAATATCCCGGCCCGATCCGGCAAGTGTGAGCGATGCGGAGGTATGACTGCCTTGCGTCTCCCTCTCCCCTTGTCAGGGGGAGAGGGCTGGGGTGAGGGGGAATTCCACTACTCGTCCGCGGACGAATGCTACTTGCTTCAGGGAGAAGTGTGTTTGTGTCTTACAAACAGGGGTCGCGAGTAAACATTTCCGTTCGCAAACCTGTTTCGCTCACAGTCAGCGCTGAAATACCCAGCCGTCCGTGTCCTCCTTCAAGGTACTGGAAACACCCGCTGACCCCTGCACCCGCACCTCGCCGTTGGTATTCGTATAAAGCCGGAAAGGATGCGAGGAATCGGCTGTTGGACTGACCGTCGAATAACCGGGCGGAGTTAAGCCAAAACCGTTGGGAGGCGGCATCGACCGCTGATCCAGGCTCGATATCAGAACGTCTCCTGGTCCGCCGATAATACGACACACTTACCGGACTGCCGTGTAACATCCACAGGATTTTCGTGTTCCGGTTGTTCAATCCCGCGGTGAATGTTGATCGACATCGAGCCGCAGACAGGGCGTGTGCCAACCCATTGCTCTTGCGCTATGATCATGGACGCTCGCTGCCTCGATCGTGGGAGGCTGCTTATCGGGTCAAGGTTGATACGATCCGCTTGTTGGGGAGACAATAGAAATGCTCAATGAAAACAATGGGCTATGGCGCATGGCCATTTTCAGCGCTGCAGCCATGGTCATGATGTCGGTGTCCGGCGCGGCTAGCGGATATACGGAAAAAACTCTTTACTCTTTCTGTTCGGTCAAGAAGTGCCACGACGGCTCCCAGCCCTTCGGCGGCTTGGTGATGGATCGGGCAGGCAATCTCTACGGGACCACTTTACATGGCGGCCCATATGCAGTCGGAGGTAGCCTTGGGGATGGGGTCGTTTATGAGTTCGCGCCAGCCACGGGCCAATATACTACTATATACAACTTTTGCAGCCTGACGATTTGCGCCGATGGCAAGGACCCATCCGAAGTCAAATTGATCATTGATACCAACGGAAATCTGTACGGTACGACGACTGAAGGGGGCAACAGTTCAGTTGGATTAGGTGTTGTGTTCGAACTGGAACGCACGCAGGCTGGATGGGTCGAAGAGGTTCTGCATGCGTTTTGCCCCAATCTTTCGAAAAATTGCAAAGACGCCGGCGTCCCCAACAGCGGCCTGACATATGCCGGTGCTTCGACCGGGCAGCCTTACGACGGAACCTCGGCGCTATTTGGCACGACATCCTTGGGTGGAACCCATGACCAGGGAGCCGTATATGTCCTCATGCCCAAACAGAAAGGCGCGAAATGGTCGGAAAAAGTACTCTATTCTTTCTGTTCCTTGGCGAATTGTGCCGACGGGGAGCAGCCGCAAGATGCCCCCTATCTTGATGAAGCGGGCAATCTCTACGGAACGACTGAATTAGGAGGACAATTCAATCCGCAGGGTGGCACGGTGTTTGAACTCAGCCCGAACGGCGAAAAGTACACCGAGACAACGCTTTACAGCTTTTGCGCCCAGACGAACTGTACGGATGGTAAGGAACCGTACAGCGGCATGATCATGGACGGCGCCGGCAATCTGATCGGGACTGCATCGAATGGCGGTGGACGGGGCCGCGGGCTGATCTTCGAGCTATCACCCAATGGCTCGCGGTGGCGATACAACACACGGGTCGACTTTAATGGAAAGAACGGCTCATACCCCGCATCGGATTTGATGCTCGACTTGAACGGCAATGTATTTGGCACTGCATCGGGAGGTGGAACTAATGGAAAGGGAGGGGCCGTGTTCGAGTTCAACGGCGCCGTCCAGACGATTTACAGTTTTTGCGCCGTGCGGAAATGCCTCGACGGAAAAATTCCGTTTGCGGGAGTGATCGAAGACAACGCCGGAAATTTCTACGGCGCGACGAGTGCCGGCGGAAGTCGTGATCGCGGAACGATCTATGAATTGTCTCCGTAATTGCGACCGCCGCACATGGGCTCCCGGAATTGACGTGCCTCAGAACCTGTAATTCACCTCGATGCCTGTCGTCCGCGGGCGGAAAGTACTCGCTTCATAGAGAAGCGTGTTTGTGTCCTGGTGATTGAGATCGAGGCGCGGGTGCGAATCGAGCACATTGTTCATGAAGATCGCCGCATCCCAATTGTCGAACGTCATGCCCGCGCGGGCGGCCAGCGAATTGGTCGCCGGATCCGAAACGAGATGCGGATCATAGGATTCCGAGAGGGGATTCTGCGTCGCCAGCGGCCAGTTGTTTTCGCTCGCAAATTCGTCGTCGAGACGCGCATAGGATTCATTGCCGAATGCCTCGAAGTCATATTCGGCGCCGGCCGTGAACGTCCAGGGTGAAATATAAGGCTGCGAGCCGATGGCTTCGCCCGAACCGACGAGAAGCGAGCCGTCCACCGAATAGGCATTACTTGTGTAGCGCGCGTCCGTGTAGCCGAGCGACATTTCCAGATGCAGCGACCCGGTGACCTGGTAATCGGCCTGGAAATCGAAACCCTTGCTGACGGCGTTGCCGAGATTAGATGTGTATTGCAGCCCGCAGAGCGGCAGGTAGACATCCTGCTGGATGCTGCTCCACTGGATGTAATACACACTCGCATCGGTCTGCAGACGGCCGCCGAGCCATTTGTCCTTCGCGCCGAGTTCATAGCTCCATGTCGTGTCGGAACTATAGGCGCTGGGAACGCTAGGCACGCCGCAGGCAATGAGCGGGAAGGGCGGGTTGGCGCCGCCGATGCGATAGCCCTCTGCTACCGTGGCATAGATCAGATCGTCGGGTGTCGCCTGGAAATCCACGCTGATCTTCGGCGTGATGGGAGACTCGCTCTCTTTGCCGTTGCCGCTGCTCGGCCCGAAATTCTGCGGCCCATCCGCATAGTTCGTGAAGTCGAAATGCGTGCGGGCATAGCGCAGGCCGCCCTCGAGCTTCCATTGGTCGGTGAAGGCATAGGTCGCGTCGGCGAAGGCCGCGATCTGGCTGTCATGCGCCAGCGTGTCGTTGATGTAGTCGTCGCCATTGGGGAGCAGATTCTCGCTCCAGGCCTGCAGAACGGATTCGTTCCAAAGATAGCGCGTGATCTGCGGGAGTTGCGGATCGTTGATCTCTTCTTTGCTCTCCTGCTCATTGCCGGCATAGAAAACACCCAGCACCCATGTCAGCGGAGAGTTCGAGTTCGTCGATTGCAGCCGCACCTCTTCCGTTACGTCGTGCTGGGTGTTGGTGATGTTTGTATGTGCGACGTAGTCCGGCAGTCCCGGCAGGTTGATTCCATCCGGCGTGAGCAGCGGGTAAAGATTGGTCTTGCATTGGGGCGGCCCGCACGGAACGCCTTCCGGGTCCGTGCCGTCGAGCAGAATCTGCTGGAAGTAAGAGAGATTGTAGAGCGTTCCGCTATAGCCGTTCACATGTTCGCCGCGGCCGAGCATCGATGTATTGGAAATCAGTTCCGCGGAATTTCCAGTGTAATGAATATCGAGGGAGGCGAGATAGAAGCGGTCCTTGTCGACCTGGCGATCGGGCGTGGCCGTCTTGTAATCGCCGTCATCGGGATTTGAGAGGCCGATCCAGTATTGGTCGGGATCCCCCTCATTGCGATTCTGGTAGTCGATGGCCGGCGTGATGGTGAGCTGCGGTACGGGGGCCCAGGTGAGCGCACCGCGAAGAACATAGGTGTCGGTGCCGTTCGCGTCGGGAACGGTCGTAAGTCCCGTGTGATAGTTGGTCTGGTCGATCCAGCCGCCGTCGCGGCGGTACCAGGCGCTGGCGCGAAAACCCAGCACGTTATCGACGATCGGGCCACCAAATGCGGCGCCGTCTTCGTAGCTCGGCTGTCCGCCATCCGTGAAAGAGATTTCGCTGCGGGCGATGCCGCTGTAATCGGTCAGGCTCGGCTGCGGTGTGATGTAACGCACCGTGCCGCCTTCGGAACCGGCGCCGAACAAAGTGCCCTGCGGGCCGCGAAGCACTTCCACGCGCTCCAGGTCGAAAACGGAAGGCAGCGTGTTGTTGGAGCTGAAGCCGAGATTGCGGATCTGGATCGGCGTGTCGTCGATGTAGATGCCCGTCGTTCCCGATCCCGCCGTCGAATCGATGCCGCGGATATAGACGTTGTTGGTGTCAGGGTCGAAGGTCACGCCGGGCGTGAATTTCGCCAGATCGGCGAAGTTCTTGACGCCGAGCACGTCCATCTTTGCATCTGAAAAGGCGCTGATGCTGACCGGGACACGCTCGATCTTCTCGGCGCGGCGTGTGGCGGTCACCACCACCTGCTCAATAGCCTGGCCGTGATTCGCGGTGTTCCCGGAATCCTGCGCGAGACCGGTTCCGGAATTGGTCAGCCCCAGCAGGATCGCCGCAGTCGCCAGCCAATACCGCCGATGGAATTCACCCATTGCACATCCCCCTGTAGAGACATCATTTCAGCATTGATCGGTGAATTCGACCAGCCCATTCAAAGGGTTCTGGTGCGATAACCCGGAATGCCGTCCCACTCGAATGCAATTATGTGCATTCGGCACATAATTGCATTTGTCAGACAATTGGGTTCGGGTCAAGATCGCGATAGTCGCGGTCAATGCTGGCGCATTTTCGCCATAGCCTCCAGCCGGTTGCCATGGGACGCGAAAAGGTCTTCACCCGAAACTGCCGCTGTTAGTCCGCGGTTTGCAAAAGGGCGGGGCTGAACAATTGACCGTTCGCGCTCGTCGCATTTGCAAACTGGACGCGACCGTTTTCCAGTGTGATTTGACTTCGCGCAAAGAGCTCAAGCGCCAGCGGATATAATTTGTGTTCGGCCGCAAGCGTGCGCGCGGCAAGTGTCTGTTCCGTGTCCGCCGGCAGCACGGGAACGGCAGCTTGCGCGATGATTGGTCCCGAATCGAGTTCGGGAACTACGAAATGAACCGTGCAGCCCGAGATTCGAACGCCGGACTCCAGAATGCGCCGATGAACGTTCAGCCCCTTGAACGACGGCAGAAGCGAAGGATGGATGTTGATCAGATGCCCCTTCCAGCTTTCGACGAAACGATCCGAAAGCACGCGCATGAATCCGGCAAGACAGACGCATTGGACTTCGGCCGCGCGAAGCAGGTCGCTCATGGCCGCGTCGAAGGATTCGCGCGTGGTATAAGTAGTATGCGCGATCACATGCGTCTGAATGCCGGCGCGTTCGGCGCGGGTGAGACCCTCCACTCCCGGAACATTGGAAATCACGCACACGATTTCCGCGGGATAATCCGGTTGAGCGCAGGCGTCGATCAGGGCCTGAAGGTTGCTTCCGCGCCCCGAGATCAGCACGCCGACCCGAACACGCCCGGTCATTCAAAGAGTTCCGACTCATATGCGACGCGCGGCTCTCCGCGGCCTTCCACCAATTTACCGAGGACCTGCGCGGTGTCTCCTGCCTGTTCGAAAGCCTGGATACAGGCGCGTTCATTCCCGGGCGCAACAACGGCGATGAGACCGATCCCGCAATTGAACGTGCGCAGCATTTCCTGTGCGTCTATGCCGCCAATATCCGCCAGCCATTTGAACACCGGTACGGGCGTCCAGGAGTCCAACTGAATCTGCGCATCGATATTTGACGGCAGAATACGCGGAAGATTTTCGGTGATGCCGCCTCCGGTGATGTGCGCGAATCCTTTGACGTTCGCGGCTTTGATCGCAGCGAGCGCGCTTTTCACATAAAGCTGCGTCGGCGTGAGCAACGCCTCCCCGAGTGTTGTTCCGCTTGCAAAAGGCGCCGGTGCATCGAGCGACAGCGACGCATCGGCAATTGCGCGGCGTACCAGCGAAAATCCGTTGGAATGAAGTCCCGAGGAGGAAACGCCGATCAGTACGTCTCCCAGGTTCATCTGTTCAAGTTTCGGAAGTATGGCGTCACGTTCGACAGCGCCGACGGCAAAGCCCGCAAGATCGAAATCACCGGGCGCATACATGCCCGGCATTTCCGCCGTTTCGCCGCCGATCAACGCGCAACCGCAATCGCGACAGGCGCGCGCGATACTTTCTATGACGGTGGCTGCATCATCGACCGCAAGCTTACCCGTCGCGTAGTAGTCGAGAAAGAACAGAGGCTCGGCGCCCTGCACGACAATGTCGTTGACGCACATCGCCACCAGATCCTGTCCGATGGTCGAGAAACTGCGCGTCTCGATGGCGAGTTTGAGTTTGGTGCCCACGCCGTCTGTGGACGAGACAAGGATGGGATCCGTGAAACCGGCGGCTCTGAGATCGAACAATCCGCCAAATCCGCCCAGATCAGCGCCCGCGCCGGGTCGTCGCGTCGCCTTCGCGGCCGGGGCTATCCGATCGATAAGCGTGTCGGCTGCGTCGATATCGACGCCCGATTGCTGGTAAGTCAGGCCCGCTCGTTTTTTGTCGCTCATTCCGGGATATCGCCGCCGCTGTCAGGGGAGGCGTTTACAATTCCCTGTGGCCGGGGTCACGCGTTTCATAAACGGGTACGCGCGCGCGTCTTCCGAAAGTAGGGCTGCGCCCGTATACTCGGCTCGTCAAAGGGTATGCCATGCGCCAGTTTCTTTCGGTCTGCTTCCTCCTTCTCGGGCTCGGCTTCGGGACTCCTTATGCGCGGGCGGCAGACGACATCTATACGGTCCGTGGCATCAAGGTGGATGCGAGCGCGCCCTCAACCGTCGTCGCTCAGACCAAGGCGATCGAGAGCGGTCGCGACAAGGCGTGGCAGACGCTCTATCGCCGTCTCACCCGCCAGGAGGATTGGGCACGCCAGCCCGCGGTGGATCCGACGACACTTCAGCGGCTGATTCGGTCCTATGACGTTGGAGATGCGCGCAGTTCGACGACGCGATTCGTCGCCAGCATGACCTATGTCTTCAATCCGAATGCCGTCAGGCACCTGCTGCAGCAAACCGACATCGCCTATTCCGACGCGACCGCGAAGCCAATTCTCGTCATCCCGCTTGGACCCGGCTGGTCGGCGCAGACACCCTGGACCAAGGCCTGGGCGGATCCGCGCTTTGCGCGGGAGGCCGTCCCGCTCGTTCTGCCACCGGACGATGCCATCGACTCACCCACGCTGGGCGCCATTCGCTTCGACCGGACGGGCTGGCAGGATGTCGAGCCGATGGCTTCGCGTGTCAGAGCTCTTGAAGCCGATCTTGTTCTGGTGATCCCTCAGCGCGCACAGATGATCGTGAAGATCCGACGGCTCGGAACAGGAAGCCTGCCGTCCGTTCCCGATGTTGTCGTGCCCGTTCCGGCCGGTACGCCCGCAGCCACGTCCTTCGCCAAAGTTGCCGATGCGGCGGCGAATGCGATCGAGGAATCATGGAAATCCCGCTCGGCGGTGGATTTCGGCAAACACTCCAGGGTCGTGGCGACGCTCCATGTCGAGTCGCTCTCGCAATGGGGCGATCTATTGCAAAAGCTCGGCTCCGTCCCAACCATCAGCGACGTAAACGTCCTCGCGATGGATATCGGCGAAGGTCGTCTCGAAATCTCCTATGCAGGTTCCCCCGATCAGTTGAACCAGCAATTGGCGCATGAGGGACTTAGTCTCGCCAATGAAGGGGGCCAGTGGTGGCTGGAGAAATCGGCAACGACAGCGGGCGATCAGTGAACGGTACGCTCAAACATCTGCCGAACCTTCTCAGCTGGCTGAGGCTCGCGGCTGCACCTGCACTTGCATTCCTGCTCGTCAGCGGTGCGGATCGTGCAGCGCTCGGGGTTTTTGCTTTCGCCGGGCTGAGCGACGCTGCCGACGGTTTTCTCGCCAAGCGCTTCGGATTCGCTACACGCTTTGGCCGCCTTCTGGATCCTGCGGCCGACAAGCTTTTGATGCTGGCAGCCTTCGTCACGCTGACTGTGTTGAAAGTTACTCCGCTGTGGCTGACCTTGCTCGTGATTGCGCGCGATGTCGCTATCGTCGGCGGTATTGCGCTGGCCCGTATCATGAACCTGTCCATTCGCGTCGAACCACTGCTCGTCGGAAAGTTCAGCACGGCCATGCAAATCATCTATGTGGCGCTTGCACTTTTCCTGCTCACATTCGGGCTCGAGTGGACGAAAACACTTGGATTCGCTGCCGATGCGACCGCTGTTCTGACTGTCACTTCCTGGCTTGCTTATGCCGGGATCGGCGCGCGCGCGCTGTTTCGCCGGCGCCGGAGCATCTGAGCGCAATACCGAATGCCATCAAACCCGCAGCTTCCGCTGCCGCTTCCGTCTCATACATCCCATTCCCGTGCTGATTTGATTGTTGCTCCGGCAAATGCGCAAGCCGTGGCGTTCATCGAATCATGGCCCGACTGGCCGGCCAAGGTGGCGGCGCTTTACGGTCCGCCGGGTTCCGGGAAGTCCCACCTCGTATCGATCTGGCGGGATAAAGCGGGCGCACGGATTATTTCTGCCGCCGACATGAAGGAAAGTACCGGCCTGTTTGATAGCGCTGTTGCGATTGAAGATGTGGATTCGGCCGACGCTTCGCCCGAACGTGACGCTGCGCTTTTTGCAGTCATCGAGTCGGGAGGATGGGTGCTTCTGACGGGACGCACGCCTCCGGCTGCATGGACCTGCAGCCTGCCGGATCTGGCATCGCGCTTTTCGGCCCTCACAACGCTGCGCTTGGAGGAGCCGGACGAGGCGCTCCTGATTGAACTGGCGCGTAAACTCTTTTCCGACCGTCAGCTTTTTGTCCCCGATGCCGTCATAGGAGCCATGTTGCGGAGACTGGATCGTTCGCCGGCTGCGATCTGCAATTTCGTTGCAGAACTCGATGCAGCAGCCCTGGCGGCTTCGCGCCCCGTCAGCCTCGCACTGGTGCGGAGCCTGCTGATGGAGGAAACCGGACCGCCATGACAGATTCACACTTTTTCGGGTAGACTCGGTCGCGATGGCCAGACACTAAGGGCGAGACACAAGCCGATGACCGAGGAGGGCCTTGCCCGCGAAGATGATCGTCTTCCTCTCGAAGAGGGGGATGCCGAACCAGTACGACCGGCGCCTGTAAATACGATCGACCCCAAATCGCCGGAACGGTTCATCAACCGCGAGCTCTCCTGGCTGGCCTTCAACCGGCGCGTACTGGAAGAAGGCCGCAATCGCCGCCAGCCTTTGCTGGAACGGCTGCGTTTTCTGTCGATTTCCGCCTCCAATCTCGACGAATTCTACATGGTGCGCGTGGCCGGCCTGAAGGGCATGGTCAATGCTGGCGTGGAATCGCACAGCGATGACGGATTGACGCCGGCCGAACAGATTGCGCGCGTGGAAGAGATGGCGGGCGAGCTGATTGCCGATCAGCAGGAAATGTGGGTCCAACTTCGTCACGAATTGGCCGGCGCCGGCATTTCCGTACTCGAACCGGAGGAACTGACCGAGGCAGACCGCACCTGGCTCGACGATCACTTCCGCGAAAATATCTTTCCGGTGCTCACGCCGCTGGCGCTCGATCCGGCGCACCCATTTCCGTTCATTCCCAATCTCGGCTTCACGCTGGCATTGGAATTGACCCGCCAGCGCGACGGCAAAGCGATAATCGCACTCCTGCCCATCCCGTCGCAGCTTCGAAGATTTATCCGCTTGCCTGGAAGCCAGGTCCGCTTCCTGTCGCTTGAAAATGCGATTGGGCTCAATCTCAAACGTCTGTTCCCCGGTTATGTGGTTCGCGAATCCGGCCTGTTCCGAGTCATTCGCGACAGCGATGTGGAAATCGAGGAAGAGGCCGAAGATCTCGCGCGTCTGTTTGAACTATTGGTCAAGCGGCGCAAGCACGGCTCGGTCATCCATCTCGTCTACAGCGCGTCCATGCCGGAATCGTTGCGGGATTACCTGACCGACAAGCTCGATCTGACGCAGCAGGATCTGTTGGTCGTCAATCATTTACTGGGCCTTTCCGATACGCGCGAACTCATCGTCAAGGATCGCACGGATCTCCTGTTCACGCCGTTCGTGGCGCGTTTTCCCGAACGCATCCGCGACTATGGCGGCGATTGTTTTGCGGCCATTCGCGCCAAGGATATCGTCGTGCATCACCCCTTCGAGAGTTTCGATGTGGTGGTGCAGTTCCTGCGGCAGGCAGCGGCCGATCCCGGCGTCGTGGCGATCAAACAAACACTGTATCGCACCTCGCAGGATTCGCCGATCGTCAAGGCGCTGATCGAAGCCGCCGAGGCGGGCAAGTCGGTGACGGCGCTGATCGAACTGAAGGCGCGCTTCGACGAGGAAGCTAATCTGCGCTGGGCGCGCGATCTCGAACGGGCCGGCGTGCAGGTGGTTTACGGTTTCATCGAACTCAAGACGCACGCCAAGGTGAGCCTTGTCGTCCGCCGTGAAAGCGGGCAGTTGCGGACCTATGTCCATTACGGCACCGGCAACTATCATCCGGTGACGGCAAAAGTTTATACCGACCTTTCTCTGTTCTCCGCCGATCCGGCACTGGGCCGCGACGCCGGCCAGCTGTTCAATTACATCACGGGCTATGCCGAGCCCGTAGCGCTGGAGAAGATTGCGGTTTCGCCGCTTTCGCTGCGCGGCAAGCTCGCCGATGCGATCCAGGAAGAAATTGCGCATGCGCGCGGGGGCCGGCCGGCGGCCATCTGGCTAAAACTCAATGCGCTGGTCGATGCGGCATTGATCGACGGGCTTTATCGCGCGAGTCAGGCCGGTGTGCGCATCGATCTTGTGATACGCGGTATATGTTGCTTGCGTCCGGGAGTGCCGGGGCTATCGGAGAATATCCGCGTCAAGAGCATCATCGGCAGGTTTCTGGAGCACGGCCGCATCATCTGTTTCGGCGGCGGATTTGGTCTGCCTTCGCCGAAGTCGAAAATCTATATTTCCTCCGCAGACTGGATGCCGCGCAATCTCGACCGGCGCGTCGAGGCGTTGGTTCCCGTCGAGAATCCCACCGTGCATGAACAGGTGCAGAACCAGATCATGGTGGCGCTTCTCAAGGATCAGGCGCAGACTTGGCACATGGCGCCCGACGGCACCTATACGCGCGACATCCGTTACGACCGGGAAGACGCGTTCTCGGCGCATAATTATTTCATGACCAACCCATCCCTCTCGGGCCGCGGCCGCGGACTCAAGATGACGCAACGCAGACCGGCTATTGCCGCGCGGACGGATGAATGACCGGCAGCATCACGGCAGCCGCCGAGCAGAGTTCTCACCCCCCGCGTGCGAGCCGCGCGCGTAACAGCCCCTTCGCTGTCGTTGATATCGGATCGAACTCGGTCCGACTGGTGATTTACGAATCTTTCTCCCGCACGCCGGCCGTCGTTCATAATGAGAAGGCCATTTGCGCCATCGGGCGCGACATGGTCACCCATCGCAGGCTCCACGAAGAGGGCATGAAGCTTGCGCTCGATTCCCTTTCGCGCTTCCGCATGCTCGCCGACGCCCATCGCGTGGAGTTGCGCGATGCAGTAGCGACGGCGGCGGCGCGCGATGCTGCGAACGGCCAGGAATTTGTTCGCCGCGCCGAAGCAGCGTGGGGCAGCCCGATTCGTATTCTGTCCGGCGTGGAAGAAGCGCGTCTGGCTGCGCAAGGTGTGCTCGCCGGAATTACTTCGGCTGATGGACTTGTGGCCGATCTCGGCGGTGGCAGCCTCGACATGGTCACCGTAAAAAATGGCCAGACCGGCGCCGCGTTGACGATGCCGTTTGGTCCTTTGCGTCTTATCGATCTGGCAAAAGGCGATCCGGAGCGTGCGCGGGATATCGTGCGTGCGGGTCTCGATGAAATAAAAAAATTGGGAAGTCTGAAATCCCGCGCGCTTTATGCCGTCGGCGGCGTGTGGCGAAGTTTCGCCCGGGTGGACATGGAAGAGCTGAACTATCCCCTCCATGTTCTGCACAACTACGCAATTCCTACCGATCGCGCCGTCAAGATAAGCCGCGTGCTTGCGAGACTGTCCCGCAAATCCTTCGAGTTGATGCGCGTGGTTTCGCGCCGCCGCGCGGAGGCTTTGCCCTACGGCGCCATCGTTCTCGAAGAACTTCTGCTTGCTACCGGCCTCGGACAGGTTGTGATTTCCGCCTATGGCCTTCGCGAAGGACTGCTCTACGAACGTCTTTCTGTAGAAGAGCGCGCGAAAGATCCGTTGGTTGCGTTTGCCACGGCGTTCAATGCGCGGATCAGCCGTACCCCGCAGCATGCGAGTGAAATGTTTGCCTGGCTCTCGCCTTTGTTTCCTGACGAGACGGAAGAGGCGCGGCGCATCCGG
>DASXXW010000209.1:0-1596 GCA_036502865.1 Rhizomicrobium sp.
CTCGGCCCGGTCTACGGTTCGCAATGGCGGTCGTGGCCCGCGCCGGACGGCCGCAGCATCGACCAGATCTCCAACGTGATCGGCATGATCCGGCGCAATCCGGATTCGCGGCGCCTGATCGTGAGCGCGTGGAATCCGGCCGACGTCGACAAGATGGCGTTGCCGCCCTGCCATTGCCTGTTTCAGTTCTACATTGCCGGCGGCAGGCTGTCGTGCCAGCTCTATCAGCGTTCGGCCGACGTCTTTCTGGGCGTTCCCTTCAACATCGCGTCCTATGCGCTGTTGACGATGATGGTGGCGCAGGTGACGGGGCTGAAGCCGGGGGATTTCGTTCACTCCTTCGGCGACGTGCATCTCTATTCCAATCACATCGAGCAGGCGAAGCTGCAACTGACGCGCCCGACGCGTCCGTTGCCGGTGATGAAGCTTAATCCCGACGTGAAGGATATCTTCTCGTTCCGCTACGAGGATTTCACGTTGGTCGGATACGATCCGCATCCGCACATCAAGGCCGAGGTCGCGGTGTGACCGCGACGGCGAATGCGTCACCTGAAATCGTTCTCATCGTCGCGGTTGCCGACAACGGCGTGATCGGCGCGCACGGCGCCATTCCGTGGCGGCTGAAATCCGATCAAGCCCGCTTGAAGGCGATGACGATGGGCAAACCCATCGTCATGGGACGCAAGACATTCATATCACTGCGCCGGCCGCTTCCCGGCCGCACCAACATCGTCGTCACCCGCGACGGCCATTTTCGCGCGCGCGGGGCGGTGGTGACGACATCCTTCGCCGACGCCCGCGCGATCGCGCGGGGCGATGCGCTGCGGCGTTTCGCCACTGAACTCGCCGTGATCGGCGGCGCGGAAATCTACGCGCAATGGATGGATAGCGCCGACCGTCTGGAGATTACCGAAGTGCACGCCCGGCCCGAGGGCGACACTCGTTTTGCCGCAATTGATGCCGCTATCTGGCGGGAAGTCGCGCGCGAGCGGCATCCGGCAGGCCCGGACGACAGTGCCGACTTCTCCTATGTGACATACCGTCGACGAAAGCCGCATTAACTCGATTTGGCAATGTTTACATTGACAATTTGCCGCTCAGGCATAGCTGCTTCGAGCCAGAAGCTTGCGTTGTAAGGGCCGGGGCGGTCCCCTATAAGGCCTGCAGATATTGCGAGGCCGGGCATCCGCCCAGGGGCCCCGGAGGAGACCAGTCAATGCCGTGGAAGAATCAAGGCGGAGGCCCATGGGGCTCGGGTCCGAAGGGGCCGTGGGGCTCTGGCCCGCAACCGGTGGGGCCGAGGCCGCCCGATCTTGAAGACCTTCTGCGCCGCGCCCAGGACCGGCTTCAGCAACTCTTGCCGGGCGGATATTTCTCCGGCGTCGGCGTCGCGCTGGTTCTGATCGGCGCGCTGGCGATCTGGGGGATGTCCGGCTTCTATCGCGTGCAGTCGGAAGAACTCGGCGTCGTGCTCCGCTTCGGCAAATATGTCCGCGATGCGCAGCCGGGTCTGAACTATCATCTGCCGTATCCGATCGAGACCGTGCTGCTGCCGAAGGCGTTGCGCGTCTCTACCTTGAGCATCGGCATGACGCT
>DASXXW010000210.1:0-7634 GCA_036502865.1 Rhizomicrobium sp.
ACAAAGACCGGCTCCCCTGCCATCATCAAAACGCGCCGCTTCGGCTATGACGGCAAAGGACAGGCGCGCGTTTCGGATGTAATGGATATCGATCGCGCGCTCGACGCTATCCATCATGCACCGGCCATCGTCGAGCAACTGGTCGATTTTGACTGCGAATGCTCGGTGATCGCGGCGCGCGCCATTGATGGCTCCTTCGCCGCCTATGATCCCCCGGAGAATGTGCATGGCGATCATATTCTGCGCCGCTCCGAAGTCCCGTCGCGGCTGACATCGGCGCAATGCGATGAAGCAAAAACTATCGCCCGGAAAATTGCCGATGCGCTCGATTATGTCGGCGTACTGGCGGTGGAGTTTTTCGTGACGAAGGACGGTACTTTGCTCGTCAATGAGATCGCTCCGCGCGTGCATAATTCCGGCCATTGGACGCTTGAGGCCTGTGTCATTAGCCAGTTCGAGCAGCATATCCGGGCTGTCGCGGGATGGCCGCTCGGCGATCCGTCACGTCATTCCGACGCGGTGATGACCAATCTGATTGGCGCGGAGGCGGCCGACTGGAAAAAACTGGCCGCGGCTCCGGGTGCGCTCCATCTCTATGGCAAGAAAGATATTCGGCAGGGGCGCAAAATGGGTCATGTAACCGAACTCAGGCCGATGTCTTTCGGGACAAAGGCGCCATGAAAGGCAGATGTTTTTGCGGCAAGGTACAAATAACCGCATCCGAGCCGCTGATGTTGAGAACCTGCTGGTGCCGGGATTGCCAATATCTCGCGGCCGGCTCGGCGACGGTGAATGCGGTCTTCCGCAAGGATGCAGTTTCGATCGAGGGCGAGCTCGCAGACTACGAATCTGTGGCGGATTCCGGCGCGAAGATGGTTCGAAGTTTTTGTCCGCATTGCGGGACGCCCGTCAGCTCGCGTTCGGATACCAGGCCGCAATTGATCGTATTGCGGGTCGGTCTGTTCGAAGATCGCGAAGCATTGGCTCCGAGCCTGACGATATGGACGGAGTCGGCGCCGGAATGGGCCTGTATCAACGAGGAAATTCCCTCCACGCCGCGCCAGCCGCCGCCGATAGCCTAAGCGCGGCCGGGGCGGCGACCGCGCGTCTCGCGCCGGGTTGGATTGAGAATTTCAGAGAGCGTCGGCAGACCGCTCGTCCGCTCGCGGATTTGCGCCTTGAACTTTTCAAACCGCATGACGTCGTCGATCCGTCGCTGCAGGAAGGCGTTGGTGATGTCTTCGTCCTCACTCGTATCGGAGAACCAGCGCATCAACGTCGTCGAATAGACGCCGGCAAGAATTGCGCGCTTGGTATAGAAATTGAAATCCGTCGATTTATCGCCGACGGCGCGCCAGATCGCGTCCGTAGTATTGTAAAGTAATTTCACGCCCGTCGCGGCGTGCGGCGGAAGTGTCAGAAATGCGGCTGCGCGACGCGCCGCTTCCTTGTATGGCCGCAGCACGGCGATGCGCGTCTTGACCGCCAGCGCAATGCGTTCGCGCACCTTGAGTGTCGAGAGTTTCGCCTTGGCCAGCAGGCGCGTCATTTCCGAATCTGCAAATTCCGAAAAAACCTCGACGAGGCCGAGCGGACCGTTCGGAAACAGGCGCGGTATCTCGCTGGCAGAAATTCCAACTTCTTCTGCCGCGCGCTCCAGCACCTTGTCGGTGAACCCGTCGAACGGCACGTGCGGCAGAGCTGTCTGGAGAATGGCTTTTTTCTCGTCTCCCGCGGGCGGCGGTGCGCGGCGAGGTTTGCGCGGCTTTGCAGGTTTCGTCATTCGGGCGCCTCACGTGCCCAGTGACGCGACTCGGATTCGAAGATGAGCTGTTTGAGGTCCGCCATGCGCTGCGGATAGAGAATGCCGTCGAGGTGGTCGACTTCGTGCTGCACGACCCGCGCATGAAAGCCGCTCGCCGTGCGCTCGATCCGGCGCCCTTCATGATCCGAGCCGCTATAGCGGATATGGGCGGGACGATTCACGAAACCACGCAGGCCTGGAACCGAAAGGCAGCCTTCCCAGCCGCCTTCGATCTCCTCGCTCAAGACCTCAATTTCGGGGTTGATGAGCACGGTGAGTGGCGCGGTGTGGTCGAAGCGTTCTTCCCCGTTATCCGGCTCCTCGTTGCGCTCCGGGGGCGCCTGGAAGATCACCACGCGCAGGGGCACATGCACCTGCGGCGCCGCAAGACCGGCACCATTCGCGTCCATCATGGTCTCGATCATGCTGTTGACCAGCCGGCGGATTTGCGGTGCGGCGGGATCGGGAACCGGATCGGCGCGCCGGGCGAGAACGGGGTGGCCCATACGGGCGATTTTCAGGATAGCCATGGGCCCAATATGGGTCTGCATGCGGCGGCGGTCAAAACCCCAAAATCGGCCTTTCTTCCCTGCCCGGCGGGATAGACAGCCCAACCCGCTTCTGATATCTAGCGCGGCCTTTTTGGAAACTGCCGGAGACGCCCTTTGCAGATCATCGTTCGCGACAACAACATCGACCAGGCGCTGAAGGCGCTGAAAAAGAAGATGCAGCGGGAAGGCATCTTTCGCGAGATGAAGCTCCGGGGACATTACGAGAAGCCGTCCGAGAAGCGGGCTCGGGAGCGGGCCGAGGCCATCCGCCGCTATCGCAAGCTTCAAAGAAAGCGCCTGCAGCGCGAAGGCGTTCTGCCGCGCTAAAACGCGATCCGGTATAGAAGCGTTTCCTGTCGCCCGCGCCCATGCGCGGGCGATTTCGTTTGTGCCCTACTGGATTGACGGAGCGGCCCGCCTAAATTTCCTTTGTGTCTTGCTGGAGGGTACGGGGCATGTTCACGCCGACGGGAATTGCGCGCGATGATCTGGGGCGTGAGGGCAGGAAACTGCTGCGCCGCGACGGCAAACAGATATTGCTGATCGCAACCGGCGAGCGCGTCTTCGCGATTGCCAATCGCTGCCCGCATGAGGGCTACCCGCTGAGCGAAGGAACGCTCGGTCCCGGATGCGTTCTGACCTGCAACTGGCACAATTGGAAATTCGATCTCGAAAGCGGCGCAGCGATCGTTGGCCGCGATCCGGTGCGTACCTATCCGGTCGAGCTTCGTAATGGCGAGATATGTGTCGATCTTTCCGATATATCCGCGGATGACCAGCGCCGCCGCGCGTTGAAGGGGCTGGACGCCGGTGTCAGTGATAATGATTTGCCGCGCTTGGCGCGTGAAATAGTACGGCTGGAACGTGCCGGTTTCGATGGGCGCGCCGCCATTACACACGCTTTTCAGCTTCGCAATGACCGGCTGGAAGACGGCATGACTCACGCACACGCCGCAGCGGCGGACTGGATCGCACTTTCCGGGCGAACTCACAAACACGAAGAGCGGCTTGCGGCGTTGATCGAGCCGCTCGGCCATATCGCCTGGGATACGCAGGGCGCGGGAGAGTTTCCGTATTCGAGCGATATCAGGCCTTGGGATGCGACGGGGTATGTCGCGGCACTTGAAGCAGAGAACGAAGCCGTCGCCATCGCCCATATCCGCGGCGCGCTGGCCGATGGATGGTCTTACGCGGAACTCATGCCTGCCATTGGCGAGGCGGCTCTCGCGCATTATGCCGATTTCGGCCATTGCGCAATCTATACGCTGAAGACTGGACAACTAATCGAACAGCTTGGCGCAGATGTACAGGAAGCGGCATTGCTGGCGCTGACGCGGCAGATTGCGCGCGCCCGGCGCGAGGAACTTATTCCCGAATTTCGTCATTACGCGCGCGCGCTGGCGGAATGGGATGGAGCGGGGCAGGAGAAACTTCGCCTCAGCGATTATGCAGGCGCGTCCATTTCGGATGCTTTGCGCCTGACCGTCGGCGCGTCGGGGAATGACCCGCGCGAGATCTATGACATTTTGCTCGGTGCCGCAGCATTCAACCTGCTGCATTTCAATCTCGGTTTCGACCGCGCGACCGACAACGCCATCGCCGACAATATCGGCTGGCTCGATTTCACCCATGCGCTGACCTTTGCCAATGCCTGCCGGCATATTTGCGGCTTGCGGCCGGATCTCTGGCCCAAAGCGCTGCTTCAGCTCGCTTTGTTTGTTGGCCGGAACCGGAAATATGTGAGTGCGGATCAGGCAGTGGAACAATGGCGCGTGGATGATCGCGCCGCATTCCTTGCGCATGAGCAACGGGGACTGTTCGATCACGGTATTGTCGAGCCGATCATCGCCTGTCACCGGCTCAAGGTGTTATTTGCGCTGGAAGACGAATTATCGGCTTCGCCGGATGCGCTCTGGGCCGATGACATGTACGCAGCCGTGAACCGTTATCTGCACGTTCCGATGAAGCGTCATCATGGGCTTAGGAACGCGGCGCAGGCTTTGGATTTCATCACGCGCGAAGGCTAGGCCGGTCCGCAATCGGCGCAGATCGCGACTTCGACCGTTACATGGCTGAGATCGGGATGGCGGCGGCGCAAAGCCTCCTTGACCGTCTCTGCCGTTGTTGGGTCCGGACTGACCAATGAAATAATCAGCCCATGATGCCCCGGACCCAGCCGCCATAAATGCAGGTCCGCGACGCGGGCGCCGAAACCGCCCTCGACCGTCGCGCGGATTTCATTGGCGAGATCGGGATCGGCTTCCGCGTCGAGCAACACCATGCCGCTATCGCGGATCAGCCCGTAGGACCAAGACGCGATCACGCCCGCGCCGATACAACCGACGAGCGGATCGAGCCACGCCAGCCCGAAGTACAAGCCGCCGGCCAGCGCGGCTAGCGCAAGCACCGAGGTCGCCGCGTCTGCAAGAACATGTATGTAGGCCGCGCGCATATTGTGATCATGCGCATGATGATTGTGGCCATGCGCATGATCGTGGCCGTGTGAATGATCATGGCTGTCGGCAAGTATCAGCGCGCAAATAATATTCACCGCGAGACCAATGCCCGCAATCATCAACGCGTCGCGATAGGCGACAGCCACTGGGGCAAGCAAACGTTCCACCGATTCCACGGCCACGCCGAGCGCGATCACACCCAGCACGATCGCGCTCGCAAAGGCGGCAAGATCGCCGAATTTGCCCGAGCCGAAGGTGAAGCGTGTGTTTGATGCGTGCCGGCGTGCGAGCCAATAAGCGCCCGCGGCAAGGCCCAGCGCGCCCACATGCGTCGCCATGTGAATGCCATCGGCGAGCAATGCCATGGAATGGAAGAAAATTCCGGCCGCAATCTCGACGACCATGAACAGCGCAGTGACTGCGGCGGCCGCGCGCGCGCGCGATTCCGCACGCTCGTGCCCATGTCCCAGAAAAACATGATCGTGCGTCCACAGGCCGTGATCGTGGGTCTGCTCGGAATTGATCATGGCTGAATTCTAGCCGAGACGCCTTCCAGAAACCATACCGGCGGTCAAAACACGTTTTCGGCGGCAGCAAATGCCAGCATGATGATTGCTAGAAATGTCGAATAGAGCGCAATGTTGAACCGGATCGTACGGGACACGATCATGTCCCAGATATGAATGTGTGTTGCTGCCGTGTCGCGCTGTTGCCACGCACGCATCGTGCTCCGAAGATTGGTTATCAGAACAAGCGTGGCCGCGAGAAGCAGGAACAGGGAAATCAGGGTGGGTGTTCGGGTCCATCCGTGTTCAAGCAGAAAAGTGTCGACGACCACGAATATCGCGAGCGCGGCAAGCAACGCACCGGATTTCTCCGTATTGTGCGCGGCGCCCCATCGCAGCATTTCGGCGGCTTCTCGCGCCGGCCGGTCGCCGATCATTGTTTGAAGCGCCCGCGTCCTGCTTTCGGCCGACAAAGGTGCTCCGAGCAGGATTTCAAACAACGTACCCATCCTATCCGAGCGCCTTGACGATTCCTTCTGTCATTTTCTTGGCATCGCCGAACAGCATCATGGTGTTGTCGCGGAAGAAGAGTTCGTTTTCGATGCCGGCATAGCCCGAGCCCATGCCGCGCTTCACGAACAGAACGGTCTTGGCCTTCTCCACATCGAGGATCGGCATACCGAAGATCGGCGATTGCGGATTGGTCTTGGCGGCGGGATTGGTCACGTCGTTCGCGCCGATCACATAGGCGACGTCGGTGGTGGCGAACTGGCTGTTGATGTCATCCAGTTCGAACACTTCGTCGTAAGGCACATTGGCCTCCGCGAGGAGAACGTTCATGTGTCCCGGCATGCGGCCCGC
Organism: Rhizomicrobium sp.; assembly: GCA_036502865.1. Classification (GTDB taxonomy): domain Bacteria; phylum Pseudomonadota; class Alphaproteobacteria; order Micropepsales; family Micropepsaceae; genus Rhizomicrobium. The sequence continues at coordinate 6,179 of DASXXW010000210.1, forward strand.
GACCGGATGAATGGCGTAGGAAACTTTCACGCCTTCCTTCTTCAGGATATCGGCCATTTCACGCACGGCATGCTGCGCCTGCGCCACCGCCATGCCGTAACCCGGCACGATGATCACCGAGCCCGCATTTTTCATGATGAAAGCCGCGTCTTCGGCAGCGCCCTGTTTCACGGGACGCGTTTCGACCGCACCGGCCGCCGCGACTTCACCGCCGAACCCGCCCAGGATCACGGAGATGAAGGAGCGGTTCATCCCCTTGCACATGATGTAGGAAAGGATCGCGCCGGAAGAACCGACCAGCGCGCCAGTGATGATCAGTGCGGTGTTCTCGAGCGTGAAGCCAATGCCTGCGGCGGCCCAGCCGGAATAGGAATTCAGCATCGAGACGACGACAGGCATATCTGCGCCGCCGATCGGAATGATGAGCGTTATTCCAAACACGAAAGACAGCGCCGCTATGGCCCAGAAGGCCCAATAGGGCTGGGCCATCACGAAATAGACGATCAGCGCAACAATGATCGCGGCGATCAGGATGTTCAGCGCATGACGTGCGGGCAGGAGGATCGATGCACCGCTCATATTGCCATTGAGTTTGGCGAAAGCGATCAGCGAGCCTGCGAACGTAATGGCGCCGATGGCCACGCCGAGACTCATCTCAATCAGGCTCTGCGTGCGGATCGCACCATCCGTGCCGATGCCGTAAGCCTCGGGGCTGTACATCGCTGCCGCCGCTACCAACACCGCCGCAAGACCGACAAGGCTATGGAACGCCGCAACGAGTTGCGGCATCTGCGTCATGTGAATGCGGCGCGCAACGACGGCGCCAATTCCGCCGCCAATGGCGATGCCCGCAACGATCAGGCCCCAGGTGACACCATCGGTAATGCCGGCGACCCAGAGCGTCGTGGCGATGGCGAGCGCCATGCCGATCATGCCGCGGAGATTTCCGCCGCGCGATGTTTCCGGGCTCGACAGCCCGCGCAGCGCGAGGATGAAAAGAACGCCCGAGACGAGATAGGAAAGGGCTGCGATGTCCGCCTTCATCGCTTTTCTTTCTTCTTGTACATGGCAAGCATCCGGCTGGTGACGAGAAAGCCGCCGAATATGTTCACACAGGCAAGTATCAAGGCGAAAAATCCGAGGATTTTCGAAGTCCAGGATGTACCGCCCAGCGCTTCCACCGACACGGCGATCAGGGCGCCGACCACGATCACCGAGGAAATGGCGTTGGTCACACTCATCAGCGGCGTATGCAGCGCCGGCGTGACGCTCCACACCACGTAATAACCGACGAAAATCGCGAGCACGAAGATCGAGAGGCGGAAGACGAACGGATCAATGGCTTCCATCGTGAGCCTCCATATTTTTCCTCCCCCGCACGAAGCGTGGGGGAAGTGCCCCGCAGGGGCGGAGGGGGCCTGTTGCGCGCTTACCCCCTCCACCGCTTCGCGGTCCC
>DASXXW010000211.1:0-4845 GCA_036502865.1 Rhizomicrobium sp.
GCGTAAGCGTCTTCTCCGCTGCGAAGCGTTCGCGTATTGTGAAATGCACGAACGCAGTGCCGGATAGTGGAGGGGATCATCATGAAGATCATGTGCAGCTTGGCGACGGGCGTTGCGCTCGCAGCTTTGGGATTGGGCGTATCGCAGACGCTTGCAGCGTCTTCGGGCGACGATGCAGTCGCTTATCAGATCAACGCCGCGCATTCCGGCAGCAATGAAATTTCCGGCTTCAAGGGCAAGTTGAAGTTGCTGTGGACGAAGAATCTCGGCGCGGGCGCCATCTCCTATCCACTCATCGCCGTTGGGCAGGTGTACGTTACCGTCGCCAACACCACGGGCTATGGAACCCAGCTTTTCGCGCTCGAAAGCGCAAACGGCGTTGTCAACTGGCAGCAACCGATCAGCGGTACCTATTTCTGGTCCAATGCGGCCTATGACAATGGCCAGATATTCCTCGTCACCTATGACGGCGTGCTGGACAATTTCTCATCCGGCAGCGGTTCGCTGAACTGGAGCGTGCAGCTCCCCGGCTATTCCTTCTCGTCGCCGCCGACAGCTGAAAAGGGGCAGGTCTTTGTAGGCGGCAATGGAGCGTTGAATGCCGTCAGCGAGGCCACCGGCGCGATCAACTGGAGCGGGGGCGTGCAAAACGGCGACAACTCTTCGCCTGCGCTGGGCGACAAAGGTGTTTATGTTACCTATCCCTGTCAGTACTACAAATTCGGGGAAAAGAGCGGCAAGCTCGATTGGAACACCAATCTCGGCTGCGAAGGCGGCGGCGGCCGCACACCTGTCTACTTCAAGAACGAAGTCTTCGTGCGCGACTGGACGGAGCCGAACAACGTACTCGATGCGAAAACGGGCGCGTCGCTCGGCACGTTCACCGGCGGTCCTGCGCCCGCATTCGGCGGGGAAAAACACAAGACATTCGGTGTAGGCCTTTCCGGCGGCACGCTCAGTCTGTTCGATTTCAAGACGCGCACCACGAAATGGACGTTCGCGGGCGACGGAACGCTTTCCACCGCGCCGATCATCGTCAATGGGTACATCGTCGAAGGCGGTACGAGCGGCATGCTGTATGTGCTGAACGACAAGGGCAAGGTTACGTGGTCGGGCAATGTCGGCGCGTCCATACCCGGGCCCGACGAGCAGAATGTTTCACAGCCGCTGACCGGACTTGCTGCCGCCGACGGCATCATCGTCGTTCCCGCCGGCTCGCAGATCTCCGCTTACGCACCGGAATAGAAAATTATCGCTCCCGCGCGGGCGGTAATACTTACTTCGGATGCAATGCGGGGCAGGTGGTCAGCGTGTGGTAACACGCGCCGGCATCGGCGGATTGCGCCGACAGCCACGGTTCTGAGAGACCATAGCCGATCGCGGCGCTGCTCGAATCGAGCGCGAAATTCGCGCCGCGCGGCTGCTTCTTGTCCGTTCCTGTGGATTGCGTGCCTACATTTGTCCAGCCGGGATCGGTTGCGCAATCATTCGTCGAACAGGAATAGCTGTCCTGGTTGAACATCGGGTTTTCGCCGGTGGGCGCATCTTCGCCGAACGCGCCCCAGCAGGAAGTATTGCCGCCTTGGAGCGCGGTGATGTTTTTGGCAAAACTGTCCGGCGTTTCGCCGTCGACGCCGCCACCCAGCATGGCGCTGTTGAATTGCGCATAGGGTTTGGCATTGAAGGCGCAGCCGCCAGATCCCGGCGCGGCCGGGATCCCGACCACCAGATTGTTGATGATCGTGTCGCCATAGCTGTCATTGGTGTCGATGCCGGCTCGCGCCGCGCCGGAATTGTTCGGATCGAGATAGTTGTTATAGACGCTGTTGTTTGCCGCGGTCACATTGTCGGAAGCGAAGATGTGAACCCCACCGCCGCCATTGTTGTAGGACACGTTGAACGCGACGAGCGTCGGCGCGGTATAATTCACGGTATTGCCGTTCAGTGTGCTGAACGTATCCATGATGATGCCGTTGCCGTCCGTATCGCCGCCTTGGCAGCTATTGCGGTTGGTATAGACGGTGTTGAACGCCACAAGGTTGTGGAAGGGGAACGCCGGTCCCTGAATGCCGATGAGGTTCAGCGCGGAAATATTGCCGGCATTGGTGTCGTCTTTCGTCGGCGTGTAACCGGCGATGGGTTTCGGCACGACATAGGAAATTCCCGAACCGAAAATCTGGCCGTCGCAGAATATGCCGTTATTGTAGATGATATTGTGGGATGAGATATAATATTCGCCGTCCGCCACATCGATCCCCGCTTCGCCATAGCCGCTGATGATGCTGTCAAGCACCATCCAGTGATGGCAGGTAGCAATGGTGCCCAGATTGCCGGCCCAGCAGCTGATGGCGACGGAATATTGATAGGATGCGTTGGCCGCGATCTTGAAGCCGTCGAAGATCAGATAGTCCGGATGCGGGTCGCCTGCATTGGTGCCCGTGGCGTCGAAGGCGCCCGTGGCCCAGCCCGCCGCTGTAATGCCACACGCATCGAGCTTCTCGCAGCGATAGACCACATAGCCGTTTTTCGCCGCGCGCGCGCCGCCGGTCGAAAGCGCAACGCCGCCCGCATAGGTGCCCGGCGCGACATTGATGCAGGAGCCTGCGGCTGCGCCATTGCCGGGCAGCGAACCATTGGCATGCTGCAAAGTCAGCCACGGCGACGATTTGCTCGTGCCGCTATTCGAATCGCTGCCATCGGCCGCGACATAGTAATTTGCCGTGCAGGTGTAATAAGGATGATCGAACAGCGCTCTGCTCGGACCCGGCGCATTGGCGCCGCTTTTTGCGATCACCGGCAGCGCATGCATGGCGGCAAGAAACAGGCCGGCAGCGAATCCCGATACTATTCCTCTGACCGTCATGCCCGTCTCCCATTGCCTGTCTGCCCAAGTGTCGCGTCGAAAGCTTAAGAAGCGGAAACCGCAAACCGGAAAGATCGCTGGAAATGGCCGCGCCCGTGTTACAGAGCGCCGGAGATGTGCGCGAGGGGTGATGTGCGAAGAATGCGGAGTTGGAATACCGCTTGTCATCCCGGCCGCGAAGCGAGCCGGGGCCCAGCGGGCCTGCGTCTGCGGGCAAGGAGAGTCTTTCTGCGTGTGGATTCGCATGACCGGGTTCCCGCTTTCGCGGGAATGACATTTTGTTATTTGTCCACATCCTCTGCGGCTCCGTGAGAAAATAGTTCATGACACCCTCCGCACGGCTTCAGGCCGCGATTGAAATCCTCGAAGCGCTGGAACGGACGGGCAAGCCGGCCGACCGTTTCCTGCGCGACTGGTTTCGCACCCGCCGCTACGCGGGCTCCAAGGATCGCGCGGCGATCGGCGAACGCGTGTTCGATGTATTTCGCCATCGCGCAACTTTTGCCTGGCGCATGTCGAGCGAAGCGCCGCGCGCGCTGGTGATCGGTAGCCTCGCCGCGGAAGGGCTGGACCGCGACGTGATCGAAATGTTGTTTGACGGCAGCAAATATGCGCCCGCTGCGCTCGACGAGACCGAGCGCACACCGCTTATACATCCGCGCGAAGATGCGCCGCCGCTCTGGGTCGAAGGCGAGTTTCCGGCCTTTCTCGAAGCAGAGCTGACGCGCAGTTTCGGAAATCATCTGCTCGCCGAAATGCGCGCAATGGTCGAACGTGCGCCCATCGATCTGCGCGCCAACAGTCTGAAATCGTCACGCGACGAGGTATTGGCCGAATTGCGCGGCGAAGGTTTCGTGGCCGAAACCATGTCCTTTGCGCCGCATGGCATTCGTATCCGGCAACATGAGGGCGCATCCGCGCTGTCGCGCACGCGCGCTTTCCTCGAAGGCCGGTTCGAATTCCAGGACGAGGCGGCGCAGATCGCGTCGCTGCTCGCTGCAGCGAAACCGGACGAACGCATTCTCGATCTCGCGGCCGGCGCCGGCGGCAAAGCGCTCGCGCTGGCGGCGGAAATGCATAATCGCGGGACTATCATTGCGCGCGATGCAGATCCCATACGTCTCGCGCAACTTGCGCCCCGCGCGGCGCGCGCCGGCGTCACCATCATCCGCGAAGCGGGCGAGGGCGAATTCGATGCGGTGTTTGTCGATGCGCCCTGCAGCGGCTCCGGCGCCTGGCGCCGTCAGCCCGAACAGAAATGGCGTCTCACGCCCGCGCGCCTTACGGAACTGCAGGCAATCCAGGATTCCCTGCTCGACGAAGCCGCGCGCCATGCGCCCGCGCGTATCGTCTATGCCACCTGTTCGCTGCTCGCCTGCGAGAATGAAGACCGCATCTCCGCGTTCCTCGCGCGCCATCCTACCTATGCGATCCGCCCCGCCGCTTTAATCTGGCACGAAGTAACAGCCACCCCGCCGCCGCCCGGCATGGATGAGTTCTTCCGCGCCACGCCGCTCACGACAGGCACGGATGGATTCTTCGTTGCCGTTCTCACGCGAAGCCGTTCCAATCCGTGACGCAGCATCGCCTGTTTTCTTGCGTGGAACCGCATTCAAGCTGACATGTCTGCAGGTTGATTGCGTTCTACCGCGCAGGCCGCCTCCTGCGAGGATGGCTTACTCCGAGTCTGAACCATGGCGCTCCCGACAGCGGTGTCCACGAACTTTGGCAACTGCTGTTTGTGCATTGAGTTCTTGTGTACGTCTTGAGTTTCGCATGCGGTTTGATCGCCCATTCGACTTCCCGAAATCCGCTATGAGTATTCTGTATAACTTCCCCCACCCAATAGGTCTTTTTTGCTTGGAGAGTTGTCGTCGGCAACGCAATCGTCACATTCGAACAGTGCTTTGGGGCAATGCCGGAGCCTTGGGCAATGATATTCCCGGGGCCGCTCCGAGTGCCGCTGTAAATATTCACCGTGA
>DASXXW010000212.1:0-15648 GCA_036502865.1 Rhizomicrobium sp.
GGAGGAAGCGTGCCGTAGGCGCCGGTGGTCTGCGGGCTGACGCTATAGGTGGTCGTATCGGTTGCCTGCTGCTGCGCGGCATTGGCAAAATTCGGTCCCGGTGTGCCGTCTGCGTTGACGATCCCTTCGGAGAGAAGGTTCAACACAGAATCGCCTGACGGTGACACATATGTCCCGTACAAATGATCGAAACTGCGATTTTCACCGACGATAACGATAACATGTTTTATCGGCGTCGTCGTGTTGTTGTCATTCTGACCTTGTGGAACCTTGACCTTCGGTACGTAGAGATTTGCGGGCGGAGCCACATCTGTTCTGACGGGCTTCTCACCGTGAAAAGTCGCGGCGGCCAGAGTCTGATTGGTGATCAGTGGCAAGGCTACAAGCCCCGCGACTCCGCATCGTAGAACTGCTCTGAATGAACGCAGTTTCGATTTCATATGAATGCTCCCCTGTGCTGGCGGATTGGTGAAGGCCGCGACCGTTCGGGTTGCGGTTAACGAGGAGTGGGCCTCTAGTGTTGCGAGCCCATGACGCGGTTGTGACGATCACGTGATGCTACGCGAGTAAGACGATATAGATTCTTTCGAACATCTCGCTTGTGAACGATCGCGAATGACCGGAAAACTACTAACATATTGAAGTCGATTGCCGATTTTGCATTTCATCGCCCCGCGTGGCGGCGGCCGCTGCAGCGAATGGATTCGAACATGTCAAAGCAGCGAAACTCAGATGGCTGCGTACCAACAACGTCACGACCGCAACATGATTCTGTCGCAAATCTCGCCGATTATGGCGTCCGCCCAATCGAGTAGAATTTAAACCCGAGGCATCAAACCGGCCCGCTCGGCGACGCGCGGTCGAAGTTCGGAGATTTGCTCAATGAAATCCTTATCTTGCCTGGCTGCGGCAGCGATCAGTGTTGTGCTCTGCTATTCAATTCCTGTTCTTGCAGACGACGACGACTACCCAAGCTGGCAGCCCAATAGCCCGGCGGCCACCTCCATAACCGGCCCCATTATCGTGTTGCCCAACCGGCTGCATGCGGGAAACACAAACTTTCCGATGAAACTGGACAGTTCCGTGACCGCTTTCAAACCCGGTCAGAGTTCATTTCCGGCGCGCATATATGCTGTAACCAGCACAGACAACCCGACACTTCTCAACGGCAACAAATTGTGTGGCGACACGCCGCCGAAATGGATCGTGGTCGTGCCCCAGCCTCCACTTGGGCTGGAAATCGACGCGTTCACCAGCGAGGAAAAGCCGGCCAGCGCGGATTCGCCGGGCCTATGCAAGGCGCTTTCCTACACGCGCTGATATCCCGGAAAAAGAATTGATCTGCAGCATCATCGAGATAATGGAGCACGATTCCGTGCGTGCGGGCCTTGGTCACAAACCAATCAATGCATTGCATCCTTGGAATTCAATACCAGCGTGACGTCGATTGGATCAGGCGGATGGCCGGCAGGCAGATTTAATGGTGAAGAAAGCAACACGGCGTTTCTCGCGCTCAGCGCGATGGCCCGCCATGTCGCATCGTTCGCATATCGCGCTCGGTCCACAATCTCCGCGCTGGTGACGTTACCATCGCGCGCCACTTTGACATGAACTAAGATCACGATATTTCGGGCATGTCGGAGGTCCAGGTTCCAGCGCCTTTCAACTTGGGCACGAAGGAAGTCGGTGACGCGATAACCGGCTACTGTGCCGGATGGCGCATTATTGGCCGTCGGAATGTCGTCGGACGCGCCATTATCAAGATGGGGAACTGAGGATTCCGGCTGACGCAATTTCGCGAGCTGCTTCAGGCGAACTTCCAGCGGATCCTGAATAGCCAAATTGCGCGACGGCGAAAGTGAGATTGTACGATGGGGAGAACTCGGTACTTTGTGCGCGGGTCGTGAAATCGATTCATGTGGCGACAATGCCTTCGCAGATTGTGGGGCCGATGTGGTGCGCTCCGCGGGCGGCACGAGATCAACAGGCAGGAACCGTATCAGCGAATTCTCGGGATGACGAAGAGAATGGGTTATGAGGTAGATGATCAGAATTGCGGCAAGCGCATGCAGAAGTAGTGAAAAGATAAGGCCAGGCGTGATCTCGCGCAGGCCTGCGCGGGGTGAGTGTCTCGTTTCGCGGAGTGCACCGGGCAGCATGGTGCCGATGCCGCTTCAGCCAGGTATATTGGGCAAGATCATGTTCGGCCGATGTTTATGATTTAAGACCGGCATTTTCGCGCGTGTGCTTACAGCTCTACTTTCGTTGCAGGAAACGCTGCTACCCGGTTATTGAGATTCCGATGGGAAGTGTGGTGCCCCTGGCCGGACTTGAACCAGCACGCCGTCGCCGGCAACAGATTTTGAGTCTGCCGCGTCTACCATTCCGCCACAGGGGCACAAGACTGGATTGCGAATGGAAGATCGGCATCATAGCCGCACTTCCCGCCACGTCAACGAAGCCGCAAAATGTGCTTTTCGCGCGAACGCTGAGCCGAAATCCGCACGATATTGCGATCAACCAGACCGGCCGTGCGATTCCATTCACTTGCGGTCGCCCGCCTTCCGGTTAGCGTCACTCTTCCGCTTCTCTTTTGAGTTCTCAGGAAGTAAGAGGCGCGCATGACCCAACGCCCTATCCGCCGTGCCCTGCTCTCGGTTTCCGACAAGACCGGACTTATCGAATTCGCCCGCGGCCTTGCCGCGCACCAAGTTACGCTGCTTTCCACAGGCGGCACGGCAAAGGCCCTGCGCGATTCAGGCTTCATCGTCACCGAAGTGGCGGATGTGACGGGCTTCCCCGAGATCATGGACGGGCGCGTGAAGACGCTGCACCCGGGAATTCATGGCGGCCTGCTCGCGCTCCGCGATAAACCGGATCATGCCGACGCCATGCGCGCGCATGGCATCGAAGGCATCGATCTACTCGTCTGCAACCTCTATCCGTTCGAGGCGACGGCGGCGAAACGCGCCAGCTTTGAGGAAACAATCGAGAATATCGACATTGGTGGACCGGCGATGATTCGCGCGGCGGCCAAGAACCACGACTGGGTGACGGTTGTCGTGGATCCGGAGGATTACGAAGCAGTCCTTTCCGAAATGAACGCGAATACATCCGCGACCGGCGCGGCACTGCGACGACGTTTGGCGCAGATCGCCTATGCGCGCACGGCAGCTTACGATGCGGCGGTCTCGAACTGGTTTGCGACGCAAGACGACTCAACCAACCAATCCGATCCCCCGCGCCGCAGAGCTTTCGCCGGGCGCCTCCGCCAGTCCTTGCGCTACGGCGAAAATCCCCATCAACACGCCGGCTTCTATGCGACCGACGAAAAACGTTTTGGAGTCGCGACCGCAGAGCAATTGCAGGGCAAAGAGCTTTCCTACAACAACATCAACGATACAGACGCGGCCTATGAACTCGTCTCGGAATTCGATCCGTCCACACATGCGGCCTGTGTCATCGTCAAACATGCCAATCCGTGTGGTGTCGCGCTCGCGTCAAACGCTCGCGAAGCCTATCTGAAGGCGCTCGCCTGCGACCCCGTCAGCGCATTTGGAGGCATCCTCGCATTCAATCGCCCGCTCGATGCGGCGACGGCTGAGGAGATCTCGAAGCTGTTCACGGAAGTGATCATCGCACCGAATGCATGCGAAGAGGCGCGCGCAATCCTTTCGGCGAAAAGAAATCTTCGGCTTCTTATCGCCGGCGGACTACCCGACTCACGTGCCTCGGGCCTTAACTTCAAAAGCGTCGCTGGCGGATTTCTTGTGCAGTCGCGTGATGCCATGCGCGTGAGCAGAGCCGAACTGAAAATCGTGACGCGGCGTCAACCCACCGAGCGCGAGATCGAGGATATGCTGTTTGCCTTCACCGTCTGCAAACATGTGAAATCGAATGCGATCGTCTACGCCAAGGAATTACAGACCGCCGGCATTGGCGCGGGCCAAATGAGCCGCGTGGATTCCGCGCGCATGGCAGCGATCAAAGCCCGCGAGGCTGCCGCTACCGCACATCTGGCCGAGCCGCTGACCAAAGGTTCCGTGGCGGCGTCGGACGCATACTTTCCTTTCCCCGATGGTTTGCTGGCTGTCGCCGAGGCAGGCGCCTCAGCCGTCATCCAGCCCGGAGGTTCCGTTCGCGATGCAATTGTAATCGAAGCTGCCGACGAAGCCGGACTCGCGATGGCTTTCACGGGAGTCCGGCACTTCCGGCATTAAGAAGCAAAACCGGAAACGGCCAGCATTGCGGAATATGATCAGCATTCGGTGGATTGCCTCATAATCCGCAGGTCGGCCCTTCCTCAACGCGGCTGCATCTGCGACGGTGGGCCGTTGTAGCCGGCCTCGCGTTCGGCGCGGCGTTCGGAACGCATCTGTTTGATCTTTTGGACCAACAGCGTCTCTTCCTTCCGACTGAGCCGACCCGCGGCCATTTCTTCTTTCAGGATCGCGACAACGCCGTGGTGACGACCATGCCCATTGTAAGAGCTCCGGCCGGAATTCTGCTGATAATATCCGGGGCTTTGGCCATACCCACCAGCCTGCGGTGCCTGTTGAGCAAGTGCGGTGCCCGCTCCAAGAGCAGCAATCACGCCCAGCGAAATGGCGGTTGTCCTGATATTCATTGTGATCTTTCCTTTCTCTGGCCAGCCAGGCTTGGCTGCCCGTGATGCTGGATACTCAGTTTATTGCATTGAATAGGCTATGAAACGGGCATTCATCTTTCGTTCATCAACCGGACATCTTCGTATCTTAGGCTGATCGCGCAATCGGTCTTGTCCGGGCTGCAACAAGTTCTTCAAGTGCTTCCTGCACACGAAAGAGAACGCCGCTGGGGTGGCAAAGGGTTGCCGCACGTACGGCTTCAGCCATCGACCAGCCCTCGCCGCAGAATTTCTCAAGAATGATCCAGTCCCGCTTCTTTATTCTGGCGCGGAGTTGCTCCAGCCTGCGGCCAGCGTCGATCTGCGCCTGGGCAAAACAAAGCCCTGCGCCGGCACCGCCTGCGCCCGGAACCATATCGGTGCTGTCGCGACTTCCCCCCTGCCTCAGTTCGCACAGACGGCGAAAATCATCTCCTGCTGCGAATTGTTCGTCGCTGATTTTTCTGCGTGCATGCGCGAGTGTCAGAGGGTGCTCACCAATATTACGGAAGCGTTCCTCGCGGCCCGTGCGCGCAGAAACGAATTCGCGAACATAGACATCTCCGGGCCCGGGCTTTGGGCCCAAACGCACCAGAGGTATTGATTTCGTACGTTGCTTTCGCGGGCGTTTGCTCATCAGGCGTCCCTGCTCTTTTTCATGTCTTTGTTTTCGGCCCAACGCGCGCCATCGCGAAAAGCACGGATGATCTCCTGCATCCTGCTGAATGTTTCCTCGATCGCGTCCACGTCGCCTCGTGCGAATGCGACCGCATAGCGCGCGTGCGCCTCCCGATAGACGCGACATGAATCGAAGAGCGGACGCGTAGACGTGCTCATGCCGCGTGCGCCTCACGTGCGAGCCGTTCCGCGCAATAAGGGCAAGCTTCTGTCTGCAGCAGACGGATGGCGCGGGCCCTGTGCGGCAGTCGCGCGATATGGCCGCGTTCCTCAAGTTGGCGGAGCAGGCGAAGCACACCCGCTTTCGATCCAAAACCTAGTGCCAGACGAAGGTCTTCGACGCTGGGCATGGTTCTCGTTCGGCCCAGATGGGCTTCGATGGCATCCAGGCAGGCTCTCTGCTTCCCGGTCAAACCTGTTTGGACGGGTAGGTTGGAGAAGGTTTCGGCGGTTTTCATTGCTGTCCTCGCGGCGTCTCGTACCGCCGCAAAGTAACCAATTCGGCCTCAATGTCAACCAATTCGGTTCTGGAATATAACGTATCGGTATTGTTCACTCTGCCCATGAACAACATCGGCAAGCTGCGTCACACCAGAGGCATGTCCCAGCAACAATTGGCGGACAAGCTCAACACCACCGCTGTCTCCATCGGCCGCTACGAACGGGAGGACCAGCGTCTATCGCTGCCGCTTTTGCGGCGCTTTGCCAGGATTTTCGACGTCACAATTGGAGAAGTTGCGGGCGAAACGCGCCTCACGCCCGATTATCTTTCCGTTCCGGTATTTGATCTGCGCGCAGCCGCGGGCGCAGGCGCACTCGCGGAAGACTCGGAACCGGCCGGCCATCTCATGTTCCGCGAGCAATGGCTGCGGCGCATATCAAGCGACATCAATCGTCTGTTCGTGCTCGAAATTTCCGGCGACTCGATGTGGGAAACGTTGCATGACGGCGACCATGCACTTGTGGATCCTTCCCAGACCAATCCCCGTCGGGAAGGACTTTACGTGATCCGGATCGACGACATGCTGCAGGTCAAGCGTATCTCGATGCATCCGGTCACAAAGCTTTTGACCGTAAAATCCGACAATCCCGCCTATCGCAGCTTCGACAACATCAAGCCCGACGAAATCGCGATCATGGGCCGTGTAATCTGGATCGGCCGCAGCCTCGGCTGAGGCGCGATATATGATTGACGATGTGTTGACGGGCGACTCTGCCGTTGGTCATTGATCAATCAGGTTGGGTGAAATGCATCTCACTTCCCGGAACTGCATCCGGCTTTGCGGACTCTCGCACCAGTGGGGGATCGAACGCGGAGACAGACATATGGGACGCCTCGCAACGGATGCAGAAGGTCCGATTAAATTTGTATACGGTCCGGGTGGTGAAACACTGACACTTCCCGATTTACCGCCAGCAGAAACGCGACGCTGGGTTACCCGCAGGAAAGCGGAAGTGGTGGCCGCCGTGCAAGGCGGGCTGCTGACGCTTAATGACGCCTGCCAGCGCTATTCCCTCAGCGTGGAAGAGTATCTGGGCTGGCAGCAGTTGATCGAGCGCCATGGCCTCGCCGGATTGCGTGCCACTCACGTGCAGAAATACCGGCATCATGAAGTCCATCATCTGACGCACTGAGAAACCCAGACCGGGCCTCACCCAAATCGTGCGGAGCTGTTCGGCGATTTTCGGCGAACAGTTCCTGCGGATGACGAAATGAATATGACGCATTCGTGAACGCATGCACGTTCCGGTGCGTCTTACTTTTCGGCAAGACTAAAACCTTACGATCGAGCCCTATCCGGAATCCATTTGGGCCAGTAATATCGGTGGATGCGCTTAAGAGTTCGCTGCATTCGGCAGTCGGGAATTCGATTAGCGTCAGGCACACTCCGAACCGTCCGAAGAATTCTCAAAGCGTTGGCGGCAGAAAATTCTCGTCGAGCGCGACAGGACACTTGGCGGCACGCTCGAACGTGTGAGATATAGCGACAAATGTTGGAGGCAGCGTTATCTGCTGCTTTATCATCAGGAGATTGAGATGGCGGGAAGACCCGGCGCACGGCGCGGCTCAAAGAGCGCCAAAAAATCGGTTCGCGGCAAGACTGCGCGCGCAAGAACCGGACGCGTTGCGACACGAAAAGCAGCCAAAGCCCCGGCGAAGAAGAAGGCCGCAAAAAAGGCTGCCGTTCCAGCGCGCAAAAAGATCGTGGCAAAGAAGCCTGTTGCCAAAAAGTCAGCGGCAAAAAGAAAGAGTGCGAAGCGGGCTACCAAACCTACGCCCCGCGCGGTGCGGAAAGAGGTGTTTGGCGAGGGCAATTACACGGCGGCCCGGGACTTCCGCGAAAACGAGACGCGCTTTGTCCGGCGCAACCGGAACAAGATCGAGAAGCTGGGCAAAGACGCCGAAGCCGCGCTGGATGGTGACGAAGGCGAAGAACTGGAAGCGGCCGAGGAAGAGGCGCGCTCACACAGTCATTCGCCGGGCGACTGAGCGCCGAGATCGATTACGCAATCAGGGGCGTGTCTGCGCCGGACTCGATACGGTTTTCAATTGCGCCGAGTCCATCGATTTCAACGCGAACGACGTCACCGGGTCTGAGATAAAGGGGCGGCTTGCGGGCCATACCAACGCCCGCAGGCGTCCCCGTGTAAATCAAATCTCCCGGCTCGAGCGTCATGGCTTTTGTCAGATGCTCGATTTGGGCTTCGCAGTCGAACAGCATCTGGCTGGTATTGGAGTTCTGGCGAACCTCCCCATTGATCACCGCGCGTATTCCCAGATTATGCGCGTCCACATCGGCGGCCGTCGTGATCCAGGGTCCGAATGGCGCGTGGGTGTCGAAGGATTTTCCGATGATCCATTGTGATGTCCGCTTCTGCCAATCCCGCACACTCACATCATTCCCGCAGCAATAGCCGAAGATAACTTCATGCGCGCGATTCCTCGGCACGTGACGACAGCGTCGGCCGATCACCACTACCATTTCCGCTTCGTGATCAAGGTCCTGCGATACCGAGGGGAATTCTACCGGATCGAACGGGCCGTTGGTGGCCGTCGGCATCTTTGCAAAAAAGGTGGGAAAGGCCGGGCGCTGCGCACCCGTCTCTTCAACATGGTCAAGGTAGTTAAGCCCGATTGCGAGAATTTTGCCGGGTCGAAGAATGGGGGCTCGCAAGTTGACCGATGACAGCGGCTGATCCGCTTGGCTCATAGCGGCCAGTTCAAGCTGCGGTTTGAGACGATCCCATTGCTGGATCAGAGAAATCATATCTCCCGGCGCGTCCGCCAGGTGTCGCGAGATATCGACGACCCCACCGTCAACTACAATACCGAGCCGCGGTTCCGCGCCGGCCGTGTATGTCACGAGTTTCATGCCTTACCCACCGTTTCGACTATTGCTGCGTACCCCAATGCGCAGCCTGCGAAAACAGCGTCGCAGAAACGGATCAGGAAGCCAATTTCTGCCGGGGGTGAACTTTGCCCGCTGGGAAGGTCACGATGGCGCAGGTTCCCTCGCCCAGAGTGCTCTCCAGCCTGATCGTGGCGCCATGAGCTTCGACAAGGCCTTTAACAATCGGCAAACCCAACCCCGTGCCTTTTTCGCCCGTCAAAGCAGTTTTGCGCCCCTGCCCAAATTTTTCGAAGACCCGGTCGATATCTTCCGGCGCAATTCCGACACCGCTGTCGCGTACACGAAAGGTCAAATTCCCATTGCGTTCCAGTTCAGCCGACAGCGTGACCGTGCCCTCTGCCGGCGTGAATTTTATGGCATTGGCCAGTAGGTTGAGCAGCACCTGTTTCAATGCGCGTTCATCGGCCATCAGCAGAGGCAGGTCTGCACCGGGCTCGCAACGCAGGAGACAGCCTGCCGCCGCCGCGCGCGCGGAAACGAAAGCGGTCGCTTCCTCCATCAGCGGATAGGGATCGATTTCTTCTTCCAGAAGATCCATGCGACCGGACTCGATCTTGGCGAGATCCAACATGTCGTTAATGAGAGAAAGCAGATGATGGCCGGCATCGCGGACCAATTCCGCATATTGCACCTGGCGATCATTGTCGTCCGCGAACATGCGCGAAGTAATAAGATCGGAAAATCCGATGATCGCGTTGAGCGGCGTCCGCAATTCATGGCTCATGCTCGCCAGGAATTCCGACTTGGCGGAATTCGCTTTCTCGGCGCGTTTGGCTGCATCGTCCGCGTCGACCAGTGCGTTTTGAAGTTGCTCGACATGAGCGCGTCGCTCTTCTGCCGTGCGCCTGTCAACGAATTCGACGGCGATGCCATCCGCCGTATGGCGAACGACGCGAGCTGCGGTTTCACCGAAAGCGATCATGTCTCCGATCGCCGGCCGCGCTTTTGTTTTAAAAGATGCGCTGGAAAGTCCGAAATCGACGACATCGCATTCTGCTGTTGTCCCGTCTTCGGCGACAAAATGCGCGAAAGCAGGCAAATCGCTGGCGCGCGCACTGGATCGAGTTCGCCCCTGCACCGCCCCTCCGGTCGCGACGAAATCGGCGAGTTGCTGACGCGTCCGTTCCCGCTTCGCTTTGCTCGACTGGAATTCGACACCCAAACGCAGCCGGTCACGATGGACCACTCGTCCTTCGAAACGACCGAAACATTCGACGTAAAGAATGACGCGGGTTCCGGTTGGCGCGGACGCTCCGCATCGGAGCCCGGCGCCGCTCACGGAAAAATCGAGGACCAGACAGTCCTCTTCCCAGCCACGATCCGGGGCGAACAGCTTGCCATTTAGCCGAAAGCCGGTTCTGTTCTGCACACGCCTTTCCGGACGCGGCTTGGGCTGCGGATTATTGGTCGACATCTCGCGGGCTACAACCATGCCGAGAACGCGTGTTCAGAATGGCTGACGCCGCCTTAAGAAAGCTCTTACAATTAGGGTCGTGATTTCCTTTTTATGCAAATTGCTTCGTTGTCCGGAGCCATTTTCGCGGTACCACTTTGCGACCTGAATATTCCCGGCGTTGCCAAGTGATATTTCTGTGCCATTTCTGGACAGGACTAACGTGAGTAAGTTTTCTGCGCAATATTCCGAAGCCAGAACTTGTGTGTGTTTTTTCTGCGAATATGGCCGCGCCCGTTCGAAATGCATCTCTTTCGCATTTTCGGATTCAGGCACAGGCAGGATTGAGCACTCGTTTCTTTCTTGGATAGGAACTTCTCGTGGTTGCGCTGCCTCTATCTAACCTGCCCGACGACTTATCCGGACTGAGAACGCTTGCGCTCGATTTGCGATGGACGTGGAGTCACGAAACCGATGAACTGTGGCGTGCCGTTCATCCAGATCTTTGGGAACGGACATGCAACCCATGGACTGTTCTACAAAACACTTCCTCGACCCGACTTCGCGAATTGTCCGCTGAAAACGCATTCTTGGCGATGCTGCGCGCGTTCGCAGCCGCACGGGACGATTACCATCGACGGCCGGGCTGGTTCGTGGAAAGCGGCTACGCGGAGCGCCTGAAGAAGATTGCCTATTTTAGTATGGAGTTCGGGCTCGGCGCAGCGCTACCGCTTTATGCCGGAGGTTTGGGCATTCTGGCTGGAGATTTTCTGAAAACCGCGAGCGATCTGGGCGTGCCAGCGATCGGCGTCGGCCTGCTCTATCAGGAGGGTTACTTCCGGCAGATTGTGGATTCCACCGGCATGCAGCAGGAACTTTATCCTTACAATGAACCGGCTACTTTACCAATCGAACCGGTCGTCCAGAGGAATGGCAGCTGGCTGCGAATTCCGTTGGAGTTTCCCGGACGCATCGTGTTGTTGCGGGTGTGGCAGGCGAATGTCGGTCGAGTAAAACTTTACCTGTTGGACAGCAATGATCCACTGAACACCCCCGCGGACCGCGGCATTACTGCAAAATTGTACGGTGGTGGGCCGGAAATCCGCTTGATGCAAGAGATCGCACTAGGCATCGGTGGTTGGCGCGTGATCGAGCATCTGCATCCAGATGCGGAGATTTGCCACATCAACGAGGGGCACGCGGCTTTTGCGATTATCGAACGCGCGCACCAGTGCGCCAGGCGCTCGAAACTGAATTTCTGGGAAGCTCTATGGGCGACGCGTGCCGGCAACGTATTCACTACACATACGCCTGTTGCAGCCGGCTTCGATGCATTTCCGACTGATTTGCTACGTACCTATCTGCCGTATCCGGAGTGGGACCTTCCCTTAACAGACGCTACCCTGGAAGCATTGATCGGACTGGGCCGCAGCGATTCGGACAACGCGCATGAGTCTTTCAATATGGCATGGCTTGCGCAACGCGGCTCAACTGCCTGTCTCGGCGTCAGTCGGCTGCATGGACAATTCAGCCGCCGCATTTTCCAGCCTTTGTTCCCGCGTTGGCCGGAATGCGAAATTCCGATCGGCCATATCACCAATGGCGTGCATATGCCGACATGGGATTCGGACGGAGCGGATCGTATCTGGACGGAGGCTTGTGGCGAGCAGAGATGGCATGGATTGTCCGAACATCTCGGAGAACAAATAGCGAGCGTCGATGACGAACGCCTCTGGTCCATGCGCGGCGAAGCCCGACAACATCTGGTGCACACAGTTCGCAAGCATCTTGAAACCCAGTTGCGCGAGCGAGGGTTCTCTGGCGAGGACGTCGGGCATGCGAGGACTGTGCTCGACCCGAATATCCTTACTTTGGCCTTCGCGCGCCGTTTTACCGAATACAAACGCCCTAACCTCCTGCTTTCCGATTGCGCCCGTCTCGAGCGATTGTTTTTGAATGCCGATAACCCGGTTCAAATTGTAGTCGCGGGCAAAGCGCACCCTGCCGATCGTGACGGAAAAGAAATGATCCGTGCATGGATCAATCTCGCGCGGGAACCACGCTTCCGCAGACACCTCGTTTTCATTGAGGATTACGATATCGAGATCGCCAAAGAGCTGGTTCAGGGCGCCGATGTGTGGATCAACACACCGCGCAGGCCGTGGGAGGCATGTGGTACCAGCGGAATGAAGGTACTCGTCAATGGCGGGCTCAATTGCTCGATTCTGGATGGGTGGTGGGCGGAAGCCCACGAAGATGAACTTGGCTGGTCAATTGGAGATGGAAGCGGCGGTGAGGCGGGCCAGATCGATGAGCGCGATGCTTTGAGTCTTTTTGAAATGCTTGAAACGAGGATCATACCAGAATTTTACGATCGCGATTCCGATGGCCTCCCCCGCGCATGGCTCGCGCGCGTGCGCCGTAGCATGTCGACTTTGACACCGGCATTCGCAAGCAATCGGATGATGCGCGATTACATCGAAGAAGCGTACGTCCCAGCTGCAGCGGGCCTCCGATCGCGGCTCAAAGACGACTACTCACTGGCGAAGGCACTTGCCCACTGGTCAGAACAACTGCGGAGCGGATGGCCTGGTCTGCATATCGGCCAGCCGACCATTCTTCCAGCCGAGGGGCAGTTTCGTTTTTCTGTCCCGGTCTTTCTGGGCGACGTGCAGCCCGGCTCCATCCGCGTGGAGCTTTTTGCAGAAGCGATCGACGGTATCTCTGCAGAAATCGTGGCGCTCCACCGGGAACAACACATTCCCGGGTCGGCGCACGGATATGTCTACGCGGGCGACATTGCTGGGCCGCGTGCCGCCGAAGATTATACGTTGCGGATAGTTCCACATCACGAAGCCGCGCGGATACCCGCCGAACTTCCGCTTATCGCGTGGCAGAGATAGTCGCCGAAAGATCCGGACGCGGAGGGATGCGCGTCGCGGTCGTTCGCCGCAAGGATGGCGCGGCGAGAATCCGCGGAACGGGCACCGAAAACGTTTTGATTATCAGCCGGGGCGCACGGCATTTTTCATCCATAAGCTCGGATTCGGCGCGCAGCCAGAATTCTACGTCCTGTCCCTGCGGCCGTCCTGCCGCTTCCCATAACTGATAACTTCTTACCCGTATGTCATTCTCGACGATCATGGCTCACTCCTTGAGCCCCGCCCCACACGGAAACCGCCCGCACTAGCTGAAACGAACATAGCATGGATCGAGCATTCAGAACAGGCAGACGGCGAACAGCGCGAGCAGAAAGACACCAGCCACGAGCTTGAAGAAGAACAGACCGATCCGAACCACAAGCGCGAGAATAAGAAACGGGATGAGCAGCCCCAGAACCAAGGCCAATCCGATGACCGAAAACAGGGCTGTCCAGAAAAACGCGAACATGCCGAAGAGCAGCGTAAGCATCCAGCACCTCCCAGCCGGGTGGCCAAAACCTGACATAGTTTGGCACACCCAGCCTGCCAAGGGCTGCTAAGGCAAAAAAGACTTCTTTTTCGACTTATTGTGCGGTCGAAAGAGGTCCGAAATGCTGGGGCCGCTGGTAAATCAATGTCCGGTCCCGCCAGACCTCGAACATCTTATAGTCGCGAAGCTTCATCGCGTGAGCGAGCACCTTGGCCTGGGTTTCGCTCTCGCATAAGGCTGAAAAGCTGCAGGCCAGTGAGCCTTCGTCGTCGAGGTAGCAGATTTCAAAATTCGGCATGGGTTTCTCCACAAATGGATTCCATGCCCCCACGCATGCAAACGGTGCATGCTGCAAAGCGTCGTGTCGAGCGGATTTCGTCGTACATCCGATTAAATTTTATTTGGGTATAACGCTTCCGCGAGCGCTCAATTCATGCCGTCCCGTACTTTTTGCGACAACCGGATGAAGGGCGATCCTCAATGCCTGCGTCGCGCGGGCGAAGGAGCAGGACCCGCCGACTGCTGATCAAAATAGCGGAAAAACTCACTGTTCGGAGATAATAGAACTCGAGTTGTATCCGCCGGCAACGCATCGCGATAGGCCTGCATCGAACGGTAGAAACTGAAGAAATCCGGATCCTGCCCGAATGCATCACCGAGGATGCGTGTCTGTTCCGCTTCGCCCTCGCCGCGAAGAATTTGCGACTCCCGATTGGCTTCGGCAGTCAGTACAGTCCTTTCACGCTCTGCACGGGCCGCAATGCGTTGCTTGATCTCGGAGCCCTCGGCCCGGAATTCATTGGCCTCGCGTTTGCGCTCCTGCTGCATACGCTGAAAGATCGCCTCGCTGTTCTGCGGCGGCAGATCGGCGTGGCGAATGCGAACATCGACAACTGCAACGCCGAAACGCTCGGTCTCCTGATTCATGTCGTCGCGAATATCGTGCATGAGATCAGCGCGCGCGCTCGAGAGCATAGTTGCAAAGGTTTGTGAACCGAGTACACGCCTGAGATCGGAACTGAGAAACGGATCCAGCCTCAATTGGGCGCCATTCTCGTCGAGAAGCGTCTGATAGAAACGCAACGGATCGATAATGCGCCAGCGCGCGAATGCATCGACCACGATTCGCTTCTTGTCTTCCGTGATGACTTCCTCGGCCGGTGCCTCCAGGTTGAGAAGACGCCGGTCAATCACCTGCGTGGTTTGCATCCAGGGAATTTTTGTATGCAACCCCTGATCCGTTACAACCTCGAGCGGCGCCCCGAATTGCAGCAACAGCACCTGCTCTGTCGGATCTACGGTATAGAAGCTCGCGTTGGCTACCCAGATACCGAACAGGAGGACCAACGCTACACCGATAATGACAAGGCGGTTCATTGCTGAGCCCCCGTTTCGGCGGAACCGCTTGATGCCTGCGGACCACCAGCCATCGGGGCTGGCTCTGTGACCGTGATATCGGGCGTTCGCTTATCGAAGCCGGGAAGCGGCAGATAAGGCATCACGTTTCGGCCGGCGCCCTCGTCCAGAATGACCTTGTTCATGGGCGCGAGGATTCCGCTCATCGTCTCCAGATACATGCGGCGGCGAGTCACCTCGGGTGCCTTCTTATATTCCGCATAGACGGACAGGAAGCGCTTCGCCTGGCCTTCGGCATCGGCGATCACCTGCTGGCGATAGGCTTCGGCATCCTGCACGATCTTGGCCGCCTTACCGCGCGCTTCGGGAATGATCTTGTTCGCATAGGCTTCCGCTTCGTTGCGCATGCGCTCCTGATCCGCGCGGGCGGCCTGCACATCCCGATAAGCATCGATGACTTCCGCCGGCGTATCGGCCTTTTGCATCTTTACCTGCGTGATCGTGACGCCGGCGCGATAGCCGTCGAGAGTCTTCTGCATCAATTCACGAACCTGGTTTTCGATAGGCGCGCGATCCTGGGTCAGAATCGGTTCAATTTCCGTCTGGCCGACAACTTCGCGCATGGCACTTTCCGCGACCGCCTTGATCGTCTGCGGCGGATTATCGACGTCAAACAAATACTCGGCGGCGTCATTGATCACCCAGCCGACGGTGAAATTCACATCGACAATATTCTCGTCGCCGGTGAGCAT
>DASXXW010000213.1:0-16375 GCA_036502865.1 Rhizomicrobium sp.
TCAGGAAATAAGCATTCGCACTTTCAAAACCACCCGGAAGGTTGAAACACGTTCCCGTTCGAATTGATCATCTCCAGCGAAGCGATCGATCCCAATCGGTCGCTTCGGCTTTTCTTCCTTGCACGAAAACCTTTCCGCTCATGTCTTGCCGCTGACGCGTTTGGCCCATTCAATATCCCTATGAGCACAGACAGCGATTCCGGCATGACCGAACTTCTGGCGATCATGCGCCGGCTGCGCGACCCCAAATCAGGCTGCCCGTGGGATCGCGAGCAGAATTTCCGCACCATTGCGCCTTATACAATCGAAGAGGCTTACGAAGTTGCCGGCACGATTGAAGACGCAGATTGGACTGCCCTGAAAGAAGAGCTGGGCGACCTTCTCTTCCAGGTCGTGTTTCACGCGCAAATGGCGAACGAACAACAATTATTCGATTTCGCCGATGTGGCACGCGCCATCACCGACAAGATGCTGCGGCGGCATCCGCATGTGTTCGCGGATGGGAGCGGAATCGACACGGCCGCCGCACAAACGACGGCGTGGGAAGAGCATAAGTCACGCGAACGCGCGGCAAAACGGCTGGGGCTACTCGCCGATGTGCCGGCCGCCCTGCCCGCATTGCTGCGGGCTCTGAAACTTCAACAACGTGCAGCAAGGGTCGGATTTGATTGGGATTCTGCACCGAAGGTCGTGGAGAAAATCGCGGAGGAAGCGGCTGAGATCGTCCAGGCGCGCGACAGCGGCGCTGGCAAGGAGAAGCTGGAAGATGAGATCGGCGACCTGCTGTTCGCCGTGGCCAATCTGGCGCGGCATCTGGGGGTCGATCCCGAGTCCGCCCTGCGATCCACGAATGCAAAATTCGTCAGGCGGTTCGGGGAGATAGAGTCCGCCCTTGCAAAACAGGATCGGCAATTATCCGACGCATCGCTCGCGGAGATGGAGGCACTCTGGCAGGCCGCTAAGGCGAAGGAATAACGGCGATTACGACTGCAACATTTTTGAAGTGATTTGCTGTCCGTAGCGTTTCTCGAAACGGCCCTGCTCCGCGGGCTCTATCGACAGCGTAAGCTGCACCCGGTCGGTGCGATCCTTGCGGGCCAGCACGCGGCCATGCGCATAAGCCCAGGCAAGACCGGCACCGTCATCCGGCGTGAGGCGCAATTCCAGCATCAATGAGCGGCTGTCGAGCAAACGGTCAAGCCGGCGCAGAAAATCCGATAAGCCCTCCCCTGTCAGCGCCGAAACGGCGATAGGCGCCGCGCCGGCATCATTGCGCGCGACGAGCCCTGCCCGCTCCTCCGGCGACAGAAGATCGATCTTGTTGAACAGTTCGAGAATGTTGCGGTCGCCGTCGCTTTCGATTCCCAGCTCTGCCAGCACATTCATGACATCCGCTTTCTGTGCCTCGGATTCGTCATGTGCGATGTCGCGGACATGAACGATGACATCGGCCTCCAGAACTTCTTCAAGCGTGGCGCGAAACGCGGCGATCAACTCGGTCGGCAGATCGGCGATGAAGCCCACCGTGTCGGACATAACAATCAATCGCCCGCTCGGCAGACGCATGCCGCGCATCGTCGGATCCAGCGTGGCAAACAACATGTCGCGCGCTTCGACTTCGGATTTCGTCAATGTGTTGAACAAGGTCGATTTGCCCGCATTGGTGTAACCGACGAGTGCGACGATGGGATAAGGCACGCGTTTGCGTGCGCGGCGATGCAGCCCGCGAGTGCGGCGCACATCTTCAAGCTCGCGCTTGATCTTGATGATGCGCTCGCCGATCAGCCTGCGATCCGTTTCGATTTGTGTCTCGCCGGGGCCGCCGAGAAAGCCGAAGCCGCCCCGCTGGCGCTCGAGATGGGTCCAGCTTCGGACGAGACGGCTCCTCTGCCAGGTGAGATGCGCAAGCTCGACCTGCAGCCGCCCTTCCCGTGTCCGGGCACGTTCGCCGAATATCTCAAGGATGAGCGCCGTGCGGTCGAGCACTTTGACGCTCCAGGCCTTTTCGAGATTGCGCTGCTGGACTGGCGACAGCGTGGCGTTGACGACAATCACTTCGGGTTCGATCGCACGGACCTCGGCTGCGATCTCCTCCACCTTGCCCGAACCGATAAGCGTAGCCGGACGCGCCGCGGCCAGCGGCACGACGTGACGCCCCAGAACCTCGAGCCCGATGGCTTCCGCCAGCCCCACAGCTTCGGCAAGCCGTGCCTCCGCATCGCGGATCGCGCGACCGCTCTCGCGCCCCTTGGGCTCGACATGCAGAACGATGGCTGCAATCCCGCGCCGGGTGCTATGCGGCGCCCGGCGGGCGGGACTCAGGCGCTTTCCAAGGCTGCTGGTTCGACGTCCTGAAGCTGGATCGGCCCCAGCGGCATGACCGTCGAAATCGCATGCTTGTAGACAAGTTGGGCGTGTCCATCCCGGCGCAGGAGGACACAGAAATTATCGAACCAGGTGATATTCCCCTGCAGCTTGACCCCGTTGACCAGAAAAATCGTCACCGACGATTTGCTTTTGCGGACTGCGTTCAGAAATGTGTCCTGCAGATTTTGTTGTTTTTCGGTCATGATGAACCGTTATCTTTCTTGAGCTTCAGCGCCCCTCGCCGAAACGTCACAATTATAGTTGCATTTTGCGGCTGCGCGAAGACCTAAAGTTGGGCTTCGCCGCCACCGGCCTTATGCGCCGCGGCATGTCGATAAAGTTCCTGCAGCCGCCGCGCAACAGGTCCCGGCCTGCCGTCGCCCACTGCCTCGCCATCTATGGTTACCACGGGCAGCGCCCCGATCGTGGCCGCGGTGATAAAAGCCTCTCTGGCACCCAGGGCCTCGTCTTTGGTGAAGCGCCGCTCGACGATGGGAAGCTGTGCGCTGGCCGCGACTTCCGCGAGGATGCGTCGCGTCACGCCGGGCAGCACGGCATTGTCGAGATCGCGCGTGACGAGGCGCCCTTCTCTGTCCACGATCCAGGCAGTCGTGGAAGAGCCTTCCGTGACCCGCCCGTCTTTATCGATCAGCCAGGCTTCCCAAGCGCCGGCGTCGCGCGCCGCAGTCTTGGCAAGGATGTTCGGCAGCAGCCCGGTCGATTTGATATCGCAGCGCGCCCAACGTTCATCGGGATGGGTGACAATGCCGATGCCGGCTTGCCTGCGCTGCTCGAAGCCCACCGCATCCGTCGGCCGCGCGGTAATAATGAGCGTCGGCCGCTTTCGTGTTTGCGGGATCGCGTGGTCGCGGCGATAGGCGCCGCGCGTGACCTGCAGGTAAATCAACCCGTTCGTGATCCGGTTCCGACGCGCCATCTCGCGCAGAACAAATTTCAAAGCGGCACGGTCCATCGGCATAGTCAGCGCGATTTCGCGCAACGACCGTTCCAGCCGATCCAGATGTTCTTCCTCGTCATAAAGCTGACCGTCGAACACCCCGACCACTTCGTAAATCGAATCCGCAAATTGCAGGCCGCGATCTTCGATATGCACGGCAGCGAGATCGTGGCGGACATAACGGCCGTCGACATAGGCAATGCGCCCCACCGGCGCACGATGATTACGCATTGAGTATTTGCTCCCGGCCCGTGGGGCCGACGCCCAGGGATTTCAGTTTGCGATGCAGGGCCGAACGTTCCATGCCGATGAAAGCCGCCGTGCGTGAAATATTGCCGCCGAAGCGATTGATCTGAGCGACCAGATATTCGCGTTCGAATATCTCGCGCGCCTCGCGCAACGGAAGCGAGATCACAAGATCGCCTGTCGCGCCATTGGCCCAGGTCGCGCCGCCGCTGAAATCCGCCGGCAACAGATCGGCCGAAATCGCCTGCAGCGCATCATCGCTGGCAAGTATCAGCAACCGCTCCACGATATTGCGCAGCTGACGCACATTACCCGGCCAATTATGCGCCTGCAGCACCGCCATGGCGTCATCACCGATTTCGCGCATCGGCAAGCCGGAAGCGACCGACAACCGCTTCATGAAATGAAGCACCAGGAGCGGAATATCGTCGCGGCGTTCGCAAAGCGACGGAACACGCACCGGCACCACATTCAGCCGGTGATAGAGATCCTCGCGGAAATTGCCGGAAGAAATCTCCAGCCGCAGATCGCTTGTCGTGGAGGAAACAATCCGCGCATCCACCTGCACACGAGTCGTTCCGCCCACACGCAGGAAGCTTTGCTCGACGAGCACGCGCAACACCTTGCCCTGTGTTTCGATGGGCATGTCGGCGATTTCATCGAGAAACAGCGTGCCGTTATGGGCAAGCTCCAGCAGGCCAATCTTGCGCGGACCGTCTGCACCTTCTTCGCCGAAGAGCTCGGATTCGATCCGCTCCGGCTCCATCGTCGCACAATTGATGGCGACAAAGGCGTTCGCCGCACGGCGCGAATGCGCGTGGATCAACCGCGCCGCGAGCTCCTTGCCGGAACCGGCCGTGCCCGTAATCATGATGCGGCTGCCCGTCGGCGCGACTTTCTCGATCGTCTGTCGAAGCTGGCTGATGGCGGAGGATTGACCGACCATCTCCGTGTCGTCGCCGGCCTTGAGCCGCAATTCCTGCACTTCGCGTTTCAGCCGGGCTGCTTCGAGCGCGCGCGCGGTCACATGTATCAGGCGATCGGCCTTGAACGGCTTTTCGATGAAATCATAGGCGCCCTTTTTGATAGAGGCGACCGCCGTTTCGATCGTGCCGTGGCCGCTGATCATCACGACCGGCATATCGGGATGATCGCGCTTCAACTGATCGAGCACCTGTATTCCGTCGAGCCGGCTGCCCTGCAACCAGATATCCAATATGACGAGTTGCGGACGGCGCTGGCGTACCGCGGCGAGCGCGGAGTCGCTGTCGGCTGCGACGCGCGTTGCGTAGCCTTCGTCGTGCAGGATCCCCGCGATCAGCTCGCGGATATCCTCCTCGTCGTCAACGACCAGCAGTTCAGGCGCTATCAACGATCCGTTCTTGCTCATTCATCTCACCCAACTCAACTCCGCGTGACAATTTCTGCTTCAGCGGAAAAACAAGGCGCACTTCTGCGCCGGGCTCGTCATTCTCACGATCGAGTATCGAAATCTCGCCGCCATGCTCTTCAACAATCTTGCGCACGATGGCGAGGCCGAGGCCCGTACCCTTGGCCCGCGTGGTGACATAGGGTTCGGTCAGGCGATGGCGCTGCGCCTGCGGAAGTCCGATGCCATTATCCGCGACCGAGAACACGACCCGCGACGGCTCGGCAATGGTTGTTACGATGATTCGTCCGCGCTCGTCTGCGCCGGCGGTGACGCGCGCTTCCACCGCCTCGCAGGCATTCTTCAACACATTGATCAGCGCCTGGGAGACGAGGCGCCGGTCGCAATCGAACCGTGTCGGCCGCGTCTCGCCGGCAATTTCGAAATCGATCTGCTGATGGCCGGTGCGTTGCAGGAAAACCGTCTCCTGCACGAGTTCCTGCGCGATTTCGGAGCGCATTTTCGGCGATGGCATACGTGCGAATGACGAGAACTCATCCACCATACGACCGATATCGCCGACCTGGCGGATGATCGTGTCGGTGCATTGGCGGAATATCTCGGGATCCGTCGAAACTTCGCCGGCATATTTGCGCTTGAGGCGTTCCGCCGAAAGCTGGATCGGTGTCAGCGGATTCTTGATCTCGTGCGCGATGCGTCGCGCGACATCGGCCCACGCCGCGGTTCGCTGCGCCGAAACAAGATCGGTAATATCATCAAATGTTACTATGAAGCCCGCCTCCCCCGCACCGGCTTCGCTCGCCACCTGCACGCTCAGGCTCCGCATCGTCCCGCCGCGTTTGACTGTCGCCTCCCCGCTCGCACGCGCAACAGGTTCCAGCAAGGCGCGGCGGATGATCGCCGACAGTTCCGGCATCGCCTCCGCGTAATGGCGCCCTTCGAGTTCTTCCGGCTCGGCGTTGAGAAGCCGCGCCGCCGCGCGATTGACGATAGTGACATGGCCGTCGCGATCGAGACCAATCACACCGGCGCTCACGCCGGCGAGTACGGCTTCGGTGAAGCGGCGGCGCTCGTCGAGCTGTTGATTGGCGAGCACCAGCTCGGTGCGCCGCGTATCGAGTTCGCCGGTCATGCGATTGAACGCAATGGCCAGCGTGCCCATTTCGTCGTCGTCGCGTTCGGCTTCGACCTGCACTTTCAGATCGCCTCGGCTCACGCGTTCCGCCGCGGAGATGAGCCGCGAAATGGGCCGCACAAGGCTATTGGCGGCCCATAGCCCCAACCAAATCGCTGCCATCAGAATAAGCAGCGACACCGCCCCATAGAGCGCAGCAAATACGAGCTGCACCTGCGAGCGGTTCTGCTCCAGCCGTTTATATTCCGAAACGGCATCCACGGTTTTCTGATAATAGGCCAGCACCTGCGGATCGATGGTACGAACCACGAGCAGATAGGCATCGTTAAGCGCCTGCATGCGGATGAGCCCGCGCACCACGCCAACCTTGGAATTTGCATCGATGACGATGGTGCCTTTCGAAGCCTGCCTGATATCGCTTTGCTTCGGGAGCGCCAGATCGGGAAGAAATCGTTGCTTTGTACTGCCGAGCACATGGTCGTGCGAGTCGATGATGTAAGCCGCCTGCAGCCCCCGGTCCTTGGTGAGAATGGCGAGCTTGGTGAATAGCATATCCGCGCGCACGCGATTGCCGGTGTCGAACAGTTCCGGATCGTGCTCGATGTTGTTCGCGATCTCATAGGCATCGCCGACGATCTGGCTTTCATTGCTCTGCACGTAGTGATTAGCGACATGCACGGCATTGCCGAGCGCTGCTTTCACGCGCGCGGAGAACCACGCTTCCAGTCCGAGATCGAGCGATACGGCCGCGAAAATGGCGACGAGAATGGCGGGGATGACGGCGATGGCGCTGAAGATCGCCACCAGCCGCACATGCAGTCTCGCGCCGGCAATACCGGAGCGGCGGTCAATCCACAGCCGCGTCAACCGCCACGCGATGAGCGCGCCGAGCGACAACACCAGAACGAGATTGCTGAGCAGCAGCGCGATCAGCGCCACCGAGGTCGGGTGATAAGGGACGAGCCCCGTGACGGTGGCGTATGTGACAATGCCGGAGGCCACGGCGAGGACGCCCACCCCGCCAGCCAGCCGCGACGGGCGCGATGCGGCCCGGATTACCTGCCACAGACAGGTGCGCTCAGGCGCATCGGCCAGATTGGTTGTCGCCATTCAGGCCTGCCGTAAACCCCTCACAGTTCAGGTCGGCACCAATGCAAACCGTCGCGAGTGTACCCAAGCCACAGCCTGTTGCAAGAATGCCGCGGCTGTTATTCGCGCCGTCCGATTTCTCAGAGGCTCCGGAAATTTCTCTTCCGCCAGCCATGCGAGAACATGCAGGCGGCCAGCCTCGCGCGGTCGGCTTCCTTTTCGTCATGGGTAAGTTCGCTGCCGGCCGCGGCAACCCCAGATTCGGCGGCGCATTTCCCGTAATCGAACCTGGCTTCGGAGCGACCGCGATGATGACCGGTGATATCCACCCAGCCGAACTCCGTACACCCCGCGACACCGACCATCACGGCGAAAATCAGAAGACAACGAATCCGCAATATTTGTCTCCACGGCGGTACCGTCTCACTCATTACTTCACCCTAGCGGACGAGTCTTTCCTCCCCAGCCTGCTGGGGAGGTGGTGCGAGCGTAGCGAGGGCCGGAGGGGTCACACTGGCGTTTCGCCCCCTCCGCCCCTGCGGGGCACCTCCCCCGCTTCGCGGTGGAGGAAAGGATAGTAGCGATCATTCCACTACCCAATTCCACCAACGCTGGCCACACGCCTTTGGAACGTGTTAGTTCGATGCTGAGCAGAACCCAATCCTTCCGCAGTCGGTGAGCGTTCATGTCTGACACGGCTATCGTGATTGTTGCGGCCGGTCAGGGCCAGCGGGCCGGCGGTCCCGTACCCAAGCAGTTCCAGCCGCTCCTCGGAGCTCCGGTGTTGCGCCGGAGCGTCGCCGCATTTGCGGGCCGCCCTGATATCAATCTCGTCCAGATCGTCACATCGGCAGACCGGCACGCGGAGTCGGAAATCGCTCTCGATGGCCTGTCCCGCCTGCCCTTCGTAACGGGTGGCGCCACGCGGCAGCAATCCGTGCGCAATGGACTTGAAGCGCTGGCGCCCCACGCGCCGGATTTTGTGCTGGTGCATGATGCGGCGCGGCCGCTTGTTACTCCGGCGCTGATCGGCCGCGTGATCGACACACTCGAACAGGGCGCCGTTGCAGCCATTCCACTTGTCTCCGTGGCCGATACGTTGAAGCGCGACGATGCAGGCGCCTGGACGACCGTACCACGCGATGGGCTTTATCGCGCGCAGACGCCACAGGGATTCCGCTTCTCCGATCTCCTCACCGCACATCGCAAATTTGCCGGCACGAACGTGACCGACGACATGGCGCTCGCCGAGCTGGCCGGTCTTTCCATCACGCGGGTTCGAGGCGAAGAAACAAATCTGAAAATCACCACAGAAGAGGATTTCTCGCATGCTGCACGCCTGTTACGGGGCACGATGAGCGAATTCCATACGGGCATGGGCTTCGATGCACATCGCTTCACAGATGGCGATCATGTGTGGTTGTGCGGCGTGAAGATCGCGCATAGCGCAGGGCTTGAAGGTCATTCCGACGCGGATGCAGGCCTGCACGCGCTGACCGACGCGATTCTGGGTGCGGTCGGCGCAGGCGATATCGGCCAGCATTTTCCGCCTACGGATGAAAAATGGCGTGGTGCCGCATCGGCCAAATTTCTCGAACATGCGGCGCGGCTCGTAGACGAAGCAGGAGGCGCCATCGTACATTGCGATGTGACACTGATCTGCGAACGGCCGAAGATCGGCCCGCACCGCGAGGCCATGCGCACGCGGATCGCCGATATTCTGCGGCTTGAACTTTCGCGCATCAGCGTGAAGGCAACAACGACCGAACGGATGGGATTCACCGGCCGCGGCGAAGGGCTTGCGGCGCAGGCGGTGGCGACCATCCGGTTGCCAGCATCGTGAACATATCGGCGGCCATTGCGACCTTGGGCGGACTCGGTCGGATCAAACCCGCACCGGGAACGCTGGCGAGTCTTGTTTCTGCCGTTGCCGCCTTCGGCGTGGCCGTGCTCGGCGGACGTTTTTTGGTTCTGTTCGCGGGCATACTGGCAATGGCGGTCGGCGGCTGGGCCGCGGAGCATTATGCGCGCGAACACGGACGCGAAGATCCATCCGAATGCGTGATCGACGAAGTAGCCGGACAGTTTATCGCTTGCGCGTTTGCGCCGCGCACAGTGCTGGGCTTCGCCCTCGCTTTCCTGCTGTTCCGGGTGTTCGACATCCTCAAGCCCTGGCCGATCCGTGAGACCGAACGTCTGCCCGGCGGCCTCGGCATCGTTGCCGATGACGTCGTTGCCGGCGTATTTGCCGGTCTGGTGATGCTCCTCCTCGCATGGCTGCATCTTTTATCGCCATGAGCATCTTCGGATCTCGACATCTCCATCTTGCCGAAGACGTGCTTCGATACGCACGCACGTTGGAACTACGTATCGCAACGGCGGAAAGCTGCACGGGTGGATTGATTGCTGCGCTGTTGACGGAAATTCCGGGATCGTCCGATGTCTTCGAGCGCGGATTTGTTACTTATTCCAATGAAGCCAAGATCGCGTGTCTGGGTGTCCCCAAGCAAATGATCGATCAATGGGGTGCTGTGTCCGAAGCGGTGGCCCGGCAGATGGCGGAACGCGCAATGAAGGTCTCCAACGCGCAACTGGCCGTGGCTGTGACCGGAATTGCCGGACCGGGCGGCGGCACCGATGAAAAGCCGGTCGGCCTTGTCCACATGGCCGCCGCGCGCGACCGCGGGGCAACGCTGCACGAAAAACATCTGTTCGGCGATATCGGCCGCGGCGAAATCCGGATGGCGAGCGTCGAAGCTGCGCTGAGATTACTGCTGAAGCTTCTCTGACAGCGCGCGAGCCCGGGCCTCGAAGGCATCCGTCATCTGCCCCATGACCAGCGCAAGGGTTGCACCTGCCACATGTCCGAGCAGGCGGCTGCGGAATTCGAAGGTGATCGCGAAATCCACGCGGCAGGATTCGCCAACCGGCGCAAATCGCCAATGATTTTCGAGCTTACGGAACGGTCCTTCCGTTTGGGTCACATCGATGCGGCGGTTTCCGGGATCGAGTTCGACACGGCTCGTATAACGCTCGCGCAGCGATTTGAAGCCGACCAAAGTTTCGGCCCAGATCACTTCACCAAACGAAGCCAGCTCGCGCTTGAGGATACGCAAACCGGCGCACCAGGGCACGAATTCCGGATAGCGCTCCACATCGGCGACGATCGCGTAAATAAAATCGACCGTGTACGGAAGAATTCGGGAGTCGGTTTGGGACGGCAATCGGGCGCACTCACCTGCCGGCCCTGGCGGCACGCGCGGATTTGAGTGCCGCGAAATCCTGATCTGCGTGATAGGACGAGCGCGTCAGCGGACTTGCCGACACCATCGAAAAACCTTTGGCGCGGGCGATCTGTTCCAATGCCGAGAATTCGTCCGGCGCCCAGAAACGCACGACCGCCGCATGTTTGCGCGAAGGCTGGAGATATTGGCCGAGCGTGAGGAAATCGACTCCCGCGGCGCGAAGGTCATCCATCACCTGCATCACTTCCTCGCGGCTCTCGCCAAGGCCCAGCATCAGTCCCGACTTTGTGAAGCCTTCCGGCACCAGCTCCTTCGCACGTTCGAGCAATCGCAAAGAAACAAAATAGCGCGCGCCGGGACGTATGTTCAGATAGAGGCGCGGTACGGTTTCGAGATTGTGGTTGAACACATCCGGCCGTGCATCCATCACGGTTTCGACGGCACCTGGCTTGCGCAGGAAATCCGGCGTCAGCACTTCGATGGTCGTGGCCGGATTGGCGGCGCGGATAGCCCGGATCACCTGCGCGAAGTGCCCTGCGCCACCATCGGCGAGATCGTCGCGGTCGACGGACGTAATAACCACATGCTTGAGGCCGAGTTTCGCCGTCGCCTGTGCAACGTTTTCCGGCTCCTGCGGATCGAGGGCGCCGGGCAGACCGGTGCGTACGTTGCAGAACGCGCAGGCCCGCGTGCAGGTATCGCCCATGATCATCATGGTGGCGTGGCGATGGGTCCAGCATTCGCCGATATTGGGGCAGCCGGCTTCCTCGCAGACCGTATGGAGACCGAATTAGCGGACGATCCCGCGCGTCTCCTGATATTCGCGGCTTCCCGGCGCCTTGACGCGGATCCAGTCCGGCTTGCGGAGCAATGCCGTGTCTGGCCGGTTGGCCTTTTCCGGGTGCCGTTGGGCGCGGCGGTCTTTGGCTGCCTGGTCGAATACGATGGTCATGCGCGTTACATATAGGCTGCCCGAGGCAAAATCACGCCAATCGCATCCCCCTCTCCGGCTTCGCCATGGCGCGAGGGAAATTTGCGCAGGGGAAGGATTGCTCGGATAATTTGCGCCTGATGAGAAGGCATTCATGAGTCTCGCCACCATAGCTGCGGCATCGGGGGAAGAAATCATCCCCTTCGACCTGCCGCGCGCGCAAAAGCCGGTTTTCCAGGCGCTCATGGAGGCCCGGGCGGCGTTTGGCGGGAAGCGCATCGCCATCATCGATGGCGACGAGCGGCAGCTCAGCTATGACGAAATTGTCCGGGCCGCGCTTGCACTCGGAAATGCGCTGCGGAAGGGCACCCGGCCGAACGAGGCCGTGGGCATCATGCTGCCTACCGGAGCCGGGTCGGTCATCGCCTTCTTCGCCGTCTCGGCCTATGGACGCGTGCCTGCGATGCTGAACTTCACCGCAGGCGCCGCCGCCATACAGGCAGCGATGCGGATGGCAAAGGTCACGCGCATCGTCACGGCACGTCGTTTCATTGACATCGGGAAATTCGAATCGCTGATCGGCGAACTCGCAAGCACGGCGCGGATCATTTATCTCGAGGACGTTCGCGCCGAACTCTCGTTGCGCGACAAAGCTTCTGCGGCGATCGGGCAATATGCGCCCTCGCTTATTACATCGCGGCCGCCGCACGGTGCGCCTGCCGTCTTTCTTTTCACTTCGGGAACGGAGGGCGAGCCCAAGGGCGTTGCGCTTTCGCATCTCAATCTGCTTGCAAATGTGGAGCAGGTTCGTTCGCATATCGAGCTCTTTCCAACCGACATACTTTTCAATCCCCTGCCGACCTTCCACTGTTTCGGGCTGACAGTCGGCGTACTCGTGCCGCTGCTGCTGGGGATTAAAGCCGTGTTTCATCCGACACCGCTTCAGCCGCGCGAGATCACGCGCCGCGTCCGTGAAACGGGCTCAACCATTCTTCTGTCAACGGATACATTCATCTCGCAATATACGCGCGCCGGAGATTCCGGTGACCTCGACGGTTTGAGACTGGCCGTGTGCGGCGCGGAACGCCTTCGCGATGAAACACGCGCGCTCGTCCGCAGGAAATACAGGAACGTCGAATTGCTCGAAGGCTATGGCGTTACAGAAGCCGCGCCCGTGATTGCAGCCAATCAGCCCGGCGCAAACCGGCCGGGCACAGTGGGCCGCCTGGTGCAAAAAATCGAAAGCCGGCTCGAGCCGGTCCAAGGCATTCCCAATGCCGGCAAACTCTTCGTCCGGGGCCCCAACGTGATGCTCGGTTACGTCAGGCCCGATCAGCCGGGTGTCATTCATCCCGTGCCTGGCGGATGGTACGATACGGGCGATGTCGTCACTATCGACAGCGACGGCTACATCGCCATCAGAGGCAGGTTGAAGCGGTTTGCAAAGGTGGGCGGAGAGGTTGTTTCGCTCGCAGTCGTGGAAAGTTGTGCGTCGGCGCTGTGGCCTGATTGCAACCACGCAGCGATTGCGCTTCCCGATCCGCGCAAAGGCGAGCAGATCATACTCGTCACGACGTCTCCCGATGCCGATAGGACAGCGTTTGCAGGCTGGGCGCACAATCACGGCGTTCAGGAACTGGCAATCCCCAAGCGTGTGGTCCATGTGGAATGCATTCCCGTACTCGGCACGGGAAAGACCGACTACGCCAAAGTCACCAGAATGGTGCTGGACGAAGAACCGTCATTAGCAGGCCACGCCTGATATTCGTCAGACATCGATATAGCCTTCACGCACGAGCACATAGAAAATCAGCCAGAGTGCGGCGGCGATGGCGCTCGCAAGCAATGCCTTGAACGCAATACGCGGATTTGCAGGCGCGCCCGCATCGCCAACCACATGTGTGTGTTCGCCATTTTCATACGGCGCCCGGATTCCGATCGGCAGCAATATCTGCAGTGCCAGAAACCACAGAATGACATAGGCGCCGGAAAGTACGACCCAGTGCATCTAAGCCTGTTCCAGCTCGATCAGCGTGCCGAGGAAATCCTTCGGATGCAGGAAGAGTACGGGCTTGCCGTGAGCGCCGATACGCGGCTCTCCGCTGCCGAGGACAGTGGCGCCTTGTTGGCGCAGGCTGTCGCGCGCGGCGATGATGTCGTCCACTTCGTAACAGATATGATGAATGCCTCCCGACGGATTCTTCTGCAGGAATTTGGCGATCGGTGAGTTTTCACCCAGCGGTTCGAGCAGCTCGATTTTCGTGTTGGGAAGTTCGACGAAGACGGTCGTCACCCCGTGGTCCGGCTGTGGCGCCGGTGCGGAAACCTTGGCACCCAGCGTCTCACGATAAATCTTCGATGCCGCCGCGATATCGTTTGTCGCGATTGCCACGTGATTGAGCCGCCCGATCATGATTGTCGCATCCGTTGATTACTGCACCCAGATCACTTCCACACGCGTGACGGGCTTCTTGCCCCAATGAGCTTGGGCTGCACGGCGGATCGCAAGACGCACGCGCTCCGTCAAACTTGTTTCATCGCCCCGCTTGCCATTGTGCCGCGATAAGGAATCGTCGAGCGCCGTGCGGATGGGATCGTGCACGGCATCGGGAATACCTTCGAGGAACAGTGCAGGATCACCCGCTACCCGGCCCTTCTTGTCGAGCGGAATGGTGACGGCGATGAACCCGGCATAGGCGAGCGCCGCCCGCGCGCGCGCATGGCCCTTGCCCTCATCGACCAGCAATTTTCCATCGAGATGCAGACGGCCCGCCGGCGTTTCATCCACGATTTCGGCGCGGCCGGGCGCCAGACGCAGCATGTACCCGTTCTGCAAAATAATTGCCTGCGGCACCTGCAGCGAGCGGGCAAGTCGCGCATGTTCCGTCAGATGGCGCAGCTCCCCATGGACCGGCACGGCAATGCGTGGACGGACCCAACGGTACATTTGCTCGAGTTCTTCGCGTGCAGGATGCCCCGACACATGAACGAAATGATCGCGCTCGGTAATAACTTCGACGCCCAGCGCAGCGAGTTTATTTTGCAGATCGAAAATGGCGAGATCGTTGCCCGGAATGATGCGCGACGAGAAAATCACGGAGTCGCCCGGTCCCAGCGAGACGGAAGAATGCTCGCCAGCCGCAATGCGCGTGAGTGCGGCGCGCGGTTCACCCTGACTGCCGGTGCAAAGATAGAGGACTCGGCGGCCCGGGAGATGTGCGGCTTCATCTGCATCGATGATCGCGGGAAAGTCGCGAAGATAGCCGGTATCTTTTGCCGCCTGGACGATGCGATGCATCGAGCGGCCTACCAATACGAGCTGGCGGCCGTGCTTTCGCGCCGCCGCTCCTACCGATTCAAGCCGGGCGACGTTTGAGGCAAAAGCGGTCACGGCCACACGTCCGCTCAACGTACCTATCAAATCGATCAGACTGCGGCGAACCTGGGATTCAGAACCGGATTCACCACTCACCAGTGCATTGGTTGAATCGCAGACCAGCGCGATTGCGCCCTCGTCTCCGATTGCGCGCAAGGCACTGGAATTGGTGGCCTCGCCAATCAGGGGTTCGGGGTCGAGTTTCCAATCTCCCGTGTGAACGACCACGCCGAACGAGGTGCGAATGGCGAGCGCATTGGGTTCGGGAATCGAATGGGTAATGGAAATAAAATCGATCTCGAAGGGCCCGATTTCCAACCGGCTTTCGAGCGGCACGACCGTAATGCGCGCGATATCCGCGAGACCGACTTCGGCGAGCTTTTCAGCCAGCAATTTTGCGGTAAACGGCGTCGCATAGATCGGGCAGCGCAGTTGCGGCCAGAGCTGGGCGACAGCGCCGATATGATCTTCATGTGCATGCGTCAGTACGATCGCGAGCACGTTGTCGCGCTGCTCGGCGAGATAACGAATATCCGGCATGATCACATCCACGCCGGGTGTTCCTGCTTCGCGCCCGAACAACACGCCGCAATCGACGACAATCCACTGCCGGTCGTCGGGTGGTCCATACCCATAGGCATTGAAATTCATGCCTATCTCGCCCGCCCCGCCCAAAGGCAGGAAGACAAGCTCGTTATCGGTCACTCGCGCGTCCATCAGGACTTCAAACGCATCGGAGCGGCATTTGTATTCCGCGCATGAATCAGAACGAGGCCTCTGATGGTGAGATCGGCGTCGAGATGCTCGATAACAGGCGTCTGCCGGTAGAAAAGATTTGCAAGGCCGCCGGTCCCGATGACCGTCATGGGCTCGGCATATTCGCTTCGGATACGTGCAACGAGACCTTCGACAAGCCCGAGATAGCCCCAATAAAGACCGGACTGCATGGCGGGAACGGTGTCTTTTCCGATCACCGATTGCGTGCGCTGGATCGCCACACGCGGCAGCATTGCCGCGCCGAGATGAAGTGCTTCCGCTGAAACATTCACACCAGGCGCGATCACGCCGCCTTCATAATTACCAGCGGAACTTACGATATCGAACGTCGTCGCCGTACCAAAATCGACGACTATCAACGCACCTTTGTAACGCTCATGCGCCGCGACGGTGTTGACGAGCCTGTCCGCGCCTACCGCGGTCGGCCGGTCAACACGGACTTCGATACCGAGATCCACATTGGCTTCACCGACGACAAGCGGCTCGCAATTGAGATAACGACGGCAAAAAAGGCGCAGATCGAACAGGGCCGCGGGAACCACCGTTGCAATGATCGCGGAGTCGACATCGCCGAAACTCAAACCCGCCAGCGCGAGCAAGGGCCCGAGTAGCACGGCATATTCATCGGCCGTGCGCGCGCGGTCCATCACGGCCCGCCATTCGGAACGGATTTCGCCGTCTTCGCAGATGGCAAAGACGATGTTGGTATTTCCGGCGTCTATCGCGAGCAGCATGGCGTCAGAAGAACACGTCTCCCGCGGAGATCGTACGCAGACGGGCCGAATTTTCCCTCAACAACAGCGCACCGTTCTGATCTATGCCCTCGAACGTGCCATGGGTTTCGCCATCTGCCAGACGAGC